>JACPZS010000088.1 GCA_016195385.1 Verrucomicrobiota bacterium
CGTCGCAAATCTGAACTTGGCCGGTGGCTGTGTCGGCGACGGTGTCCTCCTGCATCACAACGGCGTCGCTCCCGCGCGGCAGCGCCGAGCCAGTGAACACGCGCACGCAGCCGCCAGCGGTGACTTCATCGGGAAACGTCTCACCGGCGGCGACGCGGCCGAGTTGACGAAGGATGACTGGCTTCGTGGCGCTGGCTCCGGTCACTTCATTCGCTCGCACGGCGTAACCATCCATGGCCGAATTATCAAAGGCGGGCAGATCCAGCGCGGCGGAAATCGTTTCAGCACAGATGCGCCCGTGGGCTTCCGCCAGAGGGATTGACTCGGCATCCAGCGGCTGAATTGCCAAAAGGATGCGGCTTAGGGCTTCTTCTAGTTCGAGCATGTTTGATCTGCTCGAAAAGCTATCGTGAGCAAAGGCGGCTTACAAGCGAATGCCCAAGAGCAACTGCCCCGACCGACCTCGCCGGCGAAACACGCGGCCTTTTGACGAAAATAAAAGCGGCGACACGCCTTTCGCTTTTGCGTTTGCTGAAGTGATCGCATCCAGCGACGCCCATGTCCCCAAATGAAAGTGTCGGGATGTGTCGAAAGTGTTGATGCTTGGCACGACGGCTTGAAAGCTTCGCCTGGTCGCGCGCCACGCCTGCCTGGTTGACAATCAACGAATTTTTCTGGATTCATGGCGCATGTCCCTCGATCAATCTTTGTCCATCCAGAAACTGCCGCGGAATTTTGCCAAACTCCTTTCGCTTTCGACCGCGCTGATCATGACTGGCTTTGCGCCCTGGTCCGTTGACGCCAGCGGCATTTATCGCAACGGCGTCGGCGCGCGCGCGATGTCGCTCGGCGGCGCGGACGTGGCGTGGGCCGGCGACGCGCTGGGCGCGATGAGCCTCAATCCTGCGGGACTCGGCTTCCTCAAAGACACTTCGCTTGATGTCAGTTTCGCGGGCGCGCTGCTTGACGCGAAGTTCACGAATCCGGTCAATCGCGACGGCTATTTGAAAAACTCGCTCGGCGGGCTGGCCGACGCCGCGCTCGCGATCCCCGTCGGCTCGACGCCGGTGACGCTTGGGCTAGGCGTGATTCCCGATTCGTTGTTGAGCGCGAACTGGCGTTACACCGATGCGCCCGGTGGACTCGACGGCGTGACGAGTTACGGATTTCAGAAGCATCATTCGGAAATTATTTTGCTGCGCACGGCTTTGGGCGCGGGCGTTGCGCTCGGCGAAAAAATTTCCGTCGGCGCGAGTCTCGGCGTGGTTTACAACCGCAACACGCTCCAGTCTCCGTATATTTTTCAAGAGCAACCGGCGTTGCGCGGCGCGAAGACGCTGCTCGATCTCGGCACGGACGGCTTCGGCGTGAATGGCAACTTCGGTGTTTTGTTCCGACCGCATCCGGACTGGCAAATCGGCCTCGCGTATCGCACCGAGACGCGTATTCGCAGCCACGGCGAAGCTTCGGGAAACGCCGGCGTGCAGCTCAAATCACTCGGCGGATTGTTTGCGCTCGCGCGGCCGGACTTTCATTACGACGCCGAGGTGGTGAACACTTTTCCTCAGATGATTTCAGGCGGCGTTTCCTGGCGCGCACATCCCCGGCTGCGGCTCACGACGCAGGTGGATTGGGTGAACTGGCACGACGCGTTTGACCGCGTGCGGATCAAACTCAGCAACGGCGACAACGCGGATTTGAACGGACTGGCCGGCGGAAATTCGCTCGAAGATTCGGCGCCGTTGAATTGGAAAGACGCCTTCGTCTATCGCGCCGGAGTTGACTTCGCTGTGTCGGAAAATTTTCACCTGCGCGGCGGCTATTCGTATGGCCGCAATCCCGTGCCGGCAGAAACGCTCACGCCGCTCACGGCGGCCATCGCCGAACACACTTTCACCGCCGGCATCGGCTTCACGCGCGGACGTTACCAGATCGATTTCGCTTACCAGTATGATTTGCCGGTCACAGGTCGGGTCGATGTCAGCGCGCTGCGCTCCGGTGAATACAGCCGCAGCGAAGTGGATTTGAGCATCCACTGGATCGGTCTCACGACTTCGATTCGCTTTTAAACGAGTCGGGCAGCGCGGGCTTGCGCTTGCGACGGAAGCGGTCAATTTTCCCACATGAAACAGAAAGAACCGATTCCCGTCACGGTGCTGACCGGCTTCCTCGGTGCAGGCAAGACGACGCTGCTGAATCACTTGATCACGCAGCCCCACGGACTCAAGTGCGCGATCATCATCAACGAATTCGGCGCAGTCAGCATCGACAACCAGCTTATCGTCAGCGTCGATGAAGAAATCGTCGAATTGAACAACGGTTGCCTCTGCTGTCGCGTGCGCGGCGATTTGGTCAAGAGCCTCGCGAACCTTTTTCAGAAACAGAAACGCTTCGATTATGTGCTCATCGAGACGACCGGCCTCGCCGATCCCGGCCCGGTCGCGCAGACGTTCAACATGCCGGAACTGGCGAAATCACTCCGGCTCGACGCCATCGTGACGGTCGCCGATGCGAAGCATCTGGAGAAAGAACTCGCCGACGCGCCGGAAGCCACGGCGCAGATCGCGTTCGCAGACGTTGTGCTGCTGAACAAAACGGACTTGGTGACGGAAGCGGAGTTGGATCGCGTCGAGGCACGCATTCGTCGCATGAATCCGCTGGCGCGGATTCATCACACGCACAAGTCGCAAATCGACGTGGCAAAAATTTTCAATTTGAAGGCCCGTGATTTGACCGCGCCGCTGACCATGCCCGAACCGGAGCACCCACATGGGCATCCGGAGCATGTGCATGACGAGCATTGCGGCCACGATCATGACCATGATCACGGTCACGATGAACATGAGCACCATCATCACGAACACGCGCACGACGAAAGCGTGCGGTCGTTCTTCATCAGCGATGAGCGCGCTCTCGATTTGAAGAAAATCGAAGCCTGGCTCGGCGAAGTCATCAACACGCTCGGGCCGAACATCTATCGCAGCAAAGGCATCCTGCACATCAAAGGGCAGGGCAAGCGCGTTGTGTTTCAAGGCGTCCAGCAGATGTTCGACGCCGCGCCGGAGCGATTTTGGAACGCGGGCGAGAAGCGCGTCAACCAGCTCGTGTTCATTGGCAAGGAACTCGATGAAGCCAAAATCCGCGCCGGATTCGAGGCGTGTGTGGTCACGTAACGGGCGAAGCTCGCCGTCGTCATTTCGAGCAGTTGAGCCGAAACCATCCGATTAATCAGAACACTCGCCCATAAACCTGAAGGCAAAAAGATGATGGGCAAGAAGATTGAATTTTCTTGCCTCCATCTTTTTGCCTGAGTGTTACACTTACGGCAACGAAACCGAAAATTGAGCCATGCCCATTTACGAATACGAACTTTGCGATGGAAGCTGCGCGGCGTGTGGTGGCCGCTTCACTTTGCGGCGTCCGCTCAGTGCGAAGGAATTGACGCATTGTCCCGCGTGCAAAAAACCGGTGCGCAAATTGATCTCGACCTTCAACTCACCGATCAAACTCAAGCCGCTTTCCGTTTCCGAAGCGAAGAGCGCCGGCTTCACCGTTTTGAAGCGCGTGAACAAAGGCGAGTACGAGCGGCAATAGCTTTTCAGTCCTTGCCGGAGTTTTCCATTTCTGCCCCAACGCTTGAGCGGCATGTGAATTTGCGGAAGAGATTGCGGTGGCTGTCGAATGATTTCCAAGAATCTGAGTAGCTTTTGGCTTGGTCGGGGCACGGCTGTGCCCGAAGGGGCAGCCGCGGTGAGCAGTCATCGTATTCAAAGCAATCCCCGTGTTGCTGCGGCTGGTCTTGCGACACAACCGCCCCCCGCCAGCGGACTATGTTTGGTTTTGACGCCAGTATGGGCCGGTGATTGAATCAAGCCGTGAAAAGGGCACGAACCTCACTTCAGCCTCGGAAAAGCCAATATCCAATAGCACCGACTTTTCTCGGCTCACTCAAATGTTAACGCGGGACGATGACGCTATGAACCTTGATCGCGTTGATGCTTTCCTCACATTCCTCAACATAGAGGTGAGTTCCGCCGTGAAGGAGCTTGAGAAGGTAGCTGAAGACAGTCGTAAGCACCTTCAGAAATTGGTCTATGCGAACGTGGTGGATAGGTTCGATGCGACCGTCGATCATCTTCTCATCGACAACGTCACCTTCGAGCCTCTCCTGAGCGAGACTCTTGAATCACTGCAGGACAAGATTACCGAAGGTGATGTGCTGAAGTTATTGTCGTCTGCGACTGACGTTCCGGCCCGAATTCGAGAGAGATGTGAGGGGGTTCTTCGGGGCGGGTTGCTCCGCGAGAGGCATTCTCGAAAGGTGAAGAAAGTTTTCGAGGTTTTGGCGAACAACCAGAGTCTTAACAAGCCACGAGTGAACATCAACACCGGTGCAATCCTCGCCCAGTTTAAGTCCCACAACAAAAAGATTCCCGCTTCAATTCCTGGTTATGCGGACTGGCTTTACTCACGCCGCAACGCAATAGTCCACGGAGGCGGCGGGGTAAGGATGTTGTCAAATGATCTGAAGCAACTGAAGGAGACTTATCACTGCGATGTTGCGAAAACCGTCAAACTAAAGATCGGGTCGATCACCAATGCAGTTGAGTTTTTCCGTTCTGCGCTCCAACTCCTGAAGGGCACCGCAAGTTAACAAGGTGCTCCAGTGAACCGAAGTCAGAACAACTAGACAGGCCCCGCTGAGTTCGGATTCTGCTTACTGGGCAATCGGGCCGTTCGGGAGAATGAGCTCGCGACTGTTGCAGTCGCTGCGTCGGGCTTTTCGGCTTAATTAGTCGGAGAATTCGGAACGGAATCCGGCTTTGCTTGTCAAAGCAGTATCAAAATTGACTCGCAAATCGAAGCCCGGTCGAGCACCTTGCCACCAGAGTTATGAGCGAATTCCAAGTCATTGAAAGAGTTCTCGAACAGACCGTGCGTCGGCGTCGTTGGAGTCGCGCTTGGCGCAGCTTGTGGCGGGGCTTGTTGTGGGGTTGCGTCGCCTGGCTCGTCATCATCGTCGCGCACAAAATTTTCCCGCTGCCGGACGCTAGTGTGAGCTTCGGCTTCTTCGTTTCCTTCGCTTCAGCATTGATTGGGTTTTTCGCCGGCTGGTGGCGCAAGCCGTCGCTCGCCGCGACTGCGCGCTGGATCGATGACCGCCAGCAGTTGCAGGAGCGCCTGAGCACCGCGCTGGAAGTTGCACCGTCCGCGACCGGCAACTGGCGCGATTTGCTCCTCACCGATGCCGCCGGGCACGCCCGGAAGTTGGATTTGAAAAAGTTGATTCCGTACGGTCTGCCGTCGGCCTGCCGCTGGATTGTTCTTCTGCTTGTCGTCGGCGTTGGACTCGGTTTCGTGCCGGAGTACCGCAGCAAGGCTTACCTGCAAAAGAAACGCGAGGCCGAGAACATTCGCGAGACGGGCAAGCAAATGGCCGAGTTGGTGCGCCGCAATTTGGACAAGCGCCCGCCCGCGATGGAGCCGACGCGCAAGTCGATGGAGAGCGCCGCCGAACTGGGCGACTTGCTGACGAAAGCGAAACTGACGCGCGCCGACGCGCTGAAAGATCTGGCGAGTGTCACGGATAAACTGCAGCAGCAGGTGAAGGAGTTGACGCAGAATCCCGCGCTCAAGCGCATGGAACAAGCCGCGCGCACGCCCGGCGGCAACAGCGAATCAGCAGCGGCGTTGCAGAAGAAGATTCAGGATTTGCAGAAGGCGCTCGGCGACAAGAACGGCAATCCGGATGCGCTCGAAAAGTTGAAGAAGGATTTGCAGAAGCTAAAGGAAGCCGCGTCCGGCATGGCGAGTCAGAATTCATCGAAAGCTGACGCCGCGCGCGACCAACTCGCGAAGTCGCTCGCCGCGCTCTCGCAGCAGGCCAAGGATCTCGGCGCGTCGCTGCCGAGTCTTGAAGCCGCGATCGAAGCGTTGCAGGCGAATCAAGCCGATATGTTTTTGAAGGAGATGAATCTCGCGATGCAGGATCTCGAGAAGATGAAAGAGCTGGCGAAGAATCTTCAGCAGATGCAGCAGCAGGCCGACCGGCTCGGCAAGGATCTCGGCGAGCAACTCAAGTTCGGCCAGGCGGAGATGGCGCAAGCGACGTTGCAAAAGATGGTGGAGAAATTGCAGTCGGCGAATCTGACGCCGGAAGAGTTGAAGAAAATTCTGGAGGAAGTCTCCAAGGCGGTCGATCCGGCCAGCCCTTATGGCAAAGTCGCCGAGTTGTTGAAACAAGGCGCGCTACAGTTGCAGAAAGCTCAGAAAGGCGACGCCGCGAAATCGCTTGCCGAGGCCGCGAAGGAATTGAAGAAGCTCATGGATGAAATGGGCGACGCGCAGTCGCTGTTGGCCACGCTCGACCAGTTGAAGCAGGCGCAGATGTGCATCGGCAATTGCATTGGCTGGGGGCAATGCAAGCGGCCGGGTTTCAATCCCAATGGCCGTTTGCCGGGATACGGCGTTGGCACTTGGAGCGACAGCCAGGGCGAGTGGGACGGCGAGCAAACGCAACTTTGGGACAACTCGAACATGAATCGTCCGGACATGGCTTCCAAAGGTTTGACGGATCGTGGTGACGCGCAGCTTCCCGACGGTCTCACACCCACGAAAGTGCGCGGGCAATTCACGCCGGGCGGCTCAATGCCGAGCATCACTTTGAAGGGCGTCAGCATCAAAGGACAGAGTTCGGTGGCGTATGAGCAAGCCGCCGTCGCCGCCCAGAGCGACGCCCAGAGTGCCTTGAGCCAGGAACAGGTTCCGCGCGCGTATCAAGGAGCGGTTCGGGATTACTTCGACGATTTGAAGAAGTAGGCCAAGCCGAAACTCAAAAACTCAGAAACAAAATCACGAGCAACTGTGGATAACGAAGAGTTGATTCGGCGGATCATTGGCGCGGCCATAGCGGTTCACAAGGAGCTTGGGCCGGGTTTTCTGGAGTCGATCTACGAGGCCGCACTGTGCATGGAATTGGAGCGGTTGGGAATCTTGTTTGAGCGTCAGAAGACCGTGAATATTCTTTTTCGCGGGAAGGTCATTGGAGAGCATCGGCTAGATTTGCTGGTTGAAAAAACGGTTATCGTGGAAAACAAGGCCGTGCTCGCGATGGATAAAATTTTCTTCTCCATCGTTCGCTCTTACCTCAAGGCAGCAAATCTAAAAGACGCCCTCTTGCTTAATTTTGCCGCGATGCCATTGACCATCAAACGCGTTGGCTCCGAAGACGCACACCGTTATCTGGAGGCCGGCGATTGAAACAAATTCTTTCTGAGTTTTTGAGTTTCGGCTTAAATCCGTTTGTGATTTTCCCTCTATGAACACCGAGCAACAAATCCAATCTTTCCGTTCCACCTGGGGAAACCTGCGCGCCGAGATCGGCAAAGTCATGGTCGGGGCCGACGCCATCGTCGAGGGCACGCTCACCGCGATCTTTGCGGGCGGCCATGTTCTGCTCGAAGGCGTGCCCGGCCTCGGCAAAACGCTGCTCGTGCGCACGTTGAGTGAAGTGCTCGAACTTTCCTTCAGCCGCATCCAATTCACGCCCGACTTGATGCCCGCCGACATTCTCGGCACCAACCTCGTCGTCGAAAGCGCGGATGGCCGGCGCGAATTTCAATTTCAGCGCGGGCCGATTTTCGCGCACCTCATCCTCGCCGACGAAGTCAATCGCGCCACGCCCAAGACGCAATCCGCGATGCTCGAAGCGATGCAGGAGAAGCAAGTGACCGCCGGCGGTGAATTGCGCAAACTCGCCGAGCCGTTCTTCGTTCTCGCGACGCAAAACCCCATCGACCAGGAAGGCACTTATCCGTTGCCCGAAGCGCAGTTGGATCGCTTCTTCTTCAAACTGCTGGTCGGTTATCCGAGCGCGGCGGAGTTGACGGAAGTGCTCAATCGCACGACGGAAGGCACAAAGGCGAAGCCGGCCAAAGTGCTCGACGGCGCGGCGCTGATGGATTTACAGCAACTTGTCCGCGAAGTGCCGGTTGCATCGCACGTGAAGGACTTTGCCGTGCGCCTGGTGCTGGCCACTCATCCCAAGACCGGCACTGCCGCTGCGATTTCGAATCAATACCTACGTTTCGGGAGCAGCCCGCGCGGCGCGCAATGCCTCGTTCTCGGCGGAAAAGTCCGCGCGCTCATGCAGGGCCGTTTCAACGTCAGCTTCGACGACATCCAGGCCGTCGCCGCTGCGGCATTGCGCCACCGGCTCATTCTCAACTTCGAAGCCGAGGCCGAGGGCATCACGACCGATCACATCATCGCGCAAATTTTGAAAGACGTGCCGAAGAGCGCGGACGTGGTGGCCGCGTGAGTTTTTCGCGCCTCGACAGCGGGCCGCCATTCAAATAATTTTCCGCCATGGCCGCAGCCGCTGAGAGCAAAAAGAAAGTGTGGACGGAAGCCGAACTGGAGGCGCTTCCCGAGGAAGGCTACAGTCACGAGGTCGTAAATGGAGAACTGGTCATAAGTCCCAAAAATAATTATGCCTATCAGTTTCACTCAGTGACATACAACCTGTAGTTGATGCCGGCTACGCCGGGCCGATGACGTGACTCGCGAAGTCAAGCGGTAGTGGTTCACTGAGTAAACCCGATAGGCATAAAAATAATTGGTTCCACGGCGACATCTGCGCGCATTTGATCACCGCGCTTAGAACTTATGCCGACACGCGGCATCTCGGCGCCGTGTGGGATTCCAGCACCGGATTCTGGATGGAGAACCTGAACTGCCGCGCGCCCGATATTTCCTTTGTTCGCAAGGAACGTCTGCGCGGGCTTAAACGTCGCGAGGCGCGATTTTTTCAAGGAGCGCCCGATCTAGCAGTCGAAATTCTCTCTCCGTCCAACACGCGCCGTGAAGTAGATGAACGTCTCAACGATTTTTTCTCCAGTGGCGCGAAGCTGGCCTGGATCATCGACCCGGATCGCGAGCTGGTGGAAATTTGCCACGCGCCGACTCAACGTCGTTTGCTCGGTCCGGGCGGTTCGCTCGACGGCGAAGATCTTTTGCCTGGCTTTCAATATCCCGTCGCCGACTTGTTCAAGGAATGGGAGTGGTGAGCGTGAGTGCATGAACTCCTGCCGTTAGCGCAGCAATTTTCCGCAGCTATCCAGCTAGGCATTCGCGACGGCGGCGAAACTTCTCCTTTCTTCCGTGCGTCTTGATTTTGAACAGAAAAGCGACTCAAGTCGTCCGAGCAATGCCGATGAACACTGCGCCGAATTCCAATTTGTTATCTTTCGATCACCAGCCGCATACGCGCCTAGTCTTCGGTGCCAACAGCGTCGAGCGTGTCGGCGATCTGGCGCGTGAACTCGGCGCGAGCCGGGTGCTGGTCGTCACCGATCCGGGAATTGTCACGGCGGGACACGCGCAACGCGTGGAGCATTTTCTACAAGCGGCCGGGCTGGCCGTCGTGTTCTTCGATCAAGTTCACGAAAATCCGACGACGCGCGACGTGGCGAAGTGTCTCGCCGTCGCGCGCGCCGCGAGCATAGACACGATTGTCGGACTGGGAGGCGGCAGCAGCATGGACACGGCGAAGGGTTGCAACTTTCTTCTGACCAATGGCGGCAAGATGAAAGATTATTGGGGCGTCGGCAAAGCGAAGTTGCCGATGCTGCCGCTCATCGCGATTCCCACCACGGCGGGCACGGGCAGCGAATGCCAGAGCGCCGCGTTGATCGCCGACGAACGAACACATCAGAAAATGGCGTGCCTCGATCCGAAAGCGGCGGCGCGCATCGCGATTCTTGATCCGGTGCTCACGGTTTCGCAGCCGCCGCGCGTGACGGCGTTCACGGGCATCGACGCGCTCGCTCACGCCGTCGAAACCGCGGTGACGAAAAAGCGCAATCCGCTTTCTCAGATGTATTCGCGCGAAGCGTTCAAGCTGTGCGTGACGAGTTTGCCGCGCGTTTTGAAAACCCCACTCGACCTCGAAGCGCGTGGACGCATGTTGCTCGGCGCGGCGTTTGCCGGACTGGCGATTGAGAACTCGATGTTGGGTGCGGCGCACGCGGCGGCGAACCCATTGACGGCACACTTCGATGTGGTGCATGGCCTGGCCGTTGGCGTGATGTTGCCGCACGTCGTGCGTTTCAATTCGCAGGATCCTGCGGCGCGCCGGTGCTACGCGGAACTGGCGTCCGCAGCGGAAATTGCCCGCGTGAGCGATGGCGAAGCGGCGGCGGTGGAAGCGCTGGTGGCACGGTTGGAAGCACTCTGCAATGAAGCGGGCTTGGCGCGCTCGCTGTCGGACTGCGGCGTGAAACGCGCCAAAATCAAAACGCTCGCCGCGGAAGCAGCGGCGCAATGGACGGCGGGGTTCAATCCACGAGCGATGCGTGTGAACGATTTCGTGGAGCTATACCACGCGGCGTTCACGCCGCGTGGCGACGGCGACGCCAAGTAATCGGGAAATGCGGACTCAGATTTGCCCGGCACGAAAAATCACGACGAGCAGAATGATTCCCAAGGCCACGCGGTACCAAGCGAATCCGATGAACGTGTGCGACTGGACGAACTTGAGCAGCCACTTGACTGCCGCAAATGCCGTGAGCGCCGCGACGAGCGTTCCGAGGAACACGAGCGTCCAATTTTGCACTTCACCGTTCGAATGCTTGAGGGCGTGACGGATTTCCCACGCGCCGGCGGCGAACATCGTGGGCAGGCTGAGGAGAAAAGTAAATTCCGTCGCGGCCACGCGGCTCAAACCCAGCGCGAGCGCGATCATGATCGTCGCTCCCGAACGCGAAGTGCCGGGGCACGCGGCCGCCAGCAACTGCGCGCCGCCGATGGCGACGGCCATCAGCCATGTCACTTCCTGACCGCCCGTTTTGCCCTGCCGCAAGAATTCGATCGCGAACATGATCACGCCGCCAATCAAAGTGGCCCAAGCGATGGGAGCCAGTTCTTTGGGCAGGACCATGCCGGCTTTCTTGAGCGCCAACCCACCCGCGCCAGTAAGGCCGAAGGCAAGGATCAGTTTGAGCAAATAGGCGCGCGCGGCTGGTTCGTTCCACTGAGCGAGCAATTGCTTGATCCGCCCGGCGAAAACGAGCAGCACCGCCAGCACCGCGCCGCACTGGATCACGACGTTGAACAGCTCGGTCTGGTGGGGGAGCCAATGCTCCGCGATGAGCAGATGACCGGTGGAGGAGATGGGCAGGAACTCCGTCAATCCTTCAATGACACCCAAGGTAATGGCTGCAATCCAGTCAGGCATCCGGCGTTTAGACGCGAATCCGCCGGAATTGACAAGCGGTAAATTGCCTGCATCTGCGCGGGCGATGATTTCTTTGGACGCGGCGGCGGCGCGCGGGCATTGTATCAGCGCGCACCAACGAAGCTCGATGGCTCTCGATCCCAATCTGAACTCGGTGAATCTGCCGGACGAACTGCGAAGCAAATTCGCGGCGCTGGAGCAGCGTCTTTGGAACGTGGAGACGGCGGCGGCGCTCGCCATGATTCTGGCGGCGTTGTTCGGTTCGTATTTGCTTCAGTTCATTTCGGATCGTTGCTGGGACACGCCAGTTTGGGCGCGCGTCTTTTTGCCGCTGGCGGCTTTAAGTTTGATTGCGCTCGCAGTTTGGCGGTGGACGCAACACTGGATCTGGCGGCGGCGGGATCTCCGCGCGCTGTCGAACTTGGTGCAAAAAAAATACCGCCGGCTTGGCGACCGGCTGCTGGGCATCGTTGAACTCGTCGAAGAAGAGCATCACGTCGCCGGGTATTCGCCGGAGTTGTATCGGGCGGCGATCAAACAAGTGGCGGCGGATGCGGTGCCGCTGGATTTCAGCGAGGCGGTGGATGTGCGTCCGGCCCAACGCGGTTTGTTCGCGGCGGCTGGCCTGTTTGCGCTGGCGCTCCTGCCCGCACTCGTTGTGCCGGCGGCGAGTTGGAATTCGCTTTGTCGTTGGGCCATGCCGATGGCGGCGATTGCGCGGCACACGCTGGTTACACTTGAAGGAGTCGCGGCCCAAAAAATTGTGCCACACGGCGAATCGTTTGAAGTGACCGCCTCGGTAAATTATCGCTCGTTCTGGAAGCCAGCCCGCGCGCTGGTGCGCTTCGACCGCCAGCCGTTCATCGAAGCGAAAGTGGAGCAGGGCCAAATCCGCATCCGAGTACCGGGCCAGATTCAAAACGGCGCGCTGACGATTCAAGTCGGCGACGCGACGCAGTCGGTGGCCATCGTGCCGACGCATCGGCCCGCGTTGAAAGAACTAGCGGCGAGCGTTGAGTTGCCAGCTTATCTTCGCTATCCGTCGGCGACCGAACCCGTTCAAAACGGCACGTTGAAATTGCTCGAAGGCAGCAGCGTGAAGTTTCAAGGCAAGGCGACCCGCGCGCTGGCGGAGGGCGAAGTGCGCTTGCAGGGCCGCGACGCGGAGGCGCTCAAAGTGGACACGGATCGATTTGAAAGCGGGCCGGCGACGATCAGCGAAGCGGCGCGCGGCGGGTTTACGTTCCGGGATCAGCTCGGCCTCGAAAGTGCCGCGCCGTGGCCGCTGGCGATTGAGACGCAATCCGACGCGCCGCCGCAGCCGGAGTTGCCGGAGTTGCCGCGCGAACTGGCGCTGCTGGAAACCGAAGTGCTCAACATTAAAGTCGCGGTGAAAGATGACTACGGCGTACGCGAGTTTGGGTTGCGGTTCGATCTGCTGACGAATGGCGTTCAGACCAACTCGCTCACGGACGGCGATTTCAAGGATCAGGCGCTGACGCCGCGGCAGAAAAAATTGGAAGGGACATTTGCTTTCAGCCCTTCAGTTTTGAAAATTCCCGCGAACACGAGTTTTGAAGTGGCGGCGTTCGCGACGGATTTTTTCCCGGATCGGCAGCCCGTCGAAACGCCCGCCTATCGCATCCATGTGGTGGACAACGCGACGCACGCCGAGCTGGTGCGGCAAAAGCTGGAGGCGCTGGCGGTGCAGTTGGAGGAAGTGACGCGCCTACAGGAGAAAATTGCGAACGAGACGCGCGACTTGAAGGAGCTTTCACCGGAAAAACTCGCGAACGAAGTGGCGACGGAAAAGTTGAGCGCGCTGGCCGAAGATCAGAAGCAGGCGGCGGCGAATCTGGATCAACTCGCGCGCGAAGGGCAGGCCACGATGCGCGAAGCGGCGCGCAATCCGGAATTCACGGAAGAATCCTTGCGCGAATGGAACAAGGATTTTCAACAGATGAAACAAGTGGCGAAGGAGAAAATGCCGAAGGCGACCGGCTCGTTGAAATCCGCGCAGCAGAACGCGCAACCGAAAAACGCGGAGGCGCGTTCGAAGGATGTCGCCGAAGCGCAGGAGAAACAGGAGGAAATTTTGTCGGACCTCGCGCAAATGCAAAAAAAAATGAACCAGGGCATGGATCAATTGCAGGCGTTGACGCTCGCGCAGCGGTTGCGTCGCTTGGGAACGGACGAGCAGGAGATCGCGGAGCGCATTCAGAAAGTCGTGCCTGAGACGGTCGGGCTGCTGCCGGACGAAGTGCCGCCGAAGTTCAAGCGGTTCAATGCGACGCAGGCGGATAACCAGGACGCGGCGCAGAAGGAGTCGCAGGTAGTACAAGGCGAGATCAGCCGGTTCTTCGAGCGGACGCGCAAGCCGAATTACGAGGAAGTGACGAAAGCGATGACGGAGGCACGCACCGGCGATGAACTGGATCGAGTGCGCGGGTTGATTCAGGAAAACATTTCAATGGAGGCGATGCGCCATCTGACGAACTGGTCGGAGCGCTTTAACGAATGGGCGGCGAAACTCGAACCGAAGAAAAAGGATTCCAAAGAGAGCGACGGCCAGGGCGAGAGCGACGATGACGGCAAAGAGTTGTTGAAGCATTTGATGACGCTGTTGCGGCTGCGCGAGCGTGAAGTGGCGGTTCGCGGACAAACACGCGCGCTCGAGAAGAAGAAGCCGGATGCGCCGCTTTACGGCGAAGGCGCAGCGAAACTCGCGGAGTCGCAGCAAAAGATGCGCACGGAGTTGGGTGAAGTTCAGCGCGAAAACAAAATTGTTGAAATCAACCCGGCGCTCAATGACGCCGCCGACCGGCTGGCCAGCGTGGAGGAATTTTTGCGCAAGCCGCAAACCGACAAACTGGCGGAAGCCGCGGAAACCAAAGCGGTCGAAGCGCTCTCCGATGTCATCAACTTGATCAACGAGCAGGCGCAAAAGGCGAGCGGCAAAAATAGCCAGCAAACCGAAGCCGGCGAAGAAGCGGCGGCGATGATCCAGATGATGTCGCAGCCAGGCAGCGCCAACCAGGGCATGGCCATGAGTCCGTCGCCGGGCGGCAGTCTGGCGGGCGGCTCGACGGATCGCGCGGCGGCGGCGCAAACGGGTGAATCGCGCGGCAAGGCGGCGGAGGCGCGCAAAGTGGGTAAAGCGAGCGGATTGACCGGCAACATCCCGACGGAATTTCGCGAAGCGCTGGAGAATTATTTCAACGCCGTGGAGAAAGAAGCCAATTAAGCGAGTCGTGATGAACGGAGGTTTTCGAGATTTTCACGTCGAGCATTGTTGCCGGTGGGCGCGCAACTTTATGGCGCATTTGCTCGCGGTCGTCTTCTGCGGGTTTGGTTGGAATTTTGCAGCGGCCCAGGAATTGTTTTCCGAAAAATCTGATCTCGCGGCATCGGCGGTGGACCGCGTTTACGTTCGCGGCTTGCAATTTCTCTCGCGCTCGCAGACGGCTGATGGACGCTGGCCGGACGCGTCGTACGGCGGCGAGCCGGCGGTCGTTGGCCTGGCGGTGGTGAGCATGCTGGCGCATGGCGACGATCCGAATACCGGGCCGTACGGCCAGGCAATCCTCCGTGGTTTGAATTATATCTTGAAGAATCAGGAGAAGCGGACGGGTTACATCGGGCGGTCGATGTACAACCACGGTTTTGGCACGCTGGCGCTGGCGGAATCCTATGGCGTGGTGAAGGACGCGCGGCTCGGTCCGGCGCTCGAACAGGCGGTGCGGCTGATCGTCGCATCGCAGAAACGAAATCCTGCCGGCGCATGGCGTTATTCGCCGGAAAGCACGGACGCGGATACGACGGTGAGCGGCGCGCAGATGGTCGCGCTCTTTGCGGCGCGCAACGCCGGCATTGCGGTGGCGGAGGAGGCGATTCAGAAGGGACTGAAATTTTTTGCGGCTTGCCAGACGCCCGATGGCGGCATCGGCTACGTGTCGAACGCGGGACCGAACGGCGCGCGTACGGCGATTGCCTGCCTGGTGCTGGCGCTCGCGAAGGAAAAAAATTCGTCGGCGTTCAAATCCGCTTTTGCCTTTTTGCAAAAGACACCCGCCGAATCGAGTTACCCGCAATACTATCTTTACTATGCGTCGCAGGCGTACTTCCACGCGTCGCCAGAGGCTTGGAAAGTCTGGAACCAGGCGAATCTCAAAAATCTAGGCGCGGCGCAAAACCCGGACGGAAGCTGGGGCGACGGACAATTCGGGCCGACGTTCAGCACGGCGGCATCGCTGCTTTCACTGGCGCTGAATTATCGCTACCTGCCAATTTATGAGCGTTGATTTGAGTCCGACAATCACAACGCGATGGATGGTACGAGGCAGGGCGCGGGTCACGACCGTGTTGACGTTCATCACAATGCTTTTGGTGACGCGCCTGGGGTTTGGCCAAAACGTTTCCAACTCCACAAACGCGGCGGCGGCCGTGATGGAACAACTCCAATTTCTTGATGGCGCGGTCTTGCACGGCCAGTTGCAGGCGGTGGATGCCGGGGCGGGAGTGCGCTGGCAACATCCCAGCGCGAAGCAACCGATTGAATTTGGCCCGGCAAATCTCGCGTGGATTGGGTTTGAGAACACCACGCCGGTGGCGCTGTCGGAGAAGCCAAACTGCCGTTTCCGTTTCAACAATGGCGACGAGTTGTTCGGCAACCTCGCGGCAATCGACATGGACAAGCTTGAGTTTGAAACCTGGTTTGGCGGCAACTTGAAGACGCCGCGTTCGGCGGTGCAGTCCATCGTCTTCTATCCGAAGGGCGTGGCGATGCTTTACGAGGGGCCGATTGGTCTCGACGGCTGGAGCCTGGGACGGGGGACAAACACGTGGCGGTATCGCGACGGCGCGTTTCTCGCCAGCGGCACTGGCACGCTCGGGCGCGATCTGAAACTGCAAGGCTCGGCGACGTTTGAATTTGATCTCGCTTGGAGCGGCCAGTTCAGCGTGATCCTCGGGCTTTACTCGGAGGTCGTCGAGCGATTCGACTACAGTGCGACGGGGTACGCGATTTACTTCGGGCCAGGCTATTTGAATGTGCAACGGATGCTGCCCGGCAGCAGCCCGATCGTGCTCGGCCAAGCGTCGGTGCCGAGCATGTTGCGGCGCAACAAAACGCGCTTTGAAATTCGCGTGAGCAAGGAGGAGCCGGCGGTGGCGATTTACGCCGACGGCGTTTTGCTCCAGCGCTGGCGCGACAACGCGGGCTTCGCGGGACGCGGTTCGGGAATCGTGTTTGCCAATCAAATCGACGGCTCCTCGCTCCGTCTCAGCAACCTCAAAGTTTCGGAGTGGAACGGAAAGTTTGAGGAGGAAATTCCGGCGAACCCGTCGGCGACGGAAGATTTCGTGCGCCTGGTCAACCGGGACAAAGTCAGCGGAGTGCTCTCCGGCTTTCGCGATGGAAAAATTCTGATGGCCGCAGCGCAAACCAAACTGGAGATCCCGATGCAGCGCGTAACGCAGATTTTCTTCGGCGCGAGGAACACCAACCGCGTGGCGCGCAGCCCGTGGGAAGTGCGGGCGTTTTTCAGCGGCGGCGGCTCTGTTTCTTTGCAGCTCGAGAAATGGACGCGACAGCAACTAGCCGGCAGCAATCCGGATTTCGGCCAGTTGGTTTTCGATGCGCGTTCGATTCGCCGGCTGCAATTCAATCTCGACCGCGCCAAAGCCGGGGACGAACTGGCAAACCCGGAAGACGAAACGAAATGGGAACTCGACGAGGTGGCGGAATGACGGGGCGTTATTTGTTTCGAGTCGCACGACGGCAACTAGCGATGTGGTGCGTGTTGCTGGCACTCAGCGTGACAACGACAAGTTTGCCGGCGGCCGAAAAACCGCCCGGCAAAGACGCGTTGCGCCTGGCGAACGGCGACCTGCTCTACGGCAAACTGCTGACGATCGATCCCGCGAGCGGCGTGCGCTGGCAACACCCGGATGCGCGCCGGGTGATTGAGTGGAATTACGACGCAGTGTCGGAAATCCAACTCGCGGAGTTGGCGGCGCCTCACGCTGAATTGCCGCAGAACTGCTTCGTGCGGCTTCGCAACGACGACGAATTGGAAGGCAGCTTGATTTCCTGCAACGCCGAGGTGTTGGTTTTGGATACCAGCTTCGGCGGCAAATTGACGCTGTCCCGCAGCGCGGTGCAATCGATCTCACCGATCCCGCCGCCGCCCGCAGTGGTGTTCGGGAGCCTGACGAATCTGGACGGGTGGACGATTGGCAAAGTCAACGCGGGCGGAACCGAAGCTGGCGAGTGGAAGTTCAAGAACGGCGCACTCTACGCGAACAAGGCGGCGTCCGTCGCGCGCGACCTGAAGCTCCCGGACGTCGCGAGCGTGCATTTCGACGTCGCGTGGAAAGGCAATCTTTACATTGCCATCGCGCTCTACACGGATTATCTCCAGCCGGTGAATTTGCAGAACAAGGAGAACGAGCCGGATTTCGGCGGATTTTACAGCTTGCAGTTGAACAGCTATTACGCGCGGCTCCTGCCGGTGAAGCAACATGAAACGCTCCGTGATTTGGGCCAGGTTTCGGTGCCGACCTTGACACAACGGAAAAGCACGCACGTGGAAATTCGCGCGCACAAATCCAAGCGCGTGGTCGCGCTGCTGCTCGACGGCGCGTTGGTCAAACAGTGGCTTGATCCGGAACCGTTTGCCGGGCGCGGCACGGGCCTGCGCATCGTGCATCAAGGACTCGGCGTCGTGAAACTGGACGGCCTGCGGATCACGGAGTGGGATGGCCATTTTGACGAGGCGGATGGGAATGTGGTGAGCGGCGTGGAGGATGTGGCGCGACTGCGCAACGACGATAAAATGACCGGACGGCTGGAGCAGGTTCAGGACGGCAAAGTCTTTTTTGTTTCGGGGGACAAGAAAACGGAACTGCCGCTGCAGCGGGTCGCCCGGCTGGAACTGGCGCGTCCGAAAAACGAACCGCCCCGCGCCGCCGCCACCCCCGCCGTGCGCGCGAGTTTGCGCGGACGAGGCCATGTGACGGTTGAACTTTTGCGCTGGAGCGAACAGGGCGTGGAAGTGAACGGGCGGGATTTTGGCCGCGCGGTGCTGCTGCCATCGGCGATTTCGCGCCTTGAATTTCAGCGCGAACGCGGCCCGGGCCGGGAAGCGAACCGGCAGTTTTGATTCGCGGTTTCCCATCCTGAGTCGGTCGTTTCTGATCGCCCGGCTGTTTCTCCTCCACGCAATTGAACAACGGCTCCGCTTTGCCTGTTAGAGGCCGCTGGGTCAGGGATTTCGGCCATTCCGCAAAAGCGGGAACACGTCACGTTTCGTCCTTCCATCACTTGTGGTTTTTGCGAAAAGCAAAGTTGAAAATATCTTCTAAAGAAGTTCCCCCACCCACCGATACAAAGCTGTCGTTAGACAAGGCGGTTGGCAGCCTGAAAGAGCCAACAGGGTAACGGTGACCGGCCCTTGAACCAACTGGATCGCCTTGCGGCATGGATGCCGCCAGAAAAGCCCCGCAAGGGGTGACTCATGGAAGGAGTCTTATGGTTATAAATACAAACGTTTCGGCCCAGAGCAGCTCCCGCTTGCTCGCCGATTCCTCCTCAATGTTGGCCAAGTCGCTTGCGCGCTTGTCTTCCGGCTCGAAAATCAATTCGCCTGAAGATGATGCCGGCGGT
The DNA here is from genome assembly GCA_016195385.1 of Verrucomicrobiota bacterium. Lineage (GTDB taxonomy): Bacteria > Verrucomicrobiota > Verrucomicrobiia > Limisphaerales > JACPZS01 > JACPZS01. The sequence continues at coordinate 18,903 of JACPZS010000088.1, forward strand.
CTGGCGGTATCAATTCGCTTTGATGCCACCGTTCACCGCACCAACGCGGCCCAAAACAACATCAACAACGCCGTTTCCTTCACGCAGACCCAGGACGGGTTTTTGCAGAAGGTCGGCAAAGCCCTGGATCGCATGAGCGAACTGTCGATCCTTTCGCAGGACGTCACCAAGTCCAACTCGGATCGGTCCCTCTACGATTCGGAGTTCCAGACGCTGGCCTCCTACATCACCAACACCGCCAGCAAGGATTACAACGGCGTCAGCCTGTTTACGTCCACCGCGCTCTCGGTAACCACGGACGGCGACACCAACACCGGCACCGCCAACGCGTTCTCGATGACCGGCATCAACTTGGCCGCGAGTACTTACACGGGTGCGACCGGCAGTGCCGTGAGCACGACCACGGCGGCCGCCAGTGCGCTGACGGCGGTCAAGGCGGCCATCACCCAGCTCGCCACGGATCGCGCTACGGCCGGTTCGAGCATCGCTCGGTTGACTTACACCAACGAGCAATTAAGCATCCTGAAAGATAATCTTTCAGCTTCGAGCAGCCGCATCAAAGATGTGGATGTGGCCGAGGAAAGCACCAGCTTTGCACGCTACAACATCCTCGTCCAGGCAGGCACGGCGATGTTGGCGCAGGCAAATGCCACCCCGAATTCCTCGCTGCGACTCCTGCAGTAAATCCGGATTCGGACGGATTCAACACAATCTCGGGCGGCGCGCAAGCGTCGCCCGAGAAAGCGTTTTAAACGACAGTGTTGCTGGAAACTCACCGGCGATCGATGAATCTGAATCCTTGAAGGACACGCGGCGAAGGATAAGCTCGTCCGCAAAAGTTGGCTGCATGAACATTCATCATCTCGAACTTTTCTATTACGTCGCCCGGCACGGTGGCATCAGCCAGGCCGTGCGCAACATCCCGTACGGTATCCAGCAACCGGCGGTGAGCAGCCAGATCATTCGGTTGGAGGAATTTCTCGGCGTCACATTGTTCCAGCGGCGGCCGTTTCAACTCAGCGTGGCCGGCGCGGAATTGTATGAGTTCTGCCGGCCGTTTTTCAGCAACCTGCCGGCGATGACGGAAAAACTCTGCGGCGGCGCCACGCAGCAATTGCGTGTGGGCGCTTCAGAAACCGTGCTGCGCGATCATCTGCCCGCGATTCTCCAGACGGTGCGCAAGCGTTTTCCCCAACTCAAACTGACGCTGCGCGAGGGGTATCAACCGGAACTGGAGTCGTGGCTGCAGATGCAGGAGTTGGACGTGGCCGTAACGCTGCTCGAAGGAAAACCGCCCGCGGGCGTGCGCGCGCAGCCGTTGTTGGAACTGCCTCTGGCGTTGCTCGTGCCCAAGTCGAGTCGCTGGAATTCCGCGCGCGAGCTATGGGCCAGTGATCGAATAGGCGAGACGTTGATCGCCCTGCCGCCGAGCGAGCCCATCTGCCGGCACTTCTGCGAAGGACTGCGCGCGCGCAAGGTGGACTGGCTGGTTTCGATAGAAGTCAGCTCGCTGGATTTGATTGAAGCGTACGTCGCGAATGGGTTCGGGATCGGACTTTCCATCGCGATTCCCAAAGGCGCATTGAATCCAAAATTGCGGCTGCTCCCGCTTGACGATTTCGCGCCGGTGCGCCTGGGCGTGCTGTGGCAGGGACAGCTCACGCCCGTCAAGCAGGCGTTCAACGATGCCGTGCGCCGCACCGCGCAGTCACTTTCTGCCTAGCGAGTTTTCCACCAGGCCACGCGCGTGATGGGCGCGATCAGCGGCCCAAACCAGTTCTTCTTTGCAGTCCTCGTCCCGTCCTGACGGTTCGTTTGGAGCGATCCGGAACGTGCTGGCGGCAAATTTTTCCTTGCGATTCAACCGGCAGTTAAAGTTTTCAAAGGCAGGTGCCGATAGTTTTTCCCGATGATGTTGTCCTATTCGGCAACCGTGCGGTTCGGCGGGAACTGCGACGCAGGCGGTGCCCGATGGAGATGACCAACTGACAAACGGCTAACGCAAACTAAACGCTTTTGGAACATGGCTCTGCCTTTCTTGAGTAATCGGGCGAAAAAACGCGATCAAATCGTGGCCATTGATTTAGGCTCCCGCACGACCAAGGCCGTCTGCCTCCAGCGCAAAGGCGACGGCTACGCCTTGGCGTCGTTCGTCGTCAAGGATGCGCCGGCCTACGAGAAGCAGCTTTCCCCGCAAGTGCTCGGTGAACATTTGAAGAGTGTCATGCAGGCGCTGGACGTCAAAGCCCGGCAAGTCATTTTAGTCGTGGGCGTGAACGATGCGTTGATTCGCCATGCGGAGCTTCCACAAGTGACGATCACGGACATGCGCGCCATGCTGAAGATCAACTCCAAGAATTATCTTCAGCAAGAGCTGCCCGATCACGTGTTCGATTGCCAGATTCTGCCGCCGCGTACGACGGCACCCGGCGCACCGGAGGCAGCGAAGCCATCGCCGCGCCACCGCGTGCTGGTGGGGGCCGCCAAGCGATCGCTGGTCAGGGATTTGCAGGCGGCGACGAAACAGATTGGTCTGGCTTGTTCCGAGATTGTTCCGGGGGTCGTCGCGCCGGTCAACGCGTTTGAGGCGGCGCAGCCGGAGGCGTTTGCCAAAGACGTCGTCGCGCTGGTGGACATCGGCTTCAAGAGTTCTTCGATCAACATCTTGCTCGATGGAGAATTGATTCTGAGCCGCGTGGTGGAAATTGGCGGCGAGCGGCTGACGACCGGGCTGGCAGAGGCGATGAACATCAGCGTCGCCGAAGCCGAGGGAATCAAGGTCGGCATGCCGCAGGAAGTTCAGCAAACCATCCAGCCGCTGCTCGCGCCGCTGGGCCGCGAGTTGCGCGCTTCGATCGACTTTTTTGAACACCAGCATGACAAGGCAGTGAGCCAGGTTTACGTCTCCGGCGGCGCGGCGCGTTCCGAATTTTTTCTGGAGAACTTGCAAGGCGAGTTGATGGTCGGCTGCAAGAACTGGAATCCCGTAAGCTTTTTGGAGATGGCGCTGCCCGTTCAGCAGATGGCCGAATTGGAATCTAACTTGTCGCAACTTGCCGTGGCCACCGGTGCTGCGGCATCCGTCATCTAATGCCCTATGCCCATCCGGATCAATTTACTGGCTGAAGATCAATTCGCGGAAGAGTTGCGGCGGCGTGACCCCGTGAAGCGGGCCATTTGGATTTCCAGCGCGGTCGTGGCGCTGGTGCTGGCTTGGAGCTTGTGGCTGCAGGTGAAAGTAGGCCTGGCCACGCGCGAGCAAAACAACTACGAATCACAGTGGGCACGGTTGGAAAAGGATTTCAAACGCGTCACCGAGAACCTTCAGAAGACCGCGGAGATCGAAGGCAAGCTCGCCGCGTTGCAGAAGCTGGCGACCAATCGTTTTCTGTGGGGCACGCCTTTGAATTCGCTGCAGCACACCGTCGCGGGCAACGTCCAGGTGACCCGCTTGCGAGCGGCTCAAGTTTATCAACTTACCGAGGAAGTCAAACCACGCGAGCAGGACGGCCGGACGATCCCCGGCAAACCGGCGGCCGCCACGGAGAAAATTGCGCTCACCATCGTCGCGAAAGATTTCGGTTCGCCGACGGGTTTGCAGCAGTTCAAGGAATCCCTCGCGGCGTACCCGCACTTCAAAGAGCAGCTCAAGCGGGTCGATCTTACCGAGTTGTCCGCGCCGCAGGCCGATCCCACGGATCCCAACCGGCCGTATGTGCAATTCACTCTGAGTTGTGTGTATCCGGAGAAAACCCGTTCAAAATGACATGAACAAGCTTTCGAAAGAGAAACAAAACCGGATGATCGCGGTGGCCCTCGTCGCCGCCAGCATCATCGCGGGCCTCTGGTTTGGCTTGATTAGCACGCAGAGAACGACCTTGGACGAGCGCCGCCAAAGCGCGCTCAAGGCGCAGGAAAAAGTCGTCAACGCCAAGCGCCGCGTGGAGAAGGAGAAGCAGGTGCAAACCGAACTGGAAGAAGTGAAACAGCAGCTCAAGGAAATTGAAGACGGCATGGCCTCGGGGGATCTCTACTCCTGGCTGATCCAGACGGTGAATAAATTTCGCGTGCGCTACAAAGTGGAAATTCCGCAATTCTCGCGCGAGCAAGTTTCAGACGTGAACTTGATTCCGGGGTTTCCGTATCGCTCCGCCACGTTCACGCTGCGCGGCTCGGCCTTCTATCACGACTTCGGCAAATTCATCGCCGATTTTGAAAACGCCTTCCCGTTCATCCGCGTGGCGAATCTGGAGTTGGAACCGCTGGGCCTCCCGCCGACCGGCACGCAGGCCAACCCAGAGGAGCAGGAGAAACTTTCCTTCCGTTTCGACCTGATCACGTTGATCAAACCGAATACGTAACATGAACCAACGCCTTCAATTCCACCGGCTCGCCAGGAGCTTCATTTTATCGGCGGGTCTTGTCGCGGCGTTGACCGCAACCGGCGCCGCGCCCGTCGCGCAAACCGCCGCGTCGGTGACGAAAGCGCCGATCGTAATTCCACAGTCGGTCTTTGTGGACGATTTGACCAAAGGCAAAGATCCGTTCTTTCCCGGCACGGTTCGCCGGGTCGATAAGACGGCCGTCGCGGCTGCTACTGCGGCGAACACCACGGCCAATCCGGCAAAACCCAAGGTCGAACTGGTTCAGCTCAAAGGCATTCTCGACGGCGCCAACCGGCGTCTCGCGCTGATCAACAACCACACTTTTGCTGCGGGCGAGCAGGCGGAAGTGAAGACGCTCTCGGGGAATCTCCGACTGCAATGCGTGGAGATTCGTGCCCATTCCGTCGTCGTCCTGCTAAACGGAGAAACGCAACGTCGGGAACTTCACCTCCATGAGAAACATTAACCGCGCGGTAAATTGCGCCGCGGTTCATTCCGCCGCCACCGGTCTTAATTTTCGCGAAAGGATCCAATCACCCAATTGCATGAAAACGAAACTTGCCCTCCTGGCGGTCGTCATTTTGAACTTCGCCCGCCCCGATTGCCCGGCGGACGAGAACGCCGCCGCCGCGACTCCGCCAGTGGAGTCCACTTCGACTGCTCCCGCCGCGCCCGCGCCGGTGGAATTGGCGGCCGCGGAAACGTCGCCCGCCAGCACCAACGCCGTCGCCGAAACCAGGCCCGTGGAAAAGGCCGCTGCCAAACTTCCCGTGACGGCGGACGCCGGCGCCAGCACCAACGCCGCGATGGAAATCGCGATGATCAACATGCCTGAGGCGCCGTTGACCGATGTGATCAGCACGCTCGCGCGCCAGGCGGGGATTAATTTCCAGTTCGATCCGCGAGTGACGGGCGGTGTCGGCCCGGATGGCAAACCGTTGCCGTTGCCGAATGTGTCGATTCGCTGGGAAAACGTGACCGCGATGCAGGCGCTCGAAGCCTTGCTGGCGAATCACAGTCTCACGCTAATTCAAGATCCCAGAACCAAGATCGCACGCGTCACCATTAAAGATCCCGCCGCACCGGAGCCGTTGGTCACGCGAGTGATTCAACTCAAGTACGCTTCGCCGACCAACATGGCGGCGGTTGTGCAACCGACTTTGGGCACGCGCAGCAAAGTTCTGCCTGATTCACGCACCAGCCGGCTCATCGTCCTGGCCACGGAAAAAGAAATGGAAGGTGTTGACACGCTCCTAAACCAACTGGATGTCGCGCCGCGGCAAGTGCTCATCGAAGCGCGCCTGCTGGAAACCGCGCGCAGCCCCTCCTCGATCAAAGGCATCGATTGGTCCGGCACCCTCCAAGCCCAGAATGTTTCTTTCGGCAATGGTCGCACCACCGGGAACACGACTCAAGTTTCGCCCGGAACGCCGACCACGACGACCACGACTTTGCCAAGTGGCCGGACGATCAGCACGACCGTTGCGAGTCCGGGAACCTCCGCCACGAGCCTGAGCACGCTCTTGGGCAATGGTGGCCTGAGTTTGAACACGGCGCGGGGACTTAATCCCGCCACCGCTTTCTTGAATGCGGACGGCATGAATGCCGTGCTGTCGTTCCTGAACAAGGACGCGGACACGACGGTGGTATCGCTGCCGCGCACCGTCACGCTGGATAATGAAAGGGCGCGTTTGGAAGTGACCCGCGCGTTCCCGATTTTCAAAACCACGCCGGGCACTTCGCAGACGCCGGCTGGATCGGAAATTACTTACACGAACCTGGGAACAATTTTGACAGTGACGCCGCGCATCTCGGCGAACAGCAATATCGCGCTGAAGGTTGTGCCCGAAGTTTCCAACATCGATTCCAAGGATCGCCAGGTGCAGAACGGCCAGGAGCAGACGGCCAATGTGTACGCGATCCGCCGCATTGAAACGCAGGTGATCATTCCCAGCGGCCATACGCTTGTCATGGGCGGGTTGATCAGCGACAGCTCTTCCAAATCGCAAACAAAAGTGCCGGTGCTGGGAGATTTGCCGGGCATCGGCCTGGCCTTTCGCAGCGATAGCAAGGTGCGCAACAAGTCCAACCTCCTGGTCTTTATCACTCCCACCATTGTCGGAGATAATGATTTTCAAGAAACGGCGAACGTATTTTTGAAAACCAAAGTGCCTGAATATAAGGACAAGGAGGAGTCGCCGTGGGATACGGGCAAGCCGTACGACTGGAATTGGAAGCGGGAATAAACGCGCCGCCGGACGTGTACTCGAATCCTTTGCTCACTATGAAAACCGCACTGAATGCCCGCAGCGCGCCTGGTCCCCGGCGGATGGCTTCGCCTCCGATCTGGTTCAATTTGTTGCTCGTCGCGGGCGTGTTGTTTTGTGCCGCTGGCGTGCGCGCTCAAGTCGTGGTGAAAACCATCGGCGGTGGGCCAGTGGTCGCTGGTGGCCCCGCGAGCGGCTTCGCCAACGGACAAACTTTGGAGCAGTCGCAGTTCAACAACCCGTACGCTTGTGCGATTGACGCCAATCGCAACCTGTTTGTGGCTGACCGCGACAACGGACAAATCCGCCGGCTCGATCTGAGCGGCGATCGCGCCACCACTTATCTCAGCGGTCTGGCGCAGCCGGTGGCGGTGGCTTTGGACGCGGACAACAATCTTTACGTCGGATGTCAGGGCGATGGAACGGTGCGCATGTTCGACCGTTTCTCGAATCCGATTTCCATCGTGAGCGGGTTTGCCAATCTTTCGGCCATTGCCATTGGAGGGACGAATGTATTTGTTACGGAGCTGGGCGGCGCGCTTAAGAAAATTTCTCCCAACGGAACCGTCAACGTTGTGACGAACGGCTGGGCGCAGCCGCGTGGTGTCGCGGTGATGGATGATCGCACAGTTGCCATCAGCGAAAACCACGCGATTCGCCGGTTGGATTTGCTCACACTGCGGGCTGATTATCTGGCCGGAACAAATTTCCCCGGCTTCACAAACGGGCCGGCCTACCTCGCCAAATTCAATCAGCCTCATCAAATCGCGCGTGCTCCCAACGGCAACCTGGTCGTGGCGGATCGTCTGAATCACCGTGTGCGGCTCGTCGACGCGAACGGTTTGACGACGACGCTCTATGGAATCAAACCCGCGGAGTGGGCCTCGGATTATCCGGGCTGGGAAGATGGCTCGACGGAATTTGCGGAGGCGCGCGAACCAGTCGGTGTCGCGGTCGCTGGTGACGGCACAGTTTACACGACGGAAGTTTTTTATCACCTCGTCCGTTCCGTTGGCAATGCGGTGCAAGGGACAAACGCCACCAATGTCGTCGTGGCTCCCGTGATCAATCCCGCCGGCGCGGCGACGAACAATCCCGTGCTCGTCATTCTTTCGTCTTCGACTCCCGGCGCGCAGTTGTATTGGACAATTGACGACACACTGCCTTCGCCCGCCAACGGCACGCTTTACAATGGCCCGTTCCGACTCGGCACGAACGGCACGTTGCTCGTGAAGGCATTCAAAAGCGGCTTCCTCGAAAGCGAAGTCGCCAGCGCAGTCTTCGATCTCACGGTCGCGACACCGGTTCTCGTCCCGCTTGGGTCCGTCGCAAACAATCCGGTGACGGTCACGCTGACATCGGCGACGACAGGCGCAGAGCTTTATTGGACGATTGATGGCACGGAGCCGACTCCAACGAACGGCACGCTCTACACGGAGCCGTTCGTGTTGGCGGCCAGCGGTAATTTCAAGGTGAAGGGTTATCGGCGGGGCTTCCAGCCGAGTGCGACCGTGAGTGCCGAATTCGATTTTGCGGTGACGGCTCCAAAGATTTCTCCTAGCGGCGGCGCGAGTATCAACTCGGTCACCGTCGAACTGTCTTCGACGACCAGTGGCGCCGAGTTGCGCTACACGTTGGATGGCTCGGCGCCGAGCACGATGAGCGCCCTTTACGCGGGGCCGTTTAAGTTGACGACGAATGCCGTTGTCACCGCCGTGGGATTCCGCGCTGGCTTCGCGAATTCACCCGCGGTCTCCACCTCCTACATTGTGCAGGTGGACACGCCGGTGATGTCGCCCAGTGAAGGCTTTTTCCCGGATGGCGCGACGGTGTCGTTTTCGGTGACACGGTCAGATGCCAAAATTTATTACACGTTGAATGGCGATGACCCGACGCTCAATGACAAACCGTACTCGGGTCCGTTTCGGGTTTTCAGTCTTGGCTCCGACCTCCGGGCCGTGCGGGCGCGCGCTTTTGCCCCGAACGCGGAACCGAGCGCCGTTGTCAGCGGCCAGCCGGTGAAGGAAAACGCCATCGGCCTTCCGCGCGATGTCGTCGCCGGGATTGGCTCCACGATTGTGTTGCCCGTCGTGGTGAACCTGCAGACGAACACCGTGCTGCGCTCGTTACAGTTCCGCTTTGAAGTCTCGCCGCTCAACGCCACGACCCCCGCGCTCACCACTGCGATGCGCGCGTTGGACATTCGGACGAATGATTTCATTCCCGTCGCGGGTGCCGCGGAGCCAGGCAAGATCGCTCTCTACAGTTATGCGCCCTATGCCGTGGATGCGACGAGCGGGCTGGTGATTTCGGCGATCGGCACGAACGCAAATTTTGCGGCGAAGCAATTTGGCACTGTGGCTTTGCTCGCGGTGCCCATTCCGGCCAATGCCAAACCCGGTGACGCTTACAAGTTGGACATTCTCCAACCGTCCGGCACTTCCGACGGTCAGCAGGATCGCGTCGAGCTGGCGACCATGCCTTCACGAACGATCACGGTGAAGAATGTTCCCTACCTGGCTGGCGATTCCTCCTACAGCGGTTGGTATAATGCAGGCGATTTTGGCAATGGCGATCTGGACAACAGTGACGTCAACAACGCCTTCATCGCTTCGCTTGGCGTGCGGGTGCCGTTCGATTTCAGCGACCTGTTCAACGCGATGGATGTGTTTCCCGACGACACGGCGAGCAATCCTGGTGGCGATGGACAAATTCGATTCCTGGACTGGCAGCGGATTTTGTATCGCTCGCTGCGGCTCAGTTCCAACAACTGGTCGCGCTCGTGGAGCGCGGGCGGCGTGCGCGCGACTGTTTCTACTGGCGCTTTGAAAGGGCTGGCAAATTATCCGGCCACGGCCATCTCGCGGCTGCCCGGAGAAGTGTGGACACGGCCCGCGCTCATCTGCGCCGGTTCGGTGGCCAACGCGAATCCCGACTCGGTCGTGGAGCTTCCCATCTCTGTGAAAGTGATGCCGGGCGCTTCCTTGTCCGGCTTGCAATTCCGCGTGGTGCTGGCTTCGTCGGCGGGCACGCCGCCGATTCGACAACCCATTTCGTTTGTGCCGGCGCTGGGCGTGCCGGCACCGCGCTCGCTGGATGGCTTGCCGTCCGATCAAGTCGCTTGCGCGTGGAGCCTCGAAGCCTTCAACCCGCCGCTGGAAGGCAGCACCGTCCTGGGCGTGATCCGCTTTCGCACGCCGGTCAACGCGACGTTTGCGAGTTGTTACATGGCGACGTTTGCGAATGCCGATGGCTCGCCGGACGCGGAAACGCAGTACGATTTTGAAACCCGGCCGGGCTGCGCCTGGATTCAGACGCCCGTGCCGGCGTTCTCGGAAATCATTTCGGTGGAATGGAAGACCAATTTCTTCGGCAGTGCGGCCAGTCCGGCGGCCGATCCAATGGCCGATCCCGATCAAGATGGCATTCCGAACTGGGCCGAGTATCTCGCCGGAACTAACCCGACGGATGCTCATTCGCGTCTGGAGTTGCTCCCGGTATCGCAAATTGCGGATGCCGCCACGGGCGGCTTCAAACTTCGCTGGCTTTCCGCGCCCGGCAAATCGTATGTCGTGGAATGTGCTCCGGATCGTTTGGGCACCAACAACTGGCGCGCGATCGCCTCGGACATCGCCGGGACGGGCGAGTTCCTCGAATACATTGATCCGAAACTAAATCACCCGGCGCAATTCTACCGGGTGCGGGTCTCGACTCAGCCTTGATTTCTGGAACCTCGAAAATTCCTCATGCTTATGAAAATAAAGTCAAACATCGGCATCTTGGTCCTGCTCTCGTGGGCGACGCTGGCCGGCGCGCAAACGGTGGAGACGGTGACAACGAACGGGCTGTTCGAGCCGTACGCGGTGGCCGTCGATTTGTCCACCAACGTCTATTATTTCACGGACAGCGCTGACAGCAGCATCATGCGCTACGACACGTCCAAGGACGAATTGACCACTTTGGTCACGTTCCTTGATGTGACCAATCACTTCGCCGGGTTCCCTCAAGGCATTGTTTTGTCTCGCGGTGGGCTGGTGGTGTCCGACTACGCCAATCACGCGCTCTACCAAGTTAGTTTCGACGGTGATGTGACGGTGCTGGCCGGAGGAATCCGTGGTTTTGCCGATGGCGGTTTGAGCACGGCGCGATTCAATTCACCCTCCGGGTTGGCTGTGGACGACGCGGGCAATATCTACATCGCGGATGTGAAAAACAGTGTCATTCGCCGCCTGGCTCCGGACGACACGGTGACGACGTTTGCAAAAGGCTTTTATGAACCTGCCGGCGTAGCTGTGGGGAATGGCGGTCAGTTATATGTGACTGATACCCGAAATCATACTATCAAGGTCGTGCAACCTGACGGGAGTGTTTCGCTCATCGCTGGACGACCGGGGTACGCTGGAGCCGATGACGGGGTGGGCAGCGTTGCCAGTTTCAATGCGCCGCGTGGCTTGCTCTGGGTTGGTGGCGACACGGGCCTGCTGGTGAGCGATTCGGGCAACAACACTATTCGCCGGGTTTACTTCAAAGCCGGACAGTGGCGTGTGGAAACTTTTGCGGGCCTTCCAGGCGAGCCCGGCTATGCGAACGGCGATTTGATTGCCGCGCGTTTCAATTCGCCCCTTGGTCTCGCGGTCGATGGGGAAGGCTCCATCGTTCTCGCCGATCTTTACAACAACGCGTTGCGGCGCATCAAACGCGTCGTGCCGCCGTTGCCGTTGGTTTCGCCCCTCGGCGGGAGTTTCAGCAACGCCGTCAGCATCGCGATGACCAGTGCGGCACCCAACACGCTCTTCTACTACACGACCGATGGCACCGCGCCGAATCCGCTGTCTTTCTCGACGCCGGCGAATCTCAGTTTCGACGGTGGCCCGGTAATATTGGCAGTTCGTGGCGTGTCCCCGGATTTCGCCACGAGCGGCGTGGTGAGCAACAATTACTCGTTCTTTGTCGATCCGCTGACGCTTTCCATCATCGGCGGCACGTTTACGAACGATGTGGCTTTGAAAATCTCCACGCTCACTTCCAACGCGGTCATCCGCGTCACCACCGACGGCTCCGTGCCGCAGACCAACAGTCCGGTGTGGAGTGATCGCGTGTTGAGCGCAAACGGGCCTCTCGTCGTGCGCGGGTTTCGCGAGGGCTATGCGCCGACGCCAGCCGTGAGCAACTATTTCAATTTCGTTGTCGCTGTGCCCACCATCACTCCCAGTGGCGCGACGACCAATGATTCCGTTCTCATCGCGCTGACCACTGACACGTTGGGCGCGAATTTGTACTGGACCATCGACAAGTCCGACCCGACGACTGGCAGCACGCTCTACACCGGCCCGTTCCTCTTGCAAACCAACGGCACCTTGAAGGTCAAGGGATTCAAGAATGGATACACCGCCAGCGCCGTTGCGAGCGCTGACTTCAACCTTACTGTTTCCACGCCGACGATCGTGCCCGCCGGGGTCGCCACGAACAACGCCGTCACGGTAGCTTTCATCGAGGCTACGCCCAATGCAAAACTGTATTGGACGATTGACGGAACGGAACCAACACCCGCCAGCACTTTGTATAGCGGGCCTTTCACGCTCGGCACGAACGGGACGCTCAAAGTCAAAGGCTTTCGCAACGGTTTCGTCGCGAGCGCGACGGCCAGCGCGGACTTCAATTTCACCGCTGCGGCGCCAGTGATTTCTCCCGCCAGCGCGGCGAGTGATAACGTGGTCACGGTCACGCTCGCATCGGTCACGCTCGGCGCGGATATTTATTGGACGATTGACGGCAATGAGCCAAGCACAGCCAGCGCGCGTTATACCGCTCCGTTCTCGCTGGCTCAATCGGGCACATTGAAGGCGAAAGCCTTCAAGGCTGGATTCGTCGCCAGCGCGACTACGAGCGGCGATTTTCACTTCACGGTGGCCACTCCCGTGGTCAAGCCCAGCGGGGCTGCGTCGAACAATCCATTACTGGTCACGGTGACTTCCACCACAGCAGGCGCGCAATTTTTCTGGACCATCGACGGTTCGGATCCTTCGCCAAGCAACGGCACGCCTTATACGGCCCCGTTTACGCTCGCGACGAACGGCACGTTCAAAGTGCGCGGGTTCCGGAACGGATTTGCCGACAGTCAAATCGCCAGCGCGGTGTTCAACCTGACGACTGGCAGCCCGGTCATCTCGCCCAACGGCGCGATCAGCAATGACGTGGTTCCCATTACGCTCGCTTCGCCAACTGTCGGCGCTCAACTTTTCTGGACCATCGACGGTTCCGAGCCGACGACAACCAGCACCCTTTACGCGGGCACGTTTTCGCTGGGCACGAATGGCACGCTGAAAGTCAAAGCGTTCAGAGATGGCTTCGTGGATAGCACGACAAGCAGCGCGAATTTCAACCTCACGGTTTCGGCTCCGATCATCGCACCTGGCAGCGCGGCGAGTGACAACGCGGTCAATGTCGCGCTCGCGTCGGCCACGCCGGGCGCACGGCTCTTTTGGACGATTGATGGCGCCGAACCCACGTCCGCGAGCACGCTTTACGCCGGCCCCTTCGCGCTCGGCACCAACGGCACGCTCAAAGTCAAAGCGTTCAAGAATGGTTTTGTGGACAGCGCGACCACGAGCGGAAATTTCAGTTTGATCGCCGCGCCTCCGGTGCTGACTCCGACTTCAGGCACCAATATCAACACGGTTACGGTCGCAATGACGACCAGGACCGCGAATGCGAATTTGTATTTCACCACAGACGGTTCCGAACCTTCCACGAATGGCACGCGCTATGCGACTCCGCTGTCGATTACCACGAACACCACAATCAAGGTGGCCGCTTTTCGCGATGGGTTTGTGACCAGCCCGACCGTCGCGGGGAACTATTTCATTCAGGTGGATCGCCCGGTTCTTTCACCCGGCAACGGCTTTTTCCCGAATGGCACGACCGTCACCTTCAGTGTCGCGCGCGCCGACGCCAGTCTCTACTACACGCTCAATGGCCAGGATCCGACAACAGATGACACGCTCTACACCGGGCCATTCCAATTGAATCAAGTTTTCAACCAGGGAGCGGATCTGCGCATCGTGAAAGTGCGCGCGTTCGCGCCGGACACGTTGCCGAGCGCGGTCGCTTCCGGCCAGCCGGTGCCTGCCAACGCGCTCGGGTTCCCACGGGATGTAATTGCGGGAATTGGCTCCACGGTCGTCGTTCCTGTCGTCGTTAATTTGCAAACCAACCAGGTGCTGCGCTCCTTGCAATTCCGCATCGAAGTTTCCCCGAGTGCGACCGCGCCGAAACTCAGCAGCGATCTGCGCGCGCTCAACATCACGAGCAATGATTTTGTTCAGGTGGTCGGCCCCGGCGCTTCCGGTGCTGCGGCGCTGCTGAACACTTCACCTTACCAGACCGGCAACACGAAGGGTTTGATCATCTCGGCCATTGGCACGAATGCGAACTTCGCCGTCAGGAATTTTGCAACCGTCGCGATGCTCGCCATCAATGTCCCGGCGGCGGCCAACGTTGGCGACCAATATCAGATCGATGTCCTCCAACCGTCCGGCACGTCGGATGGCCAGCAGGCGCCAGTGAAGCTGGCTTCGTTGGGAACTCGTTCCATCATCGTCAGCAATATTTCGTATGTCGTCGGTGATTCCTCGCTCGGCGCGTGGTACAACGCCGGCGATTTTGGCGACGGCAATCTGGACAACAGCGACGTCAATAACGCGTTCTACGCTTCGCTCGGTGTGCGCGTGCCGTACGCCTTCACGGATGTGTTCGACGCAATGGACGCATTTCCCGACGACACGCCGGGCGCTGTGGGTGGCGATGGCCAGATTCGTTTTCTGGACTGGCAACGCATCCTGAGCCGTTCGTTGCGGCGCGATCCGAATAATTGGCGGCGCACATGGTCGCCGGGCGGCGCGCGCATCGCGACGACGACAACGTTGAACGCTTCGCCGAACAGTCCGGCGGAATCTCTTGCCGGCAAAATCGATGACCGCGCATGGAACCGCCAGGCGGTGGTCAGCGCCGGATTGGTGGAAAATGCGAAACCGGGCGGTACGGTTGAAGTGCCGGTATATGTGAAAGTTCGCGACGGCCACAGCCTGGCGGGAATGCAGTTCCGAAGCCTGATTGAAAGTGATGGCCCATCGCTCGAACAAGCCGCCCAATTCGTCGCCGCCATAGGTTTGCCACGGCCGCTTTCGTTAGACGGTCTTCCGGTGAACCAGGTTGCCGGTGCCTGGCCGCTCGTGCCGGCTCCCGCGTTCAGACCGGCGCTGCAAGACAACAATTTGTTGGGGCACATTCGCTTCACCATTCCAGCCACGGCAACGGCGGGAACTTGTTATACGATCCGTTTCGCCAACGTCGATGGCGCGCCGGACGCCAACACGCAGTACGATTTGGAAACACTGCCTGGCTGCGTGTGGATCGGCACGACGGCGGGGCAGCACGCTGCGTTCATCCCCGACGAATGGCGCACGAAGTTTTTTGGCAGTGTGACGAACCCGCTGGCGGACGCTAATGCCGACGCGGATGGCGATGGCGTGCCAAACTGGCAGGAGTTTTTGAACGGAACAAACCCGACGAAATTGCGGCTGCAAGTGTTCGCCGAGGACGCGAAGGCGGTGAAGCAGGCGGGCTTCAAGTTGCGCTGGTTTGGCGTGACCGGGAAACATTACGTGATCGAGTGCGCCTCGGATTTGGCGGTTGGCAAATGGCAGGCGATTGCCAGCGGCTTGCCAGGTGCCGACAACATCCAGGAGTTTACTGACACCAACATTACCCACCGGGCGCAGTTTTACCGGGTGCGGGAACAGCAACCATAACAGGGCATCGCGGCATCAAAGCTCAAACTTGAACCACGCGAAGAACGGAAATCGGCCATGAAAATCAAAGCACTGTTAGGGATCACGGGAGTACTGGCGCTGGCTGCCGGAACTGGACGAGCCCAGGTTGTCGATACGGTGATCACCAATGGCTTGTTCGAGCCGCACAGCATCGCGGTGGACACGAACAATAATTATTATATCACCGATGGAGCGAATAACCGCGTGGTGAAATATACGCAGGACACGGGCGTGTTGACGTCGCTGGCGGGATTGAAAGGGAAGGCGGGAACGAATGATGGCCCTGGCATTCAAACGCGCTTTTTTGATCCGAAAGGCATCATCTACGTCCCGGCACTTGACGTTCTCGTGGTCGCGGATTCCGGCAATCACACTTTGCGGCAAGTGACGCTGCTGGGGCAGGTGACCACCATCGCCGGCGTGCCCGGCGTGCCCGGCAATAATGACGGCCCGGCCAATCTCGCCACGTTCCGATTTCCGGACGGACTTGCGGCCGATGCCGATGGCAACATCTTCATCGCCGACTCGAAGAACAACGCCATACGCAAGCTGGATACGAACAACATCGTGACAACGTACGCAACGGCCTTTTATGAACCGTCCGGAGTGGCGGTGGGAGATTTCGGCGAGATCATCGTGGCGGACACGCGCAATCATTCCATCAAACTCATTGAACCGGATGGTAGCATCACTCTGCTGGCGGGGAGCGATTCGCGTTTCGTGAGTGGAACGGATGATTCACCGTTTGCCACGAGCGCATTGTTCAATGGGCCAACCGGCCTCATCTGGCTGGGGTTGCGCAATGGTTTAATTGTCAGCGACTCGGGAAATCACACTTTGCGGCGCGTTTACTTCAATGACAGCCCGGATGTGAGTGGTTTTTCGGTGGAAACTTTCGCCGGAACACCCGGAGTGCCAGGTCTGGTCGATGGCAAGGCCTTGGTGGCCAAGTTCAACAACACCATCGGGCTTTCCCGTGATCTGATCAGCGGCGGGTTCCTGGTCGTGGATCTCGCCAACAACGCGGTGCGTCGCATCCAGACTTCGGCGCCGCAGCCGCCCGTGCGCGATCCGGTGCTGGGGTGGGTGGATTACGTCAAAGACGCGTTTGGTGATCTGGTTTCAAAATTGGTCCCGGTGACGCAGGCGGTGTTTAACAACGACGTCACCATTGCGATCCTTCCGGAACCTGCCACGGAAACGTTCTTTACCTACGGCGTCAGTCCGCCCAGTCCGGTCGAGGACACTATCCCCGCTCCGTCGCGGAAAAATGGCAACACGCCGCCGCCGTACGAAGATGGCCTACATGCGTCGGAAGTGCCGCCTTCGATTATCAGTGCGCAGCCCGACGTGACGATCAAAGTGATCGGCACTGCGGACGGCCGGCGTCCGAGCGCCGTGGTGCAAGGTCGATTCCAATTCAAGACGGCAAATCCCATCATCATTGGCGATAATCCGGCGCTCTTCGTGGTGTCGAATGTCACGGCCAGCGCGCAGATGTTTTACACGACCGATGGGAGTGATCCGACCGGAGACAGCAGCAATCTGGCGAATTCGCCACCGATTGTCAGCGGTCAGCAGATTCAGTTGACCCTCCCGCCCCATGCGACGAATCTGATTTTCAAAATTCGCGCATTCCGATCCAATTTCAAAGACAGCGAGATCATCAAAAAAGAATTTTCCGCCACAAATTTTCTGCCGAATCAGATCAGCTTCGGATTCGAGAGCGGCGAGGCTTCGAGCGATTTTGTCGGCTCCGCCGGGCAGACGTTTTACGCGCCGGTTACGCTGAGTCTTTTGCCGAAGCAAACGATGTTCGGGCTACAGTTCAACCTGACGGTCACCAATCTGAGCGGGCCGTCGCCGCAAGCGGATTTGGTCGGATTCACGTCCATGCTCAAGAAGCCAATCCCCGGCACGACGCCGCCGATTTTCGTGACGATTCCAAATCAGCACTTTCTGGCGTACCAGTACCTCACCAACATCGTGGGCACGAACTTTCTGGCCTTCACCAACCTCCTTTACCAGGATTTACTGTTCACCAACTCAACTGCGAATTTGTTGGGCGTAGGTTGGTTGGAGCGTTTCGGCCACGGCCTGCTGTTTGATTCGACCAAGCAGGACCTGATCACGTTTTCGCAGGCTCATGACACGATGTTCCTCAGCGTGGGCGGGAAAGTCGTTACCGGTGGTTACTCGTTTGTGATTCCCAATTCCGCGGCGGACGGTGACACCTACCAGATTCAAGTCGGTCGCCCCTCGGCGACTTCGGATGGCGTGGCCGCCGACGTTTTCATTGACACGCCGACGGATGGTTCGCTCACGGACGGGCCGATCAACGCGATCAAAGTAGTGACCGTCGGCCAGCGACGCTACCTCGTCGGTGACGTCGCGCCGTTCCGCTGGTTCAATGCTGGCGATTTTGGCAACACGAATCTGCTTAACAACGACGTGATGCAGGTCTTTCAGTCGGCTATTTATTCCGATGACATGCCGCCGCCTGGCAGCGACTTCTTCGATGCAATGGATTCGTCCGACGGTACGATCAATCCCGCTGCATTCGACGGGAATGATCAGAGCATTAACAACGTTGTTTTTGGCGATGGTGTGCTCGACGTCACCGACGTGTTCGTGACTTTCCGCCGTTCGCTGGATCCCACTCTCAAGTGGTTCGATCGGTATTGGCAAAATGGCGCGCGGACGGCGGTAGAACATCTTTCCAACAACTTCCGCGGCAGTCCGAATCGACCGGCCGAGCAACTGATCGTTCACCAGCCAAACGCGCCTGCCGAAGCAATCGCCGCCGCCGGCAGCAAACCTTCGGTCACGCTGACCGTGGGCGAGATCAACGCCGGACTCGGTCGCACCGTTGCCGTTCCGCTGCCAGCGGAGATCACCGGCGGACAACCGTTGCGCGTGCTTATGCTCCATTTGAAAGTGTCACCCCAAAACGGCGCGCCAGATCTGACACAGCCGGTTCGTTTCGTCGCCGCCGAAGGCTTGGGCCAGCCGGCGCTGACGAGTTCGCGTGGCGTCGCGAATTTCGCGGGCGCGTGGCTGGACAACCAGGTTGCGGGCGTTCGCGGCGCGACTTCCCTTGGGACGCTCTATATCACGGCCCCGGCCGATGCTCCTGACAACTCGGCCTACAAAATCGAAGTGGATCATTTTTCGGCGTCACCCAATGGACTCAGCTCGTTCGCCAAGTTTGTAAAAATTGGCGGCTTGGTGGCGACCAATGCCCCGGTCTCGACGATGCCCGACGGAATTCCGGATGACTGGCGCATTCGCTATTTCGGCTCCGTGGGCAGCGCGCAAGCCGCAGCCAACGCCGATCCCGATGGTGACGGAATTCCCAACTGGGCCGAGTTCAAAGCCGGCACCAATCCCAACGATGCTCAGTCCGCGCTGCGCCTGTCGCACAAACCAGGCGCGCTCGACAACGGCTTCACGTTGCAATGGCCGACGGTCGCCGATAAAATTTATCTGATCGAATGCGCTCCTGCGCTGACCGCGTCCGACTGGCTGGTCATTTCCCCTCGCATCGTCGGCACCGGCCAGCCGGCGGAGTTCACGCACGCGCAGAGCGGTGCTGGCGCGCAATTCTATCGCGTGCGCGTTGTCGAGTAGGCAGACGCAGTGCGCTAAACGGTTGACTCAAGCCAATCGGTTTGGCGTGTCGTTGCCGACGCTCCTTTCTCGCCAACGGAAAATTCCGGCCTTTCGTATTTCACGGGTTTGCCGTATTCGCTTTCCGTGACTGAAAAAATTCCTGAGTCCATGCGCGCCGTGGTTTATCGCGGGGTGGACGACCTGCGCCTGGAGACGCTGCTCGTGCCCGCGATCCGCGCCGATGAATTGCTGGTAAAGGTCGCAGTTTGCGGCATTTGTCCGACCGACATAAAAAAAATCCACCACGGCACCGTACGCGTGGGCGCGCGAGTCCGCGGATGGCGTGTCGGCGATCGCGTGGCGCTGCATCATCACGTGCCGTGTCTCGCCTGCCACGCCTGCCGGCACCGCGCTTTTGCCCAGTGCGCCCAATACAAACGAACCGGCATCACGGCAGGCTTTGAGCCGGCCGGTGGTGGTTATGCGGAATATGCGCGCGTCATGTCGTTTGTTTTGCCGGGCGTGGTGAAAATTCCGCGCGGCAATTCATTTGAAGAAGGGGCGCTTTTGGAACCGGTTAACACCGTTCTCAAGGCCGTCAAGCGACTGGCGTTGCTGCCGGGAGATTCCGTGCTCATCGCCGGGCAAGGGCCAATCGGACTCATGTTCACGAGTTTGCTGGCGGCGCGCGGTTTGCGCGTGGTTGCCACTGATCTGCTCGAACCACGGCTCAAATTGGCGAAACAATTTGGTGCGCGGCTCATCGGTCGCGCCGACGCGGTGGATTTGGCAGCTCGCGTCGAGTTATTCGTGCGCGGGCGGGGTCTGGACGCCGCAATCATTACCGCGCCAGTGGATGCCGCCGTGTTGCAGGCGTTGGAAATGATTCGCGGAGCCGGGCAGGTGCTGGTTTTCGCGCACACGCGCCGCGGGTCACGCACCGAGATCGATCTCTCCAAAGTTTGCGTGGATGAAAAGGATTTGCTCGGCAGTTATTCCTCCGATTTTCTGCTGCAAAAGGAAGTTGCCCGCATCGTCTTCTCCCGGCAGATCGATTTCGCGCGCTTAATCACGCATCGATTTCCGCTCGCCGAGACCTCCACGGCGATCCGTCTGGCGGCGCGACCGACTCCGGATTCCCTTAAGCTGGTGATTGATCAGCGCGGTCGTGAAGCTCACGGGCAAGAGTAAGTTCCATCCTTCGCGCCGCACGGCAGTGGGAATCTTTGTAGGATCAGCCTCGCTCATTTCTGATCACAGCCCGCCGAATTAGCCAGGCGAAATGGCCTTGCGGCGCGGAAATGCGCTCGTTTAGCCTGCGCGCATGAGTTTGCCGGCCGATTATACATGCACACGCCGCTGTGCCGCCACGCCGTCGGCGAGCCGACCGAATACGCCGCACACGCGGTGAAGCTCGGCCTGACGGAGATCGGTTTCTCGGATCACAACCCGATGATTCGCGACGACTGGGACGACTGGCACATGCGCCAGGCCGAGTTGGACGAATACGTCGCGAAAGTCGAACAAGCGCGGCGCGATCATCCCGATATCTCGATCAAGCTCGCGCTGGAGATGGATTATCTGCCCGGCCACGAGGATTGGATTCGCGAACTGGCGGCGCGGCATCCGTGGGATTATTTCATCGGCTCGGTGCATTACGTCTCGGATTCGTGGGACGTGGACAATCCGAAAAAAATTTCCGAATGGAAGAAGCGCGATCCGCTCGAAGTCTGGACCATTTATCTCGAACGTCTGACGCAGGCGGCGGCGTCCGGGCTGTTTGAAATCATCGGCCACGCGGATCTGCCGAAGAAATTTTGTTTCTATCCGCC
The DNA here is from genome assembly GCA_016195385.1 of Verrucomicrobiota bacterium. Lineage (GTDB taxonomy): Bacteria > Verrucomicrobiota > Verrucomicrobiia > Limisphaerales > JACPZS01 > JACPZS01. The sequence goes on from JACPZS010000088.1 coordinate 39,830, forward strand.
CGGCGACTGGACGCGGCTATTCGATAATTTTCTGAATGTCTGCAAAGAAAACGGAGTGGCCATCGAGATCAACACCGCTGGGCTGCGGAAGGATTGCCAGGAGATGTATCCGAGCCGGTCGATTCTCGAACTCGCGGCGCAAAAACAGGTCGCGCTGACGTTCGCTTCGGACGCGCACGCGCCGGGAGAAGTCGGGGTTAATTTTACCGAAGCTGTCGAACTGGCGCGCAGCGTTGGCTATACGCATCGTTGCCGCTTTACAAAACGGAAGTGCGAGTTCGTGAAGTTTTGAAAGGCAACCATCCAAGAGTGAAGTTCAATTCGTCTGCCCGGTTTTCGTTTTGCCAAACGTGTGGCGAACAGCGAATGTGAGTCCGACCACTTTATGGAAGACAAACCAACGCAGACTGGCGGTTCCGTTTTTAGACCGGACGCCAAAGAATTGGTCGGCGAGGGATATAAGGAATTGACCAAGATGGCGGTGGCGGGTCTGGCTGGCGCGCTCGGCTTATGGCTGGCGAATCAAATTCCCGTGCTCGGTTCTGTGCTCGGTCGCTCAGTTGAAACGCGACTCTACCAGTTGTTGCTGCTCGGAGGCGGAGCCGGGTTGCTTGGCTTCGCGGCGGATCGTTTGCTGGTTCGCAAGCGGCTCAATCGCTTGAGCGAGCAGGCGGGCAAAGATGAGTTGACGGGACTTTTGAACCTGCGCATGGAAAAGACGCTGCTGGCGCAGGAAATGCAGACGGCGGCGGCTCGCCTAAAAGCGAAGTTGGAAGGGCACGAGCCGGCGGGCAACGACGGACTGTGCTTGATCTTCATCGACATTGATAACTTCAAACGCGTCAATGACGAAAACAGCTACGAGTCCGGTGATTTTGTTCTCCAGCAATTGGCCGTGATTCTGGACACCAACCGCAAAGTGACGGATCACGTCTTCCGCCACGGTGGGGATGAATTTGTAATCCTGACTCCCCGCACTCCGGCGGCGGGCGCGCTCGTGTACGCTGAAAAACTCCGCAACGTGATTTCAGCCACCAAGTTCAAGGTGCGGGTCGAGAAACCCGACGTGTCGTTGACCATCAGCGCCGGGGTCGCAGAAATGGTTTTCCCTGGCAACGACACGCCCGAGGAATTGACCAGGCGTGCCACGCTCGCCTACAAGCGCGCCAAGCAGATCCGAAATTCTGTCGCGCTCCATCAGCCCGAGGCCAAAGGTTAGTGCGCCAATCCAAACCGCTGGTTACCGATTTCTGTTTTTCCAAGCCTGCAAACAGAGCTTCGATCAGGGGTCCTCATCGTTGGCTAACTCAAAATGCGTTTGCGCTCCGGGTCGAAAGGCGCGCGCAAGTGCGGCGTGGCGGTGAATCGTTTTCCGTTCACTCCGATTTCGTAGCGGCCGGCTTTGATGAACTCGGCGTTTACGCCGGCAGCGTGGTTGACGTAGCCCATCGCAATCGCGCCGCCGACGGTGTGGCCGTAGGAGCCACTCGTGGTGTAGCCGACCGCCACGCCGTCGCGATAGATCGGCTCCGCGCCCCAGAGCACAGGCTGCGGGTCTTGGAGCACGAAAGTGACGAGCATCCGCTTGAGGCCGGCTTGCTTTTGCTTCAACAACGCATCGCGTCCGAGGAAGGCGGCGGGTTTGTCCCACGCCACGGCGAAGCCGAGTCCGGCTTCGAGCGCGGTGTCGTCGGGCGAAAGCTCCGCGCCCCACGCGCGGAAACTTTTCTCCAGTCGCAGTGAATTGATCGCGTAGTGGCCGGCGTTGGCGATACCGAATTCCACGCCCGCCCGCATGAGGGTGTCGTAGGCGAGTGCGGCCTGCTCGACGGGGACGTGCAGTTCCCAGCCGAGTTCGCCCACGTAGGTCAGACGCACGGCGCGCACTGTCGCCCAGCCGACGGCGATGTTTTGCGCGGTGCCGAAGGGGAACGCATCGTTGGAAAGATTCGCATCGGTCACGCGACTGAGCAGCGTGCGGGACTGCGGACCCATCACGCCGATGACGCTCCACGCGCCCGTCACGTCGGTCACGGTCGCGTGTTCGTCGGGGCGGAGGTGTCGGCGAATCCAGTCCGCATCGCGTCCCGGCTGAGCGGTGCCGGTGATGAGATAGAATTCGTCGCGCGCGATCCGCACGAGCGTCAGGTCGCTCTCGAAGCCGCCGCGTTCGTTGAACATCCCCGTGTAAACCGTCCGGCCCACCGCCACATCGACGTTGTTCCCGCAGAGTCGCTGCAACACGTTTACCGCGTCGCGCCCCTGTACGAGCAGCTTGCCGAAGCCCGTTTGATCAAACACCGCCACGCGCTCGCGACACGCGCGGTGTTCGTGCGCATGATTCGCGAACCAGTTTTGCCGCCCAAACGAATACTCGGCGACGGGCACGCTGGCCGGCGTGTTCACGGAAGACTGATTACTGATTACTGACTCCGTGGTGCGTAGTGCGTGGTGCGTGGCGGGAAGGGCGAACCAATTCGGCCGCTCCCATCCGTTCTTCACGCCGAAGCACGCGCCCGCCGCCGCGAGACGGTCGTGCAACGGGCTGCACCGGACGCCGCGCGCGGTCTCGGGTTCGCGGTTCGGCCACGCGGGCTGATAGTGCAGGCCGAGCACCTCGACGACGCGGGCGCGCAGGAACTCGCGGTTGTTCGACCACGGCCCGAAGCGGCGGATGTCCACGCTCCACAGGTCGAGCGTCGGCTCGCCCGCGAGCATCCACTCGGCGAGCAGCTTGCCCGCGCCACCCGCGCTCGCGATGCCGACAGAGTTGAAGCCCGCGCCGACGAACAGGTTCTTCAACTCCGGCGCTTCGCCCAGGATGAAATTATTGTCCGGCGTGAAGCTCTCCGGTCCGTTCGTAAATTTTTGGAAGCCGCACTTCTGGAGCGCGGGGATGCGATGCTTTCCATGCGCCAGCGGCTCGGCGAATTTCTCCCAATCGGGTTCGAGCAACTGGTTCGAGAAATTCTCCGGCACGCGATCCACCATCCACGGCTTGGACTCGGCCTGGAAGGCACCGAGCATCACGGCGTTGCCTTCGCCGCGAAAGTAGAGACAGCGATCCGGGTCGCGGCCCACGGGCAGTTCGTCGAACGCGCCTTCCAGCGGCTCGGTGAGAACCCAGTGATGCTCGACGGGATAGAGTGGGATGGTGACGCCGCAGCGAAGGGCGAGTTCGCGCGTCCACATGCCGCCGGTGAGGACGACGAATTCGGCGTTGATGATTTCGGATTTCGGATTTCGGATTTCGGATTTGGAATCGGCCACGCGCACACCGACCGCACGTCCGTCGCGATGAAGCACTTCCAGCACGCGGACGTTCTCGATGACTTTTGCGCCGCGCGATTGCGCGCCTTTGGCGAGAGCCACGGCGGTTTCGCGCGGGATAACCTTGCCGTCGTGCGGCAGCCACGCCGCGCCGAGAATGTCGTCGTGGCGGATGAGCGGCCACTTCGCCTTCGCCTCGTCGGGGCCGATGATTTGCACCTCGACGCCGAACCACTCCGCGATCGCGGCGGTGCGGTGGAGCTGCGTCATGCGCGTCTCCGACTGGCCGAGGATCAGACTGCCGACCTGCTTCCATCCGATGGGATGGCCGGTTTCCTTTTCGAGTCCGGCGTAAAGCTCCGCGCTGTATTTGTTGATCTTCGTCAGCACGTTCGTCGTGCGGAGGCGTCCGACGAGTCCCGCCGCGTGCCAGGTGGTGCCGCCGGCGAGCGCGTTTTGCTCCAGCAGCACGACGTCGCGCCAGCCAAGCTTGGTGAGATGATAGGCGAGGCTGCAGCCGACGATGCCGCCGCCGACGATGACGACTTTGGTTTCCGCAGGAAGCGGGGAGTTCATTTGCGGAAATCCTATTTTGGAAAATGCGCGCAAGTCAACGCGAGGGTCAGTCCTCGATTGCCTCGATTTTACGAGCGCAAAACTACCTGCTCCCGGTGATGCGTCTTAACCCCGCGACGAGCCATTCCCCGAAGCCCCAGTAATCTTCGGTGTCGCGACCAAGTTGATCGTAGCGCAGGCAAACGTCCGCCAGCAAAAGCGCCAGCAGGCCGTAGTTCACGAGACTTGCGCCGCCCAGCCAGCCGACTAAAATGGCGAACACGAGCGTTGCGTCGAAAGTAAGAAAAACGGAGAAACCGGTAACGGCGCGCGAGTTCAGGCCGAAACGTCCGAGCCGGCGTTTCGTGCCGGACCACAGCAGGCCGATGAACGGCGCGAGGCAGAGGAGCGCGACGTGAATTTGTTCATCCACACTGTCGCCACGGGCACGCTTGTCGCGCGCACGGACGTAATCTTCGTCATAATAAATCGTGTGCGGGGAAGCGTCGTGAAGGTCTTCCTGCCACGGGGCGAGCAGGTATTTCCGGGCGAAAGGTTTTTCCGCCGGGCCGGTTTCGCTTACGAAATATCGCTGCCCGCGAAAGAGAATCGGTCGCCGGCAAAATTCGCGGACGCGCCAATCCGTCATCTCCCGCCGCGCGTGGATGATGACACAATCGCAGACGAATTCCGCTTTGTCCGTGTGAACCTGAATCTCGGCCATGCTGGTTTATCGGCAGCGCACGCTGGTTTTGAAATGCTCCACTGCGAAGTGAACTTTTCGCTCGGCGTGCGAGACGCAAAGATTGTTCCGCTTCGTTTTGGAAGCGACTCCCTTGCGTGGCCGGCGCGTATTGCGGTGAAGCCTTTTGACAGTCTTGAAGCCGTGCGTCAGAATCTTCCAACACTTATGAACCCCGATTTAAGTACGCGTGAGACGAACGTGTCCCGATCCAAGAAAATGTTGCGCCGCGATGCGCTGAGATTGCTGGGCGGCGCGCTTGCTTTGCCGACCTTGACGACGACGACGCGAGCTGCGGACAGCAAGTCGGTGTGGAAAACGGCCGTCGGTTTGAATGGATTTCAATCTGGCGCGCGCAAATACAAAAAGAATTATCCGATTTGGGAAGTGCTGGATTTCGCGTCGCGGAACGGCTTCGACGGTGTGGAACTGGTTGGGGACTGGCCAGCGGGCGGCTACCCGACCGCAGATGAAAAAGAGCGGGTACGCGCACTCCGCGGGCTTTATGATCGCTACGGCTTGCGGATTTTCTCGATTCAGCTTGGCGCGGACGGCGCGTTCGATCCCGACGAAGCCGGTCGCCGACAATGGCTGGATCAGTTTCGCGACCGTATTCAACTCGCAAAGCAACTCGGGTGCGATTGTGTCGGTCTGTGGCCGGGGGGCGGCTTGCGCGGCCAGACGATTGACAAGGCCATCGAGCAACTCGCGAAAACTTTTCGCGAAGCAGGCAAGATTGCCGGTGACGCCGGCCTGATGGCGTGCTTTGAAATCGAGCCGGTGTTTGTCTTTAACCAGGAGGATCATTACCAGCGCATTTTGCACGGAGCGAATCATCCCGCGCTCAAAGGCATCTACGACCCGAGCCACTTCGATCAGATGAACGGGGCCGCGGGCAAGCCGGAGGAAATGCTCGGGCGCGTCGGCGTGAAGAACATTGGCTACGTGCAATTCTGTGACACGGACAGCACGTTGCGCGACGGCGGCACTTCCAAACACCTTGGCTGTGGCGACGGACGTATCGACTGCATGAAGTCGCTCCAGATGCTCAGGGACGGCGGCTTCCGCGGCTGGATCATGGTGGATGAATGGGAGGTGCCCGATCCGTACGACGCGTGCCTCAAGTGCAAGCGCGCGATGGATTCCGTGGGGCGGAGTTGAACTGAGCGGATCTCTAATCCTTCCGGAGAAAAACAATTCAATACCGCAGGCTGGCCTTGGACGAATGACAGGCGCGCCCGCAACATGGCCCGTCAATATCAGCCAAGACCTTGTTGCGGTGCTTAACCCGAAAAGCTAAGTTGGGGCAGTGGGAGTGATTAGATTCTGCATGGGGCACAGGCGACTTGGTCTTCGGGCGGGACCAACTTCGGCGAGATCGAGTTTCGCCAGCCCAAGACCGCGTCCAGCA
>JACPZS010000089.1 GCA_016195385.1 Verrucomicrobiota bacterium
GATGGTCGGCGGGGACACGCTGGTTCAGGTTGATGGTCGTCAGAAACTCCGGCTGGGCTTGAGGTTTTCCACGCATGGTTCTCTGACCCGTCCGTTTCGCCAGTGTTCAAATCTTCCGAGAGTATTTCAGCAAGCTGCTAGGGGACATTTCTAAAGAGTTTTGACATCGCCCGTCCGAGGAATGATGCGACGCGGTGCTCGCGAAGGGAAGCCGGCTCAATTCCTTGCGTTGACTTCATCAGCCGCCGAAGGAGCGCGGTGCATTTTCCTGGTTTCCACAGTCGCACGATTCCGGTTAGAAGTTCTTCCCGATGTCCATGCCGCTGCTGCAAATGATCGGGATTGAAAAATCCTTTCCCGGTGTGCGCGCCTTGACCGGCGTGAACCTCACACTCGCCGCCGGCGAAGTGCTGGCGCTCGTCGGCGAAAACGGCGCGGGCAAGAGCACGCTCATGAAAGTGCTCGGCGGCGCGGTCGAGCCAGACGCCGGCGGCATCCGCATCAACGGTGACGAGGTTCGGATCGAATCGCCGCTCGGAGCACGGCGGCTGGGCATCGCGATGATTTACCAGGAATTCAATCTGGTGCCCGCACTTTCGGCGCGCGAAAATATTTTTCTCGGCCAAGAAACCACGCGCGGCGGATTTATCGCGCACGACGAGGAGCGCCGGCGCGCGACGGAATTGCTCGCGCGAATCGGCCTCGACTTCGATCCTGAAATTCCGTGTCGCCGGCTCAGTGTCGCCCAGCAGCAGGGCGTCGAAATCGCCAAGGCGCTTTCGCTCAACGCGCGTATCCTGGTGCTGGACGAGCCGAGCGCCGCGTTGACCACACGCGAAGTCGAAAGGTTGTTTGCCATCATCCGCCAGTTACAGACGCACGGTTTGGGCATCATCTACATCGGCCATCGTCTCGAGGAAATTTTTGAAATCGCCGACCGCGTGATGGTCATGCGCGACGGCGCGAATGTCGGCGAGCGTGCCATCGCAAATTTCACTCGCGCGCAACTTATCGAAATGATGGTGGGTCGCGAATTGAAAGATGAATTTCCCAAACGCACCGCGACAATTGGCGAGCCGAGGCTGGTCGTGAAAGGGTTGCGCCGGGGCAGCGCCGTTCGCGATGTTTCGTTCATGGTACATCGCGGCGAGATTGTCGCGCTGGCCGGCCTCGTTGGCGCGGGCCGCACGGAAGTGGCGCGGTTGCTTTTCGGCGCGGACGCCCGTGATGCCGGTGAAATCAAACTCGATGGCCGATCGCTCGAACTTCGCAGCCCGCGCGACGCCATCGCCGCCGGCATCGGTTTGTTGACGGAGGATCGCAAGCAGCAAGGTCTCGTGCTCGCTCATTCGGTCCGGGAAAATTTCGGCCTGCCGAATCTGGACCGGTTGTCGCGGGGCGGATTTCTCCGGCTCGCGAACGAGCGCGAAGAATTTGCCCGCTACACTTCGGCCATGCGGATCAAAATTTCTGACGGCGAACAGCGAGCGCGCAATCTTTCCGGCGGCAATCAGCAAAAAGTCGTCATCGCGAAATGGCTCGCGCGAAATTGTGAGGTTTTGATTTTTGACGAACCGACCCGCGGTGTTGATGTCGGCGCGAAATACGAAATTTACGTTTTGATGAACGAACTCGCCGCGCAGGGCAAAGCCATTCTCACGATTAGCTCGGACTTGCCCGAAGTGCTCGGCGTCGCCGACCGCATCCTCGTGATGCACGAAGGCCGTGTGACCGGGGAACTCGCCAACGCCCGCGCCGCCACGCAGGAGCAAATCATGGAACTCGCCGTCGCCTGAACTATGACTCAACGCCGCTCCTCGCTCTCACGATTTTTTTCTGATTACGGAATGGTCCTCGCGCTTCTGTTGCTCTGCGCTTTCTTCAGCGCTGTCACTTATTCGGAGCAGCATCTCTCAGGAGTGGCGGCTGCCGATCAACTCGCCACCGCGATCATAAAACAATTCGGCCCCGGCGCTCGCGTGTTGATCGCGGCGCGCGATCAACCCGAGGACGCCGCGTTCGCCGAACGCTTGCGCCAGCGTTTAACGTCCGCTGGCGCGAGTGTGACCGAAGTCGTCAAAGGCGAACCCAAGGATGCGCGTGCGGCCCTGCAACGCGCCGCCGACTCGCAATCAAAACTCGATGCCATCGCCGGCACCGAAGCGACGCGCGGCTGGCTGGTGTTCGCGGAGTTGGCGAAGGATTTTCCGTCACTGGGAAATCCCGTGCTCGTCCAGCCGCGGAGCTATCGCTGGCCGAATTTTTTGAAGCGTGAGAATTTGCTGAACATCACCAACCAGATTGCCGTCATCGCAATTCTCGCGGTCGGCATGACGGTTGTCATCATCGCCGGCGGCATCGATCTTTCGGTCGGCAGTTTGATCGCGCTGGCCGCGGTCGCGGCGTGTTTGTTGATTCGTGATTTCGCGGGCGGAGCGAATGCCGCCGCGTTTGGTTTAACACTGAGTTGTCTCGCAGCCATCGCCGGCAGCGGCGCGGTGGGCGCGTTCACGGGCGCGGTGATTACACGGTTTCTGGTGCCGCCGTTTGTCGTCACGCTCGGCGTGATGTTGATGGCGAGCGGCGGCGCGTATCTGCTCGCGCAAGGCCAGTCCGTTTACCAGGTGCCGGACTCGTTCATCTGGCTGGGACGCGGCGCGAACTTGTTCGGGGTTCCCAACGCCGTCGTGCTCATGCTCACTCTCTACGTCGCGGCGCATGTGATGATGTCGCGGACGCGCCTGGGCCGTTACCTCTACGCGGTCGGCGGCAATCTCGAAGCCGCACGACTTTCGGGTGTGCCGGTGAAGCGCGTGCAATTGTTCGCGTACACGCTCTCGGGCCTGCTCGCCGGTTTGGGCGGCATTGTGATGGCCTCGCAACTCAAGAGCGGTTCGCCCACTTACGGACAAATGTATGAACTCTACGTCATCGCGGCGGTCGTCGTGGGCGGCACGAGTTTGTCGGGAGGCGAAGGAAAAATTTTTGGCACGCTCATCGGCGCGTTCATCATCGCGGTGATCCAAAACGGGATGAACCTGATGAACGTCGAAAGCTACACACAGAAAGTGGTGCTCGGCCTCGTGATCCTCGCCGCCGTGCTGCTCGACAAACTCAAACAAGGCGGCTGGCGCGGCGGACGCGCCCCGAACGGAACGCAAAGCGCATGAAACATTAGATTTGAAATAACCGAGAGATACAGATCTACACCAGTTACATGGAAACCAAACCGCCAGTCCATCGCTCATTAAGATTGCGGCTTCGTTCAGCCAAAAGAGTAATCTTGATCGGTTGGTGTGTATGGTGCGTCGCGATGGGAATTCTCATTGCTTCGTTAACCGAACTACTGCCGCTCCTCAAGCAAGCGGGGAACCTTTGGCTGACCATCGCTTTCACAATAGTGTCGTGCTTGTTAATCTTGGCAGTTGGACTATCGATTATTCTCGCCTACAAATTCGCGCAGGCTCGATACCAATTGTCGTGTCCTTGTTGCGGAAAGGATCTCTTGGAACTTGTGAAGAGCCCAACCCCTCGTGACATCAAGTGCGCGAATTGCGGAAACGAACTGCGATAGGAGGAATTGGAAACCGACATTGCACCAGCTGAACTTCTGCGTAGAAACATTCCGCTTGGCCGCGTGATCCGGCGTTTGTTAGCGTGCCGCCCGCATGATCAAAATCGTCGTATTCCGCTCGCTCGCGCTTGTCTGCCTGGTTGTTCAATTGCCGGCTTGGGCGGCGAACTCTGCTCCCACACCTGCTGCGACGATTAAAACGAATTCCTACACCGGCTGGAGCGACAGTTTGTTTTTGAACGCCGCCGGCGTGCAAGCGGTCGTCGTTCCGGCGATTGGCGGACGCATCGTACATTACAGCGTGAGCGGCGAGAACATCATTTTTGAAATCGCGGCGAGCGCTGGCAAAACGCTGACGAATACGAAGACCAATTTCTGGGTCGGCGGTTATCAGTGCGACATCGGGCCGGAACTGCGCGGCATTCCTGACCATCCGAATCTTTGGATGGGTGCGCATCGAGGCGAACCGTATCGCGACAATGGCGTCAAGGTCACGAGTCCGCCGGACATGACAGTCGGCATCCAGATGGAAAAGGAAATTGTGATCGATCCGGCGACCGGTGATCTCGGCATCACGCAGCGCATGAAGAACGTGCTCGATCGCGAGACGGCCTTTTGTCTCTGGGATCGCACGCTGTGCAAAGGCGGCGGCTTCGCGCTCCTCCCGTTGAACAAAAAAAGCCGCTTCGCTGCGAAGTGGTCCATCCGCCGTACGATTGACGGCAAATACATTTATGACGGCGACAAACCCGCGTCGGGCAAAGTTAAAACCCTAAAAGGCGTGCTCGTGGCGAAGGCTGAAGGCGAAGCAACAAAAGTCGGCGCGGACAGCGACGCCGGTTGGATCGCCTACACACGCGGTCGGTTGCTCTTTGTGAAATACTTCCCGTATTCGCCCCAGGGCAACTACACCGATGGCGGCAATTCGGTGGAACTCTACTTCGATCCGCGCGTCGCGGAGTTGGAGCCGCTCAGTCCTGAAATCAAATTGCGCCCCGGAGAGAGCCACACGCTGCCCGAGAAATGGACGCTCATCGAGCTCGACAAGGACGTGGACACGTTTGAACAAGCCCGCGCGCTCGTGAAAAAAATTCCACCATCGCCCTTCAAAAATTAAAAACCCGCCCGCCCTTGGCCACGGCCAGCGTGAGCGGCAAAAGCGACTCGCAGCGACGCCGCTCTGCGGGTCGTTGAAATTGAGTCCACCTCGCCCGCTCAGTATCCTTCAGTGTCAATTTTCCACGAGACAGCGGACTTTTGAAATTTTTTGCGAAAATGAGTTTTGTTGCCTTCCGCTGACAGTGATGTTGATGTCCAGAGGAGTTGATATGGAAATCCGACCCGCCACCCGCGCCGACCTGCCCGGCATTTTGGAGATTTACAACGACGCCGTGCTCAACACCACGGCGACCTACGATTACGAGCCGCGCACACTCGAACACCGCACCGCTTGGTTCGAGGATCACGAGCGGAGCAACTACCCGGTGTTCGTCGCGATCAATGAAACTGGAAAACTCGTCGGCTGGAGCGCGCTAAATCGTTTCCACGATCGTATCGGCTATCGCTTCACGACGGAGAATTCGGTTTACATCGCCGCCGCTCATCGCGGCCAAGGCATCGGCAAACTGCTGCTCGCGCCGCTCATTGACGCCGCGCGTGCTCGCGCCTTGCACGCGATCCTCGCCTGCATCGACGCGACAAACGAAGCCAGCATCCGTCTGCACGCGCGATTCGGCTTCGAGCGCGTGGGCTTGTTCAAACAGGTGGGCTTCAAGTTCGGCCGCTGGCTCGACGTCGTGTACATGGAGCGGCTGCTTTGAAAAAATAC
>JACPZS010000090.1 GCA_016195385.1 Verrucomicrobiota bacterium
CCGTCCGTGTCGGTGTTATCCGCCGAGCCATCGATGGGTAAATTATATTGCTGTAACCAGGCATAGGAGATGAGCGACTGCGGCGTTTGGAACTCGTACGCGCCGATGTCCACCGTGCCGCCGGCCATGCGCGGGTTGCCGTCCAGATCAGGACCGGCCGGCGTGGAGGCGTTGGAGCCGGCGTTGATGCAAGGAGAGTTGGATTGCAGGCGCAAGTTGCCGCCGGCTTGATCCAGAAAGAGCGGCGCATTGGTGAGATTACCTATCCCGTTAGTAGGAAGCGGTGTCGTGCAGGAGTAACTCAAAAAACTTTCGTCTGAGTAATTGTCCCCGTTGGGTGCGCTGTTGTTATACACAATGCAGTTGGTCAGCCAGCAACCACTCGCCCCGCCGCCGCCGTTCGTGGCCAAGTTTCCACTGAATGTGCAGTTGATCAGCGTGGATCCGACCGCCCCGCCGCCGAAGCTGGACTTGTTGCCACTGAGTTCGCAGTTGTTCAGCGTACAGCTACTCGCTCCGCCGCCGTCGAGGGCGGAGTTAGCGGTGAGGGCACAGTTGTCCAAAGTGCCACCGCTGGCCGCGCCGCCGTAGGTGGACGAGTTGCCGCTGAGTCGGCAGTTGTGCAGGGTGCCGCCTGTAGCCCCGCCACCGAGGTAAGCCAAGTTGCCGCTCAGGACACAGTTGGACACGGTCGCACTGGCGGATTCGCACCACACGCCACCGCCGTATTCTGCTGCCCCGTTTGTCAGGGTAAACCCCACCAAGGCAGCACCGTTCGCCAGATAAACGCAACGCACTCCACCTTCACCGAAGTTCGAGTTCGGATCTCGGTAGCCTTGGATCACTGTCACCACGGCGCCGTTAATACTTCGCACCATGAGTGCTTTCGTCACAGCCACTCGGTTCGTACTTGCCTCAGCCTCCGATCCTACCCGCCCACCGGTCTTGTAAACACCGTTGGTCACCAGCACCAGCGCCCCTGCCACTGAGGCGGCATCCACCGCATCCTGGATATTGTTGGCAGCGGTAGCCCACGAACTGTAAGGCGACACCGGGTTGGCGCTGCTCACGGCGACATAATGAACGGGCTGTGGCACCACATGCACTGTGACTGTTGCGGTAATGCCGCCTGGATTGACGTCGTTATACGCTTTGAATACCGCCAAATATTCTCCTGCCACCGCCCAACTGTGCGAGGCATACAGCCGATTGCTCACCACCATTCCATCGCCAAAATCCCAGCGATTGGCAGTGGCATGCCCGTCAAGGGCTGCCGTGAAATTTATCGCGAGTCCGGGAATAACGTTTGTATAGGCCGCGCGGATGGACACGCTCAACGGGCCGTTCACCACGCCGGAATGATACTCATCACAACCGATGGAAGGCGGGTTGGCCCAGGGTTCCCCATCGATGTCCAGTCCGGTGGCAGCGGCGGCGCTGCCGGCCCCGCGGCAGGGCGAACCAGCGCTCAAATGGGATAAGTCAGCCAGTTGTGGCTCGGCACTGATGTTGCCCACGCCGTAGAACGGAAGCGGTGTCGTGCAAGAGTAACTCAAACGGCTCGAATAGGAGTTGTCCCCGTTCGGAGCGCTGTTGTAATACACAATGCAGTTGTTCAGCTCGCTATTGTAGGCTCCGCCACCCTCGTTAGCCGAGTTGCCGGTGAGCGTACAGTTATTCAGCATGCAAACGACGGCCCCGCCACCCTCCGAAGTCGCGGAGTTGCCGGTCAGCCGGCAGTTGTTCAACGTGCTGTCGAATGTTCCGCCGCCGAGCGCTGCCGAGTTGCCGCTGAGCGTGCAGTTATTGAGCGCGCTCTCAGATGCCCCGCCGCCGAGCCATGCGGCAGAGTTGCGCGAGAGGGAGCAGCTATTCAGGATGCAACCATGAGCCCCGCCACCGATCGGGCTGCCGCCGCCAGACGCTGAGTTGCTGTTGAGCATGCAGTTGAACAGCGTGCCACCGTGCGCTCCGCCACCCTGGCGAGCCGAGTTGGCGGTGATCGTGCAGTTGGACAGAATCGCACTGGCGGACTCGCACCAAACACCGCCGCCATAGATCGCCGCGCCGCCGATCAGAGTGAAACCCATCAGTGCGGCGCCGTTGGTCAGATAGACGCAGCGCGTTATCTGGTCACCCTGGATCAGTGTCGCCGCTGGTCCGTTGACACTCTGTAAGGTCACGGGCTTGGTCACGGCCACGCGATTTGTTGCGCCAGAAACCGTGCGCTGGCCGGTTTGGTACACGCCATTGGTCACCAAGATTTGGTCGCCAGCTACGGCGGCGTCCACTGCGTCTTGGATGGCCGTGGCCGCAGTCGCCCAGTTAGTGTACGGTGGCGTCGGGTTGGCACTGTTCACATTCACGTAGCGGATGGTGGAGATGTTCAACGGCAGCAATTGAAACTCGTAAGCACCCATGTCCACCTTGCCGCCGGCGATGCGCGGGTTGCCGTCCAGGTCCGGACCGGCCGGAGCAGCAGCGTTGGAGCCGGCGTTGATGCAAGGAGAGTTGGATTGCAGGCGCAGATTGCCGCCGGCTTGATCCAGGAAGAGCGGCGCGTTAGTGAGATTACCTATCCCGCTTGCGGGCAGCGGTGTTGTACAAGAGTAATTCAAAATGCTGCCTAAGTAGTTGTCCTCGCTTGGAGCGGAGTTGTAGTAAGCGATGCAGTTGTTAAGAGTGCAATCCCATGCGCCGCCGCCAATCCGCCAAGCGCCAACCCGAGCCGAGTTACCGGTGAGGGTGCAGTTGTTCAGCGTGCAACCGCTTGCCCCGCCGCCAACGGAAGCTGAGTTGCTCGTCAGGATGCAGTTGTTCAGAGTGCTGAGGGAGGCCCCGCCGCCAACGCCGTCGACGCTTACAGCCAAGTTGCCACTCAACGTGCAGTTGTTCAGCGTGCAAAGGGTCGCCCCGCCACCAGCAGCGTAAGCCGAGTTGCCGGTGAGCGTGCAGTTGTCCAGCGTGCAACCGCTCGCCCCGCCACCAACATAAGCCGAGTTACTGGTCAACACGCAGTCGGACGCGACCGCACTGCCGGATCCGCACCAAACTCCGCCGCCACCGGCCTCGTATCCGACGCCGTTGGTGAGCGTGAAACCTACCAACGCGGCCCCGTTGGTCAGATAGACGCAACGCATTACTTGGCCACCTTGAATCAGCGTCACTCCTGCTCCGTTAACACTTTGCACCGTGATTACTTTGGTAACAGCCACCCGGTTCGTTGTCGTTGCGCCCGCCTCAGAAGCCACTTGTCCGCCCGTCTGATAAACGCCATTGGTCACCAAGATTTGGTCACTCGCCACGGCTGCGTCAACGGCGTCCTGAATGGTCGTGGCCGCAGTCGCCCAAGTGGTGTAAGGCGGCATAGGGGTAGCGCTGTTCACATTTACATAGCGCACGTCGGCTAAGGCGCTGCCGGCAGTTGCAAGGAGCATCCCGGCGGCGAAAAGCCAGACCGCCAACATTCGGGAATGGTTTAGATTTTTCATAACACACGTCTTCATTGGTTGATTCTTTTGATTACTGGCTTAACCGGTAAAACTTCCGTGTGCCGGAGATGGGATTGGTCACGGGGTTCTGCCCGTTGACGACAACTGGTGCGGGAGAATTGGTGCTCCAGAGCGCCGGTGAAACCAGGCTCGTGGTGGATTGCAAAGTAAACCCGGTGTAATCGAACCCGGCGACATGGGTCGGCCACGACAAAATAACGGATGTTCCCGAAAGAGTGATGGTCGGTTGCGGCCGGAACGAAAGACTGAACACCGTGCCATAAACGACCGTTCCGTAATCCCTCGTCGTCCCATACAGAGTGTTGTTGCCTGATAAAACCAGACCATCATCTGGAATAATTCCGCCGCCGTCGAGACCAAAGCTATGCAGGCTTGCAAAACCCGTGCCATCAGTGTTGACGGCGAACACCGTGCCAGCGCCCGAGCTGCCGCCATCTGCTGCCGTCCCATACAGGATGTTTCCCGATAAAAGCAAACCGGCATGCGAGCAGATCCATCGCTTTCGTTGAACCTGTGCAGGAACGTGAAAGTCTGGGCTGTCGCCAGACTCGCCGATATCAAGTTAGGCCCGGCGAACAGCGCGGGCAGGAGGAACAGGTGGAATTGGTATTTCATAGAGGCTCCGGGTTGCCTGGCTGGGATAGTCTTATGGTTGGCACATTTTCCAGCGTCGTGGCACCAAACAATATCATCTTGCCGGTTTGAGTTAGCTGAGAGACGGCGAGGTTCAGGGCAACTTGGGTTTGTACCACATCCAGTCCTTTGTTTCCCCCATTGGCTGGTTGCTTTTGAATGCGCTTGTGAAATTACAAGCCTGCACGTGGCCATCCACGAACAAGGTCGGAGCGATGAAAGGCGTCGGGTCATTTATCAGAGACCCTCTCCCGAGGATCAGTTTTCCATTTCCACCATGCCAATGAAAGAAGTGATCGTCCCAAGGATAACCTGCCCCCTCATGCATCATGATAAAGCGAGATGGCGACGGCACCCAGCTCTCCTTTTTGCCGCAGAGATTGTTCACGGGATCCTCGGCAGCCATAAAGCCGGCGGCGGAATGGATAAGGCCGTTGAACTCATAGCTGCAGCCCATCGTCCCATAACATGAAGGCCGGGCCAAAGGAAACCCCAGAGTGGTAAGATCCAGCCCCTTGTCCTCGGGACAATGAAAAGCCTCGGGCGCGGGAACGTACTTAGCCAGGTGCCGATTGGTGGCTGGCTGAACCCAAGTGGCCCATGCGGGCGAAGGATCCTGGCCGCCGAGCGCGGCGGCGGAATTTAGTCCCCCCGTCTGACCGCCTTGGGCAGCGTCGAAGGGCGGGAAAGTATCCAGGTTATCACTAAGGTACAATTGCACGCCGATACCTATCTGATGCAGATTATTCCGGCACTTGGTCATCCGTGCCGCTTGTTTGGCCCTGGCCAGCGCGGGCAGCAGCATTGAGGCTAGAATGGCGATGATGGCGATGACAACCAACAGCTCGACGAGTGTGAAGGCACTTGGTGGAGGGTAATCATTTTGAGACGAGTTGCCGCATGGATGGATCGAACGGTGACTTCGGGTCGTTTTCATTTTCAGTGCTTCTTTATTTGATGTCAGGAATTCGCGCCTGAATTGCTGACTGGTCATCAGTCAGTAAATTATTTCCCGGTTCCGTCCGCCGCTCGTGCCTGGGCGGCGTCCGGGCGCGAGGTCGCTTCCTCCAGTGTCGCGGCACGAAACAATATCAAATCGCCACCTTGGTTGACCGCGGCAAGAGTGTTTCCGTCCGGGGAGAAGCTGACCGTCCTGATCTCCTCAAGGAGGAACGAATTGCCGCTAGTGAAACGTCGGAGAATCGCCACTTCGCGTCGAAAGGAAACGTTCCAAAGTCTGACGGAGCGATCGCCGCTACCACTGGCCAAGGTCTTGCCATCAGGAGAAAACGCCAAAGACCAAACTGGCCGCTTGTGCCCGTTCAGCGTTGCTAGGCAACTTCTTGTTTTCAGGTTCCAAAGCTTAATGGTGTTGTCGGTGCTGCCGGTGGCCGCTATTCTCCCATCCGGGGAAATAGCGACGCTCACGACCTGCGAGGAGTGCGCTGCAATCGACGCCACCCACTGCCGTCGAGCGACCTCCCAGATATCGATGACACCAGGCAAACCGCGACTGATCAACGTGTGGCCGTCACGAGAAAATGCGAACGCGGCTGTCGCGCGGGTGTGGCCCGTTAATGAATCAACCTTTCCAGAGGCAATGTCCCAAAGCCGAATGATTGGAGTTCCGTCAGTGATGGCTGCGCTCCGTCTATCCGGCGAAATGACCACCGAACTCCAGTCACCCAAGGGCGCGATTGGGATCTCCTGCGTCACCTTTCCGGTCGCCACGTCGCAATACTTCACGGTCCCGTCCCCGAACCTCGCCATAATAGTTTTGCCGTTATCACTGAAGGTCAGGATCCAATCAGCGCCAGGAAGAACACTCCGCGTTTCCAAAGTCCCGGCATCCCAGATTTTGTTCGTGCCGTCCTGGCAACGACCCGCCAGGAGCTTGCCGTCCGGCGACCAGATCAACGGGTACCATTGCGCCAGGCCGGAGAGGGCCGGCTTCACGGGTCTGGGTCCGGTATTCCAAAGCCTCACCGTGTTGTCTTGGCTGCCACTGGCCAGCCGTCTGCCATCGGCAGAAAATGTGACTGCCCACACTCCATCTCCGTGTCCCCTGAGCGTGTCGAGTTCGTGCCTCGTGGCAAGCTGCCAAAGTTTGATCGTTTGATCCAGGCTGCCGGTGGCCAGCACCTTCCCATCCGTAGAAAACGCTGCGGAAACGACCGACTCGGAATGCGCTTGAATGGGACGAATCAGCTCGTCGCCCGTGGCCATGTCCCACAGCCTCACCAAGCCATCAAACGCTCCCGTCGCGAGAACTTTCCCGTCTGGCGACAATTCCAGGAACGTGAGCGCGGCACGTTGATCGAGCGAACCGTTCAAGACCTCACGAGTCGCGAGATCCCAAAGCGTAATGCCGTTCGTGACTTTATTGCTGATCGCCAGCTTCTTGCCATCGGGCGTGATGACCGCACCTGCTCCGAATTCCGGCCCGTGAAGGTCAATCCCGCCCTTTCCTGGCTGAACGAACGTTTCGCGTCCGGAGGTGATGTCCCATAGTTTCACCACGAACTCTTCGGAGGTCGTCGCAACGGTTTTGTCATCGGCGAGGATCGCCACAAGTTCGCCCGCTTTTTCGAGCGAATGAAGCGGCTGCCCAGTTCTGGCATCGCAAAGCCTGATTGAGCCGTCTCCCGTGCCGCAGACGAACTTTTGCCCATCGGAAGTAAACCCGCCCAGTGTTGTGATGTTTGTGATCGTGAACCGTTCTGTCCGAGTAGTCAGATCCCAAACTTTCAATTGATTGTCTCGGCTGCGCGTGGCGAGCACGTCGCCATCCGGCGAGAACTTAACTGTCTTGAGAGCGTTTGAATACCCGCGCAGCGCATAAAGGTCGTCGCCGCGGCAACGCTGACAGAACAGGCGCCACTCAAAACCTCGCAGATCAGTTTGGCCTGCCCGTGGCCGATGTGCTTCCAACAGCTCCCTGGCTCGGCCCAGATCCCCATCTTCCAAAGCTGTTTTGGCTCCGTGCATGTCGGCTGCATAGAGATTTTCTTCGGCGTGCTGGCGCTCGCGATTGATCTGGAAGGTGAAGACAGGCAAGCCAATTGCGATGACGAACCCGAGAATGGCGACCACGGCGAGCAACGCAGCCAGAGCCGGTTTGCGCCGGCACCAGCGCCACGCTTGCTCAACGCGTGTAACGGGCCGCGCATGGATTGGCTCGTCGCGCAGGAAGCGGCCGAGTTCATCGGCGAGTTCCTGCGCGCTCGCGTAACGCTTGGCCGGTTCTTTCTCCAAACACTTCAAGCAAATCGTTTCGAGGTCGCGCGGCACGCTCGCGTTGAGCAGACGCGGCGCGATCGGCTCGACGTGCAGCGCCGCGTGAAGCGTCGCTTCGAGCGTCTCGCCCTGGAACGGCGGACGCGCCGTCAGCAGAAAATAGAGGATGCCGCCCAGTCCATACACGTCGCTGTGCCGGCCCACTTTGCCGCGCGTGCCGCTCGCCTGCTCCGGCGGCATGAAGTTGGGCGAGCCGAGCACCTGGCCCGTCATCGTGATCGACGATTCGCCATCCAGCCGCTTCGCCAAACCGAAGTCCGTCACACGCGGCTGATCGCTCGCGGCGTCGATGAGCACATTGGACGGCTTGAGGTCGCGGTGCAAAATGCCTTGCTGGTGCGCGTAGTGAATCGCCTCGGCAATTTGTTTGAGGTAACGCGCGGCGTGTTGAGCGGGCAGCGGACGGTTGCCGACCAGTTGCGTGAGGTTCTGGCCCTCGACGAAGTCCATCGAGAAGAAGTGCTGGCCTTCATGCACGCCGACATCGTGAACGGCGACGATGTTCGGGTGCTGGAGAATCGCGGCGGCACCGGCTTCGCTCTTGAACCGCTGCGCGATTTGTTTACTGGCGAACTGTCCGGCCAAGATCATTTTCAGCGCGACGAGGCGGTTGAGACTTCTTTGCCGCGCCTTATAGACGATGCCCATGCCGCCGCGCGCAATTTCTTCGAGCAATTCGTAGTCGCCGAAGAGTTTGCCCTCACCCCCAGCCCCTCTCCCATCTGATGGGAGAGGGTGGCCGGAGGCCAGGTGAGGCGTGGAGGTTGAGAGTTGGTCCACGTCGAGTGGCGCGGTGGCGAAACTTGTCTCGGCCGAGCCGAGCAGGCCCAGCAGGCAGTCGGGACAAATGCCACGCGGGGCGTCAGCCGGCAGCGGCTGGCCACATTTCGGACACACGGCGCTCGCGCTCATAATTTTCTCCGCAGTTTCGCTCACACCATCTTTCTGAGGCGAAACTTGAAAAAGGTAACAAGGTTATTGCCGGGCGCAACCCGGCACCGCTCCAGGCGCGCGGCCTTCAGGCCGCTTCAATGTCCGAGCTACACAGACCAGACCTTGGCCTGTGGGCGTGGAAACGTCCAAGCGGCGTAAACGCCGCGCTCCGACCGAATCGCAATCGGGGACATGTCAAGATGGCCCGTCATTGCCGCAACACGGTCCGCAACGAGCGATACTCTTCGTCTGCTTCCTGCGGGCTGGCGGCGGTCTGCTGAATTTCTTCGCGCAAAAGTTCGCGGCAGCGGGCGCGCATGCGCGATGCCGCCATCTTGATGGCCGCCGTGGTCATGCCGAGCCGGGCTGCGGCATCGGCGAAGGTTGCCTCGCCTTGTTCGCCGAGCAGGAAGGAACGCAACGCTTCAAAGAGCACGCCCTGCTTGCGGTCGGTGAATTCCTGTTCGAGCCGGGCCAGTGCCTGCTCCAGCAACGTCATGGCCCAGCGGCGCTCGAACAACTTGGCGGGGTCGGCGGGATCGATAGGCTCCAGGCGATAGCGTTCCTCGGCCGTCGCGGCATCGAACGAAATCAGCGTTTGCCCACCGCCGCGTTTGATGCGCCGCGCGCGATCCCATTCATCGGCCAGAAAATGCGTCAACGCCGCCAGCAGAAAAGTGCGAAAGCGCCCGCGTGCCTGATCGAATTGCGCGAGATAGTTTTTCTCCAACAAGCGCGCGAAAAAACTCTGCGTCAGATCCTGGGCCGCGCTCGCATCGTAACCTTTGCGGCGCACGAACGCGTAGAGCGGATACCAATAAGTGCCGCAGAGTTGCTCCAGCGCGGCGCCCGCACCCGGCGACGAGTCGTGCCGCGCGTTGAGCACGACACTCCAATGAGTCGTGGCGAAGCTCCCGCGAGCCGCCAAAGCAGAACTGGTGTCGGATGCAGGCATGGTCGGAGTGTAGCAGGGGCAGCGTCCGATGCACGCATTGATCGACGTGTTGTCGATCGGTTCGGCGTTGTCACACCGCGCCGCATTGTTATGTTCGCACCATGATTTTGCGTTCCAAATCCGAAACGCTGTTTGCCGAAGCCCTGAACTACATCCCTGGCGGCGTGAATTCGCCAGTGCGCGCGTTTCGCGCTGTCGGCGGCAAACCTTTTTTCGTCAACCGCGCCGCCGGTTGTCGCGTCTGGGACGTGGACGGCAACGAATACATTGACTACGTGGGCACCTGGGGGCCGGCGATTCTCGGCCATGCGCATCCGAAAATTATTTCCGCCATCAAAGCCGCCGCCGATTTCGGCACGAGCTTCGGCATTCCCAATCCAAGCGAAGTCACGATGGCGAAGCTCATCTGCTCGCTTGTGCCCAGTGTGCAAAAGGTGCGAATGTGCAACTCGGGCACGGAAGCCTGCATGAGTGCCATCCGCCTCGCGCGCGGCTTCACGAAGCGCGACAAGATCATCAAGTTCGACGGTTGCTATCACGGCCACGGTGATTCGTTGCTCGTCAAGGCCGGCAGCGGCGCGCTCACGTTCGGCCATCCTGACAGCGCGGGCGTGCCGGCGGATTTCGCGAAGCACACGATTGCTCTCCCGTTCAACGACACTGACACGGTGACAGCCGCCTTTGCCGCGAACAAAAATGAAATCGCGTGCGTCATCATAGAGCCGGTGCCGGGCAACGCGGGGTTATATCTGCCCAAGCCGGGCTATCTGGAATTTCTCCGCACCGCCACGCAGGAAAACGGCGCGCTGCTCATCTTCGACGAAGTGATGACGGGCTTTCGCCTCGCGCCCGGCGGCGCACAAGAGCGTTTCGGCATCAAACCAGATTTGACGTGTCTTGGGAAAATTATAGGCGGCGGATTGCCCGTCGGCGCTTTCGGTGGGCGTGCAGACATCATGGATTTGCTTGCGCCGCTCGGCCCGGTGTATCAGGCGGGCACCTTGAGCGGCAATCCGCTCGCAATGGCGGCGGGGATTGCGGCGCTCGAAGAACTTACGGAAAGGCAAAGGGCAAAAGGTAAAAGGCAAAAACCGGAAGCTGCGTACGAGCGGCTCGAGCAACTCGGCGCGCAACTGGAAGTCGGAATGCGCGCTGCCGCAAGATCCGCCGGCGTGCCGGTGACGTTCAACCGCTGCGGCTCGATGTTTTGCGCTTACTTCACAAACGAGCCGGTGTGGAATCTCGCCGACGCGATGAAGTCGGATCGCGAGCGTTTCAAGAAATTTTTCCACGGCATGTTGGACGCAGGCGTCTATTTCGCCCCGTCGCAATTCGAGGCTGGCTTCCTTTCCACCGCGCACAACGAGACGGACATTGAGCAGACCGTGAACGTGGCGATGGGCGTGATGAAGAAACTATAGCCGATGACGAGGGCAAATCTAGGATTGCATCACTGCTTCTCTTGACTGATTACACCGCATCTGTTCGCTCAAAACGGAGTTGTCAATCAAGTCGCAGTCTGGTCGGTGGAGACAACCGGAGCACGCCGAGATTCACCGGAACATTTTCTGAACTGCTGGCCGAAGCGGGCACGGTCACGTCGAGTTCGAACGCAGCGATGGGAACAAAATTGAGCGGGTTGCCATCGGCAAGCTTTGGCATCCGAACCAAGCTGATCTTCAACATGTATTCGCCAGAAGGAACATCCTCGATGCGAAAACCGCCATCGGCGGAAAACATCGCGCGGTATTCGCGTCGGAGTCGTCGCCCGGCGAGGACAGCGTCCGCGTCCTCATTCGCCGGACTACTTTCAATGAAACCTATGGCAGCAGTCGAAAACACACCGTCGGAAGGCAAAGCTTCAAACTTCAGCGGCTCAACTGCATTTGGAGTGGAAAGTTTAAGAGTGAGCGTCACGAAGTTTTCGGTCCACACATCGTCGGCGATGGACTCAGGGGCGACGGCGCGGCCAATAATCGCGCGCCCTTCACCGCCGAGCGTCACGGTCACGGTCTCGCCAATGCGCACCGCCAGCAACACGCCGTGACTGTAGGCGGGAAAACGGATGCCCGCCCTGCCTTCTGGGAGTTTGTTGATTTCACGCATGACTTCCCATTCGCCAGCAGGAACAGTCGAGAACACAAAACGGCCCTCGGCATCCGTCGTCGTGTCGAGAAACACGGAAACGCGCGAGGAAAGGTTCATCCTTCCCGACATCGTGCTGAGGCGAATGGTTTCGCGGGCGAGCGGCTTTGCACCGGCCCGTGCCGTGCCTTCGATGCGACCCCACGGTTGGAGGCGGACAATCGTGTTAGAGTTCACTTGCGAAAACGGCATTTCGCAGAATCCCCGCGCGTGTGTGATCACGACCACTTCGGGCGCAAGTTTAGTCGGGAGGCGGAATCGGCCTTGGGCGTCAGCGATGGCAGTCACCGCGCCGCTGCCGCGCGAATCGGTGACCAGTTTGGCTGGCAGACTCATCTGGGCAAACTCATCGTGTCCACACACCACCAACGTCGCGCCTGCGGCTGATTCGCCTGCTGGCGTCAAGACGACACCGGCAGCGATGGGCGCTTCCACGAGTTCAACGTGGAGAGGCAATGCGCGTTCGCTTGTGACTTGGTTGGTGAAGCGTTGCGGCCAATAACCGGCCGCCGAGATTTCAAGGACGAAGCTGACCGTGCCCGAGGAAGTCTTGAGCCGGAATTTGCCATCGGCGGGTGCATCTTCGGGAACCGTCGTGAAGCTGTGGAACCCTTTGCCGTTCGCTTCCCGCTGCGTTTCCAAAACCTGCACGCGAACGCCGGACGGCGGTCGCTTGGTGGCCGCATCGACGACTTCCCCCAAAACGTTCACCGACGCGAGCCTTAACTTTCGGGTCAGGCGAATCATCTGTTCCGAGCCGTCCGCAGTGAGTTTCACGCGGCGCAACGATTCAAAGCCGCTGGCAGAGACAGCATATTCCTGGACGGCGGGCGCGGCGTTCCAAGCGAAGC
The DNA here is from genome assembly GCA_016195385.1 of Verrucomicrobiota bacterium. Taxonomy (GTDB): domain Bacteria; phylum Verrucomicrobiota; class Verrucomicrobiia; order Limisphaerales; family JACPZS01; genus JACPZS01. The sequence goes on from JACPZS010000090.1 coordinate 12,327, forward strand.
GTCCATTTGCGTCAGCCTTCACATGCCACTGGAAGAATGTTCGCGAATCACTGGAAGGACTCGCCGGCTCGATGCTCGCATCGGCGATGGGTTGATCAGTTTCATCCACCACACGGCCGAGCAGCTCCTGGCCCGCAGGCAAAACAACATGAAGGTTATCGACACTCGCGTTGAGAACCATCGAAGTGACAACCGGCGCGAGATTGTCGGCCTGAATGGTGAGGGAAAGCGTGCCCGAACGTCCGTTGCGAAATTGGAATGAACCTTCCGCGCTCGTCACCAGACTGCGTTCCGAATCATGGAAGTCGTAGTTCTGCGTCACGCGCGCGCCCGCGACGGGCTGGCCGCTTTCGTCCGTCACGGTTCCAGCGATCACCAAGCCGGGCTTAAGGCGCATCAACGCTCGGCCCGCGAGAAAATCAGCTTCGGGAATTCGCTCCACGTTCAAATACGCGGCCATGTCCGGCGAATCCGTTACCCAGCGCTTCGCTTGAAACAGCGGATGCACGGGCTTGAAATCAATTTTTCCAAAATTGGCGGGAACGTGATTGCAAGTCCATCGTCCGTCCGCGCCGGTGATTTCCGTGTGATAATCGCCCATCATCGTGAGCCGCTCGCGGGCAAGCGAAGCAACTGGCCCGGACACGCTGAACACGACACGCGCTCCGCTGATCGGCGCATCCTGTTGATCCAAGACGAAGCCGCCAATCGTCACCGCCGAATCAAGTTTCACCGTATATTCATTTGGGATTTCGTCCACGCGGTCTTGCTGGTGATCCGACCAACTCACGTATTTGGGCACGTAGCCGTTGCAGAATATCTCGACGCGATGGCTCCACCACTTCGCCGCAATCGGCGAATACGTAACTCGCGCCAAACCGTTGGCATCAGTCGCAAACTCATTCGTGGTTTGCCGCGTGAATTCACCGCTAGACACCAGCGACAGCCGCGCATTCGCAACCGGCACCGCAGTTTGGGAATCGACGACGGAAAGTCGTATTTCGACGGTGTCGGGCGCGGACGCGATCGGCGTGGCAGCAACAGCAGTTACTTCCTGCGTGGGCTGCGAAGTGATCACTGAAGTTGGCGCGACGGAGGCGATTTCGTTCGCCGGGACCGTGGTTGCGTCGCGTTGAAGAACGATGGCGACGCTGAGTCCGGCAAGAATCACCACGCTTGCAGCCCGGATGGCGAACAGACGCATTTTGACTTGGCGGATGGCACGAAGCGTGGCACGCGCCACTGTCGTGGCAAATGAACCCGTCGCCGCACCGGTGCTGGCCACGGTTGCGGAGATGGCCGCAGACACGTCAGCCGGTGCAGCTTGGACGGAATTGGCCGCGACCGCGCTCGTGAGCGCCCCCACCGACACCGCCTGCCCACGACGCGTCAAGAACACCCGCAACTTTTCCAATGCCCGGCTGACCCTTTTCTGCGCGGCGTCCTCGCTCAGACCCAATTTTTCAGCGACCCGCTTGAGCGGCAATTGCTCGAAAAATCGCAGCACCACCGCGTCGCGATCCCGGTCGGGCAGATGGTCAAGCGCTTCGTCCAGCAACGGCGCGATGCGCTGCCAGGTTGTGTTGAGGCCGGCGGATTCAGCGAAGGATTGCATGGCTTGCTGTTCGTAGTGATGACGACGTTGTTCAAGGCGTCGGGCGTTGGCGGCGGCGAAGCGCGTCGTGCGCAGCAACCAGCCGGCGAGGATGGTTTGCCGCGAAATCGTCCCAGCTTTCGCCGCCAGCGTGAGGAACACCGCTTGCGTCACATCCTTCGCAGTGTCGGCGTTTCCGATCTGACGGACAGCGGCTGAATGCACGAGATTGACGTAACGATCCGTCAACGTATGGAACGCGCCCTCCGTTCGCCGCGTCGCCCAGGATTCAAGCAGTTCAAAATCTTCCATAACACAAGTCTTCAACGAAACAATGTCGTGCCCCGGTCAAAATCCGACAGGAATTTATTATGTGGTAGCTGTCATGAAAGCGCTCCGGCGGTTCTGTGGCAGCCTTCATAAAAAGTTGGCACACATTGGCCGTCCAAAAAACCGACCGACTCGCATTCGACCCTACAGGGTGTAACCCTCATTTATGAGGCGCGGCTTTAGCGCACCTTGCTGATCTCGTGCCTAAGCGAATTGAGTTGCCGTACTCGAACCCATCTTGCTTTGATCGCGGCGTGATTGGAAGTCGCCCATTTGTCCGCTGCGTGTCGCCGGCCCGCGCGTGAAAAGGCCGTTCGCACCAGTGGCGCTGATCTATGTGGCGGGAGTGCTCACGGCCACGCGGGTGAATTTGCCACTGATCTGGCTGCTGTTGTTATCGCTCGGCCTCGCCGGAATTGCGCTCACAGTGGATTCGAAGCGCACTTGGTTTCTCTGGCCGCTGATTTTTTTCACCGGCTGGGTGGGCCTCGCTTCGCGCACAGAAATAATTTCACCGCGAGACTTGCGCGTGTTGATCGAGCAACGCACCGAACTGGTGGCGTTGCGCGGAATTCTCGCCGAGACGCCCAGCGAACGACTGCAACTCCGCGACGACGAAGAGCGCTGGCGTTCGCTCGCGCCGATCGATGTCAGCGAACTCCGGCGTGGCGCGAAGTGGCAGCCAGCTTTTGGCCGCGTGATGGCGACGCTGCCCGATTTGCTGCCGAAAGAATTTTGTCGCGGCCAAATCGTTGAAGTCACCGGCGTGCTCCGGCCGCCGAACGGCCCGCTGGCCGACGGACTTTTCGATTACCGCACGTATCTTCGCTGGCAGGGCATCTACTACGAATTCGCAACGGAAACGACGAACGACTGGAAAAATCTTTCGGCGGCGAACCCGCCGTCCCAGCTTCCGCTGGCGGATCGCTTTCAAAGCTGGGCCAAGCGCTGCCTCGCGCGCGGGTTGCCGGTCGAGGACGAGGAATTGCGCCTGCTTAAAGCGATGACGCTTGGATGGCAGGCCGCGCTCACGAACGAAGTTTCCGAACCGTTCATGCGCTCGGGCACCATGCACATCTTCGCCATTAGCGGGCTGCACATAGCGCTCATCGCCGGAATTTTTGTGCAACTGCTGCGGCTCGTCCAGGTGCCACGCGCATGGTGCGGCGCGATCGTGATTCCGTTGATCTGGTTTTACACCGGCGCGACCGGCTGGCAGGCGTCGGCCATTCGTTCGACGATTATGATGACGATCGTGATTGGCGGCTGGTCGCTGAACCGGCCCGGCGACTTGCTCAATTCGCTCTCGGCAGCAGGATTCATCATTTTGATCTGGGAGCCGCGCCAACTTTTTCAAGCCGGCTTTCAACTTTCGTTCTTTGTCGTTCTGAGCATCGCACTGCTCCTGCCGCCGATTGAAAAACTCCGCCAGCGTTTGCTGCAGACCGATCCGCTGCTGCCCGCCGATTTGCGCCCGCGCTGGCAACGCTGGCTCGACCTGCCGGTGCGCTGGGTGACGATGAGCCTCGCGACGTCGCTCGCCGCGTGGCTCGGTTCGATGCCACTGATCGCGTACTATTTCCATCTCTTCACGCCGGTCAGCCTGCTGGCGAATCTCGTCATCGTGCCCTTGAGCAGCCTGGCGCTCATGTGCAACCTGGGCGCGCTCGTGTGCGGCGACTGGCTGCCGTTCTTTACCGAATGGTTCAATCACAGCGCGTGGCTGTGGATGCATCTCATGGTCAAGTTGAGCGAATGGTCGGTGACGTGGCCGGGTTCGTTTTTCTACATTCGCGCGCCGAGCGGACTGGAGTTTTGGATTTACTACACCGCCTTGTTCGCTGCGCTCAATGGCTGGTTCATCATGCCGCGCATCCGCGCGTGGGCCATCAGTAGCCTGGCAATTCTGCTCGCGCTCTGGTCGCTTCAGCAATTTCAAGAGCGCCACACCACACGCGTCACGGTGCTTCCCTTGAGCGGCGGCCACGCGGTTTATATCGAGGCGGCCGGACGGCAAAGCGAGTTGCTCGTGGACTGCGGAAACGAGTTGAGCGCGAATGCGGTGACGAAACTTTTCCTGCGTGCTCAGGGGGTGAACCGTTTGAGAAATTTTCTACTCACGCACGGCGACACACGGCACATCGGCGGCGCGGAACTCATCGCCAACAACTTCGCGGCGCGACAGATTTTCACCAGTTCCGCGTCGCAACGCTCGACGGCGTACCGGGAAGTAATCGAACGCCTGGCAGCCACGCCCGAGCGCTGGCAGCAAGTGAATCGCGGCGACCGCGTGGCCGGCTGGCAGGTGCTGCATCCAGACTCGCAGGATAAATTTTCGCAAGCGGACGACGCGTCGCTCGTGTTGTTTAACACGATCCTCGGCGCGAAGATTCTGCTGCTCGCCGATCTCGGCAAACCCGGCCAGACTGCGCTGCTCGCGCGTGAGCCACAGTTGAAGGCGGACGTTGTCGTGACCGGCCTGCCGGCGCAAAACGAACCCGTGATCGACGCTTTCCTCGATGTCGTCCAACCCCGGTTGCTAATTGTCTGCACTTCGCTCAAGCCCGCCATGGAGCGGCCGAGCGCGAAGCTCCGCGCGCGTCTGCACCAGCGCGGCGTGACGACCGTTTACACGCACGAAACCGGCGCGGTAACGCTCACGCTTCGACCCGGCAGCCGGGAACTGAAGACTGCTTCGCCATTCGCGGTTGGCGCGCGATTTTGAACGCGGCTGCCAAAGCTTGGCATCCTTCATCCGCGGAAACTTCATGGCACGCCGGGCTTTGCTCTTGATTCTCGGTTGGAAAACCGCCAGCGTCCGCGTCGATAATTTTTACGAACTAGAACTTTATGGCAGCCGCATTTCCGAAAATCGCAAAGATCCAATTTGAGGGGCCGAGGTCGCGCAATCCTTTTGCCTTCAAACACTACACTCCCGACGAACTCGTCGAGGGCAAGGCGATGAAGGACCATCTTCGGTTTTCGGTGACTTACTGGCACACCATGCGCGGGATGGGTGCCGACATGTTCGGTGTCGGCACGATGCGTCGTCCGTGGGAAGACGGCACCAACTCCCTCAAGATGGCGCTCAAGCGCGTGGCCGTGATGTTCGAGTTTTGCGAGAAACTCGGCGCGCCGTTTTATGCGTTTCATGACCGTGATGTTGCGCCTGAAGGCGCAACGCTCCGCGAGTCCAACAAGAACCTGGACGCGGTCGTCAAGGAGTTGAAAAAGTTTCAAAAGAACACCGACGTGAAATTGCTTTGGGGCACCGCGTGCTTGTTCGTCAATCCGCGCTTCATGCATGGCGCGGCCACGAGTTGCAACGCGGACGTTTTCGCCTACGCCGCCGCGCAAGTAAAGAAGGCGCTCGAAGCCACGCACGAGTTGGGTGGCGAAGGCTACGTTTTCTGGGGCGGCCGCGAAGGTTACACGACACTGCTCAACACGGATCTCAAACGCGAGATGGATCATCTCGGCGCGTTCCTGCACATGGCCGTGGCGCACAAAAAATCCATCGGCTTCAAAGGCCCGTTCTATATCGAACCAAAGCCGAAGGAGCCGACCAAGCATCAGTATGATTCCGACGCCGCGGCGTGCCTGAACTTTCTGCGCGAGTACAAGCTGCTGGATCATTTCAAACTCAATCTCGAAACCAACCACGCGACGCTCGCCGGCCACACCATGCAGCATGAGTTAGAGGTTGCAGCGGCCGCCAACGCGCTCGGCAGCATCGACGCGAACACCGGCGACATCCTCCTCGGCTGGGACACGGATCAGTTTCCCACCGACCTCTATCTCACCTCTCAAATCATGCTCTCGATCTTGAACCACGGCGGGTTCACCACGGGCGGCACGAACTTCGACGCAAAGGTGCGACGCGAAAGTTTCGAGCCGGAGGATCTTTTCCACGCGCATATTGCCGGCATGGACACCTTCGCGCGCGGGTTGAAAATCGCCGCCGCCATTCGCAAAGACGGCCGCCTCGCGGAATTCGTGAGACAGCGCTACAGCTCTTGGGACAGCGGCATCGGCGAACAGGTTGAAAAAGGCAAAGCAGGATTCAAGGAACTCGAAGCCTACGCGCTCAAGATGGGCGAAGTGACGACGAACATCAGCGGCCGCCAGGAGTTCCTCGAAAATCTCATCAACGAGTTTATCTAGGCTGCGCCGTTCACCGTGCGACAGCGGCTTGCTGTGATCAGGCCGTCAGCGTGCCAGACGGAAAATCCCGGAGAGTTTTTACGGTCATTGGCGTCCGAGCGACGCGTGCTGCGTAGCGCAAAAACCTTTTGAGCACACAGCTACGGACTTGAATGGGATCTCGTTGCTCAGTTTTTCTTCACGCAAAGCAAACAAACTGCAACCCTTCATTTCATGAGCGCGCCGGTTTTGTCGCGAACCGTCTTTGAGAGCGAACTGCAAGTTCGCCCCGATGACATTGACATGAACCAGCATGTCCACAGCAGCCGCTATCTGGATTACGTGCTGGCGGAGCGCTTCGACCAGATGGCCCGGTGTTATCGGATGCCGTGGGAGGAATTTACGAAACTCGGACTGGGCTGGGTCGTGCGCACGGCGCACGTGGAATACAAACGTCCACTGGGCTTGGGTGATTGGTTTATCGTGCGAACGTGGGTGCAGGAAATTCTCAAAGACAGCGTCCGGGTGGATTTTGAAATTTTGAAGAAAGCCAACCGGAAAACTTCATGTGACGGCCATTTCATTTACACGTTGGTGAACCTGGCGAACGGCCGCGCCACGCCGATCCCCGAGGCTATCATCGCTCGTTACGCGATTTAGCACACTGCTCCGAGGAGCTTCTGAAACACATCGCCGGACACCACTTCGGCTCGCCAGAAAGGAATGTCGCTTCAACTGCGAAGTTGGTATCCAACCGCAGTTTTCTAGCTTAGTGAAGACAGCCAGGCTTCAGCAATTTTGCACGCTTCCTCAAAATCGGTCGTTTCACGTTCTTCTTTCGCAATTAGATTTCTGACGCTGAAAACCAGTCCAGTACCGGTTCGTGCAAGCTTGAACATCACCCGTGCTTTGATCTCAAGAGCTCGCTTGAATTGTTTATCCGATTTCACACCCGTCAGCGGATAATCAACTGCCCGTCCTGAATCCCGTAGCTGCTGAATGTAAGCGAGAGATTCGAGCCGCAAACTTTCGTCCTCAATTAGCCAAAAGATATCGTAGTACAAGCCGACCACTTGAATCTTCAGCTTTCCGCGGGCCTTAAGCAACTCCGTCAGCACGACATCGCCCATGCCAAAGCCGAGGCCGGGCAAGTTGACTTTGCCGCCGGTGACTTGCTTGACAAGGTTGTCGTAACGTCCCCCGCCGGCGATCGCGCGGAATTCACCCTTCTTGTCGAATGCCTCGAACACCGGCCCGGTGTAATAGGCCAGGCCGCGAATGACGTTGTAGTCCACTTTGACGAAGTCGCTCAAACCACGCGCCACAAGGTTGGCGAGAATCAACGCCAGTTCCGCCGTCGGTTCGGCGGCTTGGATGAACGCGCGAACATCGTCCAGCGAAAATCCCAGCGCGGTGAGTTTGGCGCCGCTCTGCGCCGGATCTTCGCGCTCCAGTTTGTCGATGATTTGATAAAAATCGTACGCCTTCGCCGGATCGGAGCAGCGCTGGTTGAAAAATTCCTGCCATGCGTTGCGGCTGCTGAGGCGGACGACAAAATCATCCGCCGTCAATTTAAACGCACGCAATGTATCGATGAGCAGCGCGAGCAATTCCGCGTCTGCCGCCGGATCGCTTTCACCGAAAATGTCGGCGTTGAGTTGAAAGTGTTCACGCAGCCGGCCTTTCTGCTGCCGCTCGTAGCGGAAGAGTTGCGGAATGGCAAACCACTTGATGGGCTTTTTATAGTTGCGCTCATGCGCCGCGACCATGCGCGCGAGCGTCGGCGTCATCTCGGGCCGCAGCGCAACGGCACGGTCGCCCTTGTCGGTGAAGTTGTAGAGCTGACCAACAATCTCCTCGCCGCTTTTGGCGATGTAGAGTTCGAGCGGTTCGAGCGGCGGGCCGTCGTATTCGCGAAAACCGTAGCAACGAGCAACCGCGCGCCATGTTTCAAAAATGTGGTTCCGCACATCCGCACTCCAAACATCCTGATTGGGCAGCGGCTCGGGGTAAAAATCACGAAAACCCGGTAATCGTTCCATAAATTCCGCGCGAAGCTAATCGAGTGAACGGGAAGGAAAAAGAAGAATCAGCACGAACTGCAACCAACCCTCTGCTGCAACCCACCTTTTGACGCCGACATGAGAAGCAAGTTCACAGTCGCGTCGGACTGGCAGGGCCACGAGCAAACCCGCTCAGGCGCGCGGCGAGCCAGGCCCTTTCACGCTGGGCGATTGTCCCGGGCCGCGCTTATGGTTGCGGGGAGATAATTTCAAAACACGTTCGCGCATTTCCTTGCCGGGTTTGAACTTGACCACAGCCCGCGCCGGAATGGGCACGTCCGTTTCCGGCGCGTTGGGGTTGCGTCCGACGCGTGCCTTGCGAATTTTCACTTCAAAGACGCCGAAGTTGCGCAACTCGACGGTGTCGCCCTTGGTCAAAGCATTGCAGATGTGATCGAGTGTACTTTGAATCACTTTGAACACGTCTTGTTGTACCAAGCCAGTCTCCTCGCTGATGAGCACCACCAAGTCACGTTTCGTCATAAAGTCAGAAAAATTTGAAGTTAGCTACCGCCGGAACATAGGCTGGATATACTGACCGACACCAAAGCGGTCAAGCGGGGAATCCGCGCAAATTGTACGGCTCGCGCATGTGAAGTTGGAGTCGAGGGAAACGAAGGAAGGTGGACATTCTTAAAAATGCTTGCGGCCGGTCGAGCAATGCACTTGTTTGTGCAGTTCCCGCCAGTTCGCAGGTCGCTTTTGTTGCCTGCGATGCAACTCTATGGAATCCAGGCCAACTTTTGTATTCGCCACGGAAACCGAACCGGGCAATAAAGCCGGCATGAAAACTATGAACTTCAAAAATTGGGTAATCTCGCTGATTGCGTTTTGTTGCCTGAGTGCCGCGACCGCGCGCGCGGTCGGCCCGGAAGTGCGTGACAACGGCGGGCTTTTTTCCACCGCCGCGATCAAGCAGGCCGACGAAACCATCCGCAGCATCCAGCGGGAATTCCGCAAGGATCTCCTGGTGGAAACTTTCGCCAGCGTGCCCGAGAACCGAAAGGATGATTACAGCCGTGGCCGCGAGGAATTCTTCGCCGGTCTTGTTCGGGAGCGAGCGCAAGCAGCGCGGCTGGATGGCATCTATGTGCTGATCATGAAAGAGCCGCCTCCGCATCATCTCCGCGTTCAAGTTGGCGTAGGCCAGGCTACGCGCCGGCGTGCTTTCCTCGCGGGCGATCGGGATCAATTGGTGAAGCTGTTTCAAACGAACTTTCGCGAAGAGAAATACGACGAAGGACTGCGCGCGGGCGTTGCGTTTGTGGAGCAAACCTTGCGCAGCAATCTGGGCAACCAAAGCTCACTTGGGTCAACGTCGAAGTCGGTCGCGCCAATTCGGGAACCGGCGTCTCGCAATTCCTCCGCTTCGCGCGATTCCGGTTGGGGCCTGTTGACACTGGGGTTGTTCATCGTCGGCGGAATTCTGGTGGTCAGCTTTCTAATGCGACTTTTGCGTGGCGGATTGGGTGGCGGTGGTGTTCCAGGGCCAGGTGGCATGATGAGCAGTGGCGGTGGTGGATTTTTCTCCAGCCTGCTCGCGGGCATCGGTGGTGCAATGGCCGGCAATTGGCTCTACGATCGCTTTTTTGGAAATCACCACGATTCCGGCGATACTTGGGCGTCGTCTGCTGCGGACGCGCCAGCTTCTGACGTTGGTGGTGATTTCGCCAGTTCCGGCGGTGACGTGGACAGCGGTTCCAGTTTCGGAAGCTCAGATTTCGATGGAGGCACTGACTCAGGCGGCGATTTCGGTGGTGGCGGTGATGCTTAATGGTGAATCGCCATAAGTTCAGCATCCGTCCTATCAGACGATTGCAAAAACCTCCATCGCTTGGGCGAAACGGCGGCGACAGCTTCCGGTTTGTGCTACGTGAACAGCATAAGCATGAATATCCCAATTTGCAGCGCAGCCCAGTTTGATGAAGACGATGATGAAGGAGATGGAGCCAGTTGTCGGATTTGAACCGACGACCGACGGTTTACAAATCCGTTTAAGGCATTTCGCGACGACGACGTAAACATGCACAACAGCCGCGTAATTAAAGGCTTTTATCGCGCTTTTCGGTTTTTGCGCTTCGGTCATCAAAACGCACGATTACGCAGTTTCACTGTTGCACTTTGTTGCACTCAAAAGCGTCCTTTTCCGTTTCCGGGCCGAAGTTGTAGCTTTCCAGCTTTCCAAGCTGGACAAGGATCGAATGCTTTTCATCTTCACTCATCGACGACGCGAGCATTTTTTCTCGGACTGTCACGCAAGGAAACTCGTTTTTGAAAAGCTTGAGACTAGAAAGCTTGAGGAGTCGTCCCCTGCCTGCCCAAAAAGTCATGGGAAGAACCTAGTCTAGTGTCTCTTAAATAGATTTACATTAATTTTTTCAACACCATGATTCCATTCATGTCGCAAGCGAGTTTTCCGGTCGTGTTGAATTCCGGTGATCAAGCCCAACTCGAACAATGGGAATCCGCCCACGGCA
>JACPZS010000085.1 GCA_016195385.1 Verrucomicrobiota bacterium
CATGATCGTGGTCGCGATCATCGGCTTGCTGGCCGCCATCGCGATTCCCAACTTCGTGAAGGCGCGCGAACAAGCACAGCTCAACTCCATCGTGAACAACCTGCGCATCACCGAGGGGAGCAAAGATCAATGGGCGTTGGAGAACAAGCAGGGTACCGGTTCGACGCCGGTCGCCACGGACCTCGCTCCGTACATGAAGAACAGCACGTTCCCGCCGACGAGCGTTGTGGGTGAAACCTACAATATTAATGCGGTGGGCACGGCGGCGACAGCGAAGACGCCCGTCAAGCTGGGCACCTACGCGGCGAACGCCAACGTTTCGATTCCTTAATCGCGAAGATTTTTCGCGTCTCCAAAAGCCCGGGCTTCGGCCCGGGCTTTTCTTTTTCGCGCCGTAGCTTCGCCAATGGATGCATCAGCGCGCGCGGCCGGGTCGGGAGCCGGACGAAGGATCCAGCCGCGCAGTGCTGGTCACGGCCGGATGACGCGCAGCGCTTTTGGCCGGACCGAAATTTGAACCGGCGCGTGCCCAACATTTTCCCCTTCCAACTCGAACGGCGCGAGTGAAGCGCTGGACAAATCGATGCTTTCCCCGCGCAGATAATGGCCGCCGCCCAGCGTGGCGATGCGTCCGAGCAACAAGCTCAAACCGCAGCGCAGCAGCGTGAAAAAATTGGTTCGAGGAAAAACGCAGACATCAAGGCGACCATCCTGCAAATCGGCGTCTGGGAAAAAATTGAACGAGCCGCCGTAGAAGCGTCCGTTGCAGATGATGATCAATTCGCCCTCGCTGCGCTGCCCGTCCACTGACACGGCGATGCGTGTCGGCGGTTGGCTCAACGCCTGCAGGCCGGCCACAACGTACGCAAACGGCCCGAATTTTTTCTTCAAGGCGAAACTCGCCAGTTCAATCGCGCGCGCATCCAGGCCCGCGCCGGCGAGTTGGATGAAATGCCGCTGTTTCGTCTGGCTGCCGTTGGCAAAAGCCGCGAGCGGCAAATCAATTTGGATTTCGCGGCCGTGGCGAATCTGTTCCAGCGCGCGCGCCGGCGCCGTTGAAATGCCCAACTCGCGCGCGAAGACGTTCACCGTGCCTAGCGGCAAAACCGCGAGGCGGGCGCGATTGAGTCCATCGGGTGCACTGGCGATTCCGTTCAGCACTTCGTTCACGGTGCCGTCGCCACCGGCCGCGATGATGGTGTCGAATCCTTCACGAACGGCTTCGCTCGCGAGCAGCGTGGCAACGCCAGGACCGGTCGTAGGACGCAAGGCCAGTTCGCCACCCAGTTCATTAAGCATCGAGCGCAGCTTTTGCGCGCGTTCGCCGCGAGCTGTGGGATTGAAGATGATGCAGGTGCGCATGGCTTACGTTCAGCGCAATGGCCGCCCGGTTTCCACGTCAAAAAATCGGGCGTTCTCCATTTTGAATTGCAGCGCCATTTGCTGGCCATTGCCGCTGGACGTGCCTCCCTTTTCCCAGCCGATAATGGGCAAATTGCCGATGCGAAGATGAATCAAGGTTCCCGCGCCCAAAAATTCAATTCCCTCCACCGTGGCGTTGGTAAAATTGGAGTCCGTGTTTTTCCGCGAAGGCGTGCAAAGCAAAACGTCTTCCGCTCGAACGGACATCACGATTTGCCTGTCGGGGTTGGCAGTCAGTCGATCTCGATTGGAATTCCGGACTTTCAAAACAAGTTCGCCGGCTTCGCTCACGAAACACAGTTCATTCGCGAGCAATTGCAGCGTCCCACGGATCAAGTTCGCTGGCGGCGAACCGATGAACCCGGCGACGAACAGGTTTTGCGGCTCGTGATAAAGCATGCGCGCGTCGGCCACTTGTTGAATGACGCCATCTTTGAGCACGGCGGTGATCTGGCCGAGCGCCATCGCCTCGCCCTGGTCGTGTGTGACGTAAATCATCGTCGCGCCAAGCTGTCGGTGCAGCCGGGCGATTTCGCGGCGGAGTTCAGCACGCAGCGGCGCGTCGAGTTGGGAGAGCGGTTCGTCGAAGAGAAAAACCTTCGGCCGACGGACAATGGCGCGACCGAGCGCGGCCCGTTGACGCTCGCCGCCCGAGAGTGATTTGGGCAGGCGGTCGAGCAGCGGAGTCAAGCCGAGCAATGCGGCAGCGACGTGGACGCGCTGATCAATTTCCGCGCGTGCGACGCGGCGGAGTTTCAAGCCGAAGCCAAGATTTTCCGCGATCGTCAGGTGCGGATAAAGTGCGTCGTGCTGGAAAACCATCGCTACGTCGCGATGTTCAGGTGGGACTTCATTCACGCACTGGCCGGCGATGGAAATTTTGCCGGTCGTGACGCGCTCGAGTCCGGCGATGAGGCGCAGGAGCGTGGTCTTGCCGCTGCCGGACGGCCCCACGACGGCCAGCAAAGCTCCCGCCGGGATTTCCAAACTGAGGCGGCTAATCGCGGAAACCTCTTTCTTTCCCGGTTCGCTGAAAATCTTGTTAACGTTTTCCAGGACGACGCTGGCCATTGCACCAGCATCGAAGGAGTTCTGGGCGAAGTCGAGTCGCAACGGACGGGAAAGCGCCGCGGGTGTTGGCAAGTTTTTGGAGCTTCGCTTCCGGTCACGCGCGGGGCTTCAGCAACCATTTGGCGGACCCAGCCGAGTCAGGCTCGGCAAACGCGACCGTGAAATTGGTATCGCTGGGGCTGGAGTAGGATCGACTTCCTGCCCATGGCCGGTGTTGAAATTGGATGTGCCTCGAAACGCACATTGCAGGAGATTTTTTTTCCAACTAATTTTTTGACGCGAACCCGATCGGCTGCTAACGTCACAGCCGAATCAGCACGAAGCAGCGCAAAACAAGTTTACACTTATGAAACTAACGACTCCGAAGAATTCTTTTTTATACTGGACGAAAGGCCTCCGTCGAGGGTTCACCTTGATTGAGCTCCTGGTCGTCATCGCCATCATCGCCATCCTGGCCAGCATGCTCCTGCCCGCGTTGGCGAAATCGAAAACCAAGGCGCAAGGCATCTGGTGCATGAACAACACCAAGTCCATGATGCTCGCGACCCATCTCTACAGCGGCGATTTCAGCGATTACATTTGGCCCAATCCCGACGATGGTAACACCCAGCCGTACCATAACTGGTGTCCGGGACAAGCCGGCGGCGGTGGCGCCGAAGAGTTTAATCCCGACATCTTGGATGACCCAACGCGCAACATGCTGGTTACGTATGGCGCCAACCATAGCCTCTATAAGTGCCCGGCGGATCGCCGAATCGGCAAGTACTCAGGAACCGACGCCAACAAAAAAGGGACGAAAGTGCAGGCCGCACGAACGATTTCGGCCAGCCAGGCAGTCGGCACCAATCCCGGCAAGGGTGGAAGAGTCGCGGTGGACGGCCCTTGGTTGGATGGCTCGCACAACCACACGGTCAACAAAACGTGGTATTGCTTCGGCAAGCTGACCGATATGGTCGCTCCCGGCCCCTCCAGCACTTGGGTGATCATGGACGAAGACGCACACAGCCTCAACGACGGCGGCTTGGCTATCCCCGGCCCGAAAAATCCATACTTGTACCAGTGGATCGATTATCCTGCCACGTATCATAATGGTGCCTGTGGAATTTCGTTTGGAGACGGGCATTCGGAAATTCGCAAATGGAAAAACTTGGCCCTGATCCAGATCTCTGCCAGCGGGAAGTTTCCCAGCGGCAGCCAGAAGGGTAACAAAGACATCGAATGGATCGAAGATCGCACTTCCGCCTTGATCAACCCAAAGTAAGCAGGCGAATCAGTAACTGAATTTTTGCAAAATCACACGCCGTGCCCCTTTCTTTAGTGGCACGGCGTTTTGCTGTTCCAACAAGGTGTAAATCAAATGAAGAGCTTTGGTGTACGCCACACTCAAGATCGAGGGACGAACGATCGCCAGCTTGTCGACAACATCAAGAGGTGTGGAGAAATTCTGCCAGCTAAAGGTTCGGCAGTCGGCGTTGCTCGTTTCCACAATTGAAACTCACGCAATGGTCGCGAAGGCCGCAATCTCACGACGGAACATCCGCTTCGGTTCAACAGAATCCCGCTGCCGGCCAGGCTAAAAAAGCCGCCGCCAGTTTTCACCCAAGCCTCTGCGCTGTTTGTGTTGGGTCGCTGCGGTTTCTAGTTTCAACTCCTACTTCGCAGTCGGAAATGCCTTGCCGCCCATTTCGACGTAAACTTTTTCAACCTGTGCGCCAAGGCCATCGCCGACATAACGGGCGATTTGCTCCTGCTTCTGGAGGGTCGCTTTGATCCCGTCCACCGCGTCGCGCATCGCTTCCGGTGTCTTGGCGAGATGCAGTTTCACCTGCTTGCGCAGTTCCGTGAAATACACCTGCTGGTCATCCAGCACGGTGCTCGTTCCGATGGGTCCGTGTCCGGGGCACACGGTCGTCGCTCCCAACTTGCGCGCGCCGTCGAGCGTTTTGATCCATTGCTCGATGTTGCCATCGGCGACGTAATTGTAAGCGCCATTTACGCACGCATCGCCGGTGAAAACGATTTTCTCCTTGGGCAGCCAGGCGAAGCCATCGCCGTGCGTGTGAGCGACACCGAAGTGAATCAACTCCACGCGATGCTTCCCGTCGTCGAAAATCAATTTGTCGGGAAAAAGCAGCGTGGGCGGTTTGAGCTTCGAAGCGGCCACGTCCGGCCGCGACTTGGCGGCGTCGTTCCAGCGACCGGGTTCGTATTTCTTCATCTCTTCGAGTACGCCCGTGTGCGCGACGGCCACGGCGCCATTGTCCGCCCATACTTGATTGCCGTAAGCGTGATCGCCGTGATGATGCGTGTCGAACGCGAAGCGGATGGGCTTGTTGGAGATGGCGCGAATCTTCGGAATGATTTCGTTCGCGCCGGACGGGAAGTTTCCGTCGATCACCAGCACGTAATCCTCGAAGACGACCCAGCCGTTGTTGCAGTGGCCGTGGCCCTGGATGTCGCCTTCGTGAAAATAAACGTCGTGCGCGAGTTGTTGAACCTTGTTCACTTGCGATTCGGCGGCGGAGAGCGTGGTGCCATAGAGAACTTGCGCCACCACTCCAGCCGTGAGCATGGCCAGGAGCGTTGCGAGGAAATAGGCAAAACGAGCAGGAAAAATTTCGGGTTTCATGGCCGCAGGTTTAGCAAAACGGGACTTGAGTTGCCAAACAATAAAACCGATTCGCGCGGATGATTTTTTCGGTTGCGAGCGCATGAACTCGCCAGATCAGACGCTTCTGCTTTCGACCCAGCGGGCCAACAGCCACAGCAGATCGCTCAGGCGGTTGAGGTAAATCACGATTTCCGGATTCTTCAACTCGCCCGCTTCGTGCAACGCGCAGATGCGGCGTTCGGCGCGCCGGCACGTCGTGCGCGCCACGTCGAGCAGGGCGGCGTTCAACGTCGCCCCGGGCGTGGCCCAGCCGGCAAAGGAAATCTGCTGCGCTTCGATTTCTTTCACGCGCGCGTCCAAGCGTGCGGTCATTTCCGGAGTCACGAGCAAAAAACCGTCCTGCACGTAGCGGGGCAAATCGTCAATGGCCGTCGCTAACTCGCCCATCAGCGTGACGAGATCCTTTTGAATGACGAGGATCGTCTCACGCACGGAGTCGTGATCGGCCGTGGCGCGCGCCGCTCCGAGCGCCGCGTTCAACTCATCCACGGAACCGTAAACCTCGACGCGCGGGTGGCACTTGCTGACGCGCCGGTTGTACATCAGGCCGGTGGTGCCGGAATCGCCGGTCTTGGTTGCGATGCTCATTTTGTCGCGTCATTACGCCACAGGGTGGGAAAATGCGGCAAGGGCATTCGGTGGTGGTACAGTTTGAGAGGAAGGAAAAGAGAATGGCCACAGAGAACGCAGAGAATTCAACGCCTTCGCTCTTTGTGTTCTCTGCGTTCTCTGTGGCTAATTTCCAAACTGTACCACTCCCGGGCATTCGCGTTGCTTGACGCCCCCGGAGACGCCCCCTATCGTCCGCCAACGATTTTTATGAATGCCAAGCTCTTATTCAAAGCGATTTTCCTCCTCATCGTCTTGTTGCTTCTCGTGCTGATGGGGATGAACAACTCCGAGACCGTAACGTTCCGGCTGCCGCCGCTTCTCGCCAAATTTCAACAAAAGTCGGCGATCATGTACTTTGCCTTTTTCGCGGTCGGCTTTTTGACGGCGACCATCGTCATGGCCGGCGGGGGCAAAGGTGGCAGCAGTTCAAAATCCTCCAAGAGCGAGAAGTAACCGCATCGCAGAGTTGACCGCGCAACAAAGCGTTTCGGCAGAAAAACTTACTCGTAACGGAGCGCGTCAATCGGATCGAGCCGCGCCGCTTTGAGCGCGGGGAAAAATCCAAACACGATACCGATGATAGCGCTGACGGTGAAGGCCATGATCACGGAGCTGTTCGAGATCAACGTCGGAAATTGCGCAATCTTCGTCAGCATCGGCGCGAGCCAGAAGCCAGTCCCGATACCCATCGCTCCGCCCATCAGACTTAACATCACCGCTTCGGTGAGGAACTGTCGCATAACGTCTCGGCTGCGTGCGCCCACGGCCAGCCGGATGCCGATCTCTCGCGTGCGTTCGGTGACGCTCACGAGCATGATGTTCATGATGCCGATGCCGCCGACGACCAGCGAGATGCCGGCGAAATAACTGATGATGATCGTCATGATGCGATTGTTGGCGTTAAAGAAGTCGCTCGTCTCCTGCTGGGTTCGGACCATGAAGTCGTCATCCTTCCCGTCGGCGATTTGGTGGCGCTGGCGCAGCAGCGAGGTCAGTTGGGCCTGCACGTCCGGCACGCTGCCGGGCGATTCAGCCTGCACGGAAAAAGATCGGAACTTGGTGTCGCCCGAAAGTTTTTTCATCACCGCAGTGTACGGGAGCAGCACGACGTCGTCTTGATCCTGCCCGAAGCTGCCGGAGCCTTTGGCCTCGAGCCAGCCGACGATCGTGAACGGCGCGTTTTTGATCCGGACAACTTGGCCGACGGGATCAATATTCTCGCCGAACAGGGTCTTGGCGGTTGTGGCACCGATGAGGCAGACCTTGTTGGCGTTGCGGACATCCACTTCTGTGAAATTATCTCCGCTGCGCAATCCCCAGGATCGCGCCGTGAGGTATTCGGCGCTGACACCGGAAACCTGGACGAAGCTGTTTTGGTTGCCCGCCGCGATTTGACTTTGCACGCGCGCTTCCGGACTGATCGCGGTGATGCTGGAGACCTCTT
This sequence comes from Verrucomicrobiota bacterium, assembly GCA_016195385.1. Lineage (GTDB taxonomy): Bacteria > Verrucomicrobiota > Verrucomicrobiia > Limisphaerales > JACPZS01 > JACPZS01. The sequence goes on from JACPZS010000085.1 coordinate 7,221, forward strand.
TGCGGATGGCTTCGTAATCTCCCGGCGTCAGATTCGGGGCCATGCCGAAGCCGCCTCGCACACCGCCACGGGTCATGTTGCCGGACATGACGGTGAGCAGATTGTTGCCCATGCTGGCAATGCGTTTGTCCACCTCGGCCTTCGCGCCGGCACCCATGCTCACGCCGACGATCACTGCGGAGATGCCGACAATAATGCCGAGCATGGTGAGAAAGGAACGGAGGATGTTTCGGCGCAAGGCGCGCAACGCGATTTTGAAAACAGCAAACATAATGAATCAGGCTGTGAGTTGAATTGCTTTTTGTTCCGCGTCCAGCCGGGCCAATTCCTCGGCGGCGTGCAGGCGATCGTTGACCGCCTCGTCGCTGCGGATCAAGCCGTCGCGCATCACGACGACGCGGCGGCAGTAACGCGCGATGTCAAGTTCGTGCGTGACCATGATGACGGTCATGCCCTGCTCGTTCAACTGCTGGAAGATGCCCATGATTTCGATGCTCGTGCGCGAATCAAGATTGCCGGTCGGCTCGTCGGCGAGCAGCAGTTTGGGTTCGTTGACGAGCGCGCGGGCGATGGCGACGCGCTGTTGCTGGCCGCCGGAGAGCTGGCTGGGCGTGTGGTCACTCCGATCGGCGAGGCTGACGAGCGCCAGCGCCTTTTCAGCGCGTTCGCGCTGCGTGCGCGTGCGCACACCCGGCCGGCAGTAAAGCATCGGCAACTCCACGTTTTCGAGCGCCGTCGTGCGTTCCAGCAGGTTGAAGCCTTGAAACACGAAGCCAATTTTTTGGTTCCGCAAATCCGCGAGTTCGTCGCGGTTCAATTCGCCGACGTTCACGCCGTCGAGGCGCACGGCGTGAACTTGCACCTCGCCGCTAATGTAAGTCTTGCAGAAATCTTCGAGTTGGATGACCGGAGTGGACACGTTGAAATTTTGAATTCGGCTCGCGCTGTACTGCGTGTTTCACCGGCGCGGGCCGCCGAAGGTCGGGCCGAATGGATTCGCGGTGGGAGTGGTCGTAGCGGTCGTGGTCGTAGTCTTCAAACCGGTGATCACGACGTCGCCCTCTTTCAGACCATCCTGGATTTCCGTGTTCGATCCATCCGCGATGCCGGTCTTGACGGACACGGCCTGCAGCACCGGTCTGTCCGGCGTGGATTTCTCCTTGTCGAGCACATAGACCGTGCGAATCGCCGGGCCTTCGTTTTGATTGCTGCTGCTGCGGCTGCCACCGCCACCACCCGGCCCGCCGCCACCAAATCCACCACCGCCACCACCTTGGGCCATCTGGGCAAAACGGGCGCGCATTTCCGCGACGACTTGCTGATATTTTTCTTTCTGCTCCGGTGTCAAAGTGGCTTCGTAATCGGCGCGTTCCTGATCAGTGGGCCGGCGCCGCTCGCCGCCTGCCTGCCACGGCGGAATCGGCAAGCCGGCGAAAGGGCCGCTCGTTGCTAGCTCGGCGGTCTTGCCGGATTTCTTGGCGGGATCATTCACTCCAGCGGCTTTGGCGACAGCGTCGTTAGTGGTAGCAACGACGACGCTTTCGGGCGGGCGAAAACGTAGCGCGGCATTCTGGATGACGAGCGCATTCGTGCGTTGGGCAGTGATGAGTGAAGCGTTGGCGGTCATGCCCGGCCGAAGCCTGAGATCGCGGTTGTCCACTTCGACGACGGCGGTGTAGTTCACCACGTTCTGATTCGTGATGGGCGCAAATCGCACTTGATTTACAAAGCCATTGAACTTGCGGCCAGGGAACGCGTCCACGGTAAAGTTTACTTTCTGCCCCTCCTGAACGCCGCCGACATCAGCTTCGCTGACCAGCGTGTCGATTTGCATCTTGGTCAGGTCGTTTGCGATCGTGAAGAGCTCGGGTGTGTTGAAACTTGCGGCGACCGTCTGGCCGGCATCGACTTTGCGGGAAATGACGATGCCGCTGATCGGCGCGTAAATGGTGGTGCGATCCAGATCCACTTTGGCAGTGTCCACGGCGGCTTGACGAATTTTTACATTGGCTTCGGCCTGTTGCATGGCGATGTCAGCCTGCTCGTATTCGGACTCAGAAATGAGTTTCTCGGCGTAAAGTTGCTTGGCACGTTTGGCGTTGAATTTCGCCAGCTCAAGTCCGGCTTGGGCATTGGACTGGTCAGCCTCGGCGCGGGCCAGGGCGCGTTCGTAGGTGGCGGGATCAATTTTCGCCAGCACATCGCCTTGTTTCACTCTGCTGTTAAAGTCCACCTTCAGTTCCGTGATGATGCCCGATATTTGGCTGCCAACGGTCACTGTGCGAACCGGATTCAAAGCGCCATTGGCGGTCACCGACTGGGTGATATCGCCCTTGGCGACCGTAGCCGTCTTGAATTCGGCCGGCCCTTCCTTGGCGCGCTTGGAATAATAGTTCCAGCCGAAATAACCGCCGCCGCCCAGCACGAGCAGGAGGATGATCCATTTCAGCACACCTGATGATTTCTTGTTCGCCATAACTAATTCATTGAGACACCGGGTCGGAGACGTTGATTACACTGCATTCTTTGGCTCTCCTCCGGCAAGAACAGAATCGAGAACTGGGGCGGGCGCTCAGGTTTCCACCGGCTCACCGCGCCGCAACTCGACATTTTGGACACCTTCGATTTGCTTCAATGCCTTCACCAGTTCCGGCGGGCTGGCGCTTTCGCGCAAACGGACGCGGTAACTCAGTTCCAGCACGGAACCCTGCTTGGCTGTTTCCGCGCCCACAAATTCATGCGACTGAAAGTACTTCTCAAACTCGGTGGCGAACTTTTTTTCCGGTTCTTGCTCGATGGCGGCGCGCACAACCAGTTGAAACTCCGTGTCGGCGAATGCCTCGGCGTTGCGGCCCCGCGGCCGCAAAACAAACGCCACGCCTCCCACCACGCCCGTACCAATCAACGCGACGAGCAAATCATTCGTGCCGACCGCCATGCCGATGATCACCGCAAACACCACGAACGCCGTGTCCTGCGTGTCGCGCACCACGGTGCGAAAACGCACGATGGAGAGCGCGCCCACCAGGCTGAACGCCCGCGCGACTTGATCGCCAATCACCTGAGTGACGATGGCGATGAGGATCGTCAGCAACACCAGCGTAGTCGGAAGGGAGGGCGCGACGGCTTCGGGACTGCGCGTCCGGCGATAAATCACTGACACCAGCCAGCCAAAGAACGCTGCCAGCACGAGGCGGAAGAACAACTCTTCCGGCGAAACTTTGGGCATTTTCTCGAGCGTTGGCCGCAACCAGTCAGGCATGATTGCGCTCCGGAAGAGCAACGATGTTTCGCGTTGTGGATTGGATTTGTCCGTTGGGCGCGGGATGAACCGCCGAGCCATTGCGGGAATCCTTCATCGCTGGCTCGGCTTTCTCCGCCTCCTCGGGCAGGAAGGACTGAATCGTCAACCGGTATTTTGAAACGGCGTGCGGTGTCAGCGACAATTCGTGGATCAGCTTCGTGTAAATCTCCGGCATCGTCTGGCGGAACTTCAGTTCGAGAATGCTTTGTCCACTAAGGAATATCTTGCCCACGCCGGAGTCGTCGAAGCACAAACCAGTATGCAGGCTGGCAACGATCTGTCGATCCACGGTGAACCGGATCGGCCCGTTGTCGCTCAGGCCCACTCGCGCGATACGTTGGTAAGCGATTTGGCAGATTGGCTGCAACTCCCGCGCGATCAAGCGCCGATGAAACCAGTAGCCAATCCAGCTTTCATCCGGCTCCGTGCCGGCAAGGTTGGCGATTTGCTCGACGGCGATGCGCGAGCGCCTTTTGCCGACCAGTCCCCGCGTTTTCAATTTGCGCTCCAGAAAGATCGCTTCCTCCGAGCCGTAGCGCCGCACCCGGTACTTGCAGCGCCCGTACGAACCAACGCGATGGAAGACATCCAGACTCGGCGTGTCGAAATAAATGCTCGTGATGTGATAGCCATCTCCAGTCGGGCCGAGCGCGTGCGGATCGGGCGAAAGATGCTGGCGCGCCCAAGCGAGCGCGGCATCGGCAACCGAATCGGGCAGCAGAAATTTTATCTCGTACGCGAAATCGCGCTTTTCAGTGTAGGAAGCTGAGGCAGCCATGAAATTATTTTAATACTGCTTGCGCGAGCGGAACGAATGAAATGACTGGCGACTCATGTTTCAATAGACACGACGGCGAACAACTTGTTTCAATTTGGTTACAAAAAAAGCCAGGGAGGCGCAACGTATTATCCAGAAAATCGACGCAGCTTGCGCTTTTCACCCGCCGGCAGTTCCGCTAACAATTGTTCCGTGCTAGATCTTCTTACGCAACAAGTCGCGAATTCGGTCGCTCTCACCGATGAAAAAGTTGCGCTGGCCGTCGCTCAACTTGTCGATCCCTCCGTCGCTGACGGCATCAAAGCCAACTTTCTGACGGCGCTTGCATGCAAGGGCGAAACGACCGGGGAGATTGCTGCCTTCGCCCGCGAGTTGCGCGCCCGCTCCATCGTCCCGCCACTCGATGCTGAAATCCGGGCGGGTGAAATCCTCGACGTTTGCGGCACCGGTGGCGACCGGCTCAACACCTTCAACATCTCCACCACCGTCGCCCTTGTCGTCGCGTCCGCCGGCGTGACGGTCGCCAAACACGGCAACCGCGCCATAACCTCGCAGTCGGGCAGCGCCGACGTGCTCGAAGCGCTCGGCATCCCGGTCGAATTGTCGCCGGAACAAGCCGTGGCTTCGTTGCGCGAACATCATTTCGCTTTTTTCTTCGCGCCAAAATTTCATCCGGCCTTTCGGCACATCGCGCCGGCCCGCAAACTTTGCGCCGGCCGTGGCCAGCGGACGATTTTTAATTTCCTCGGCCCGCTGCTGAATCCCGCGCGTCCGACGGCGCAACTTGTCGGCGTGCCGCGACCGGAGTTGTGCGAGCCAATCGCGCGTGTGCTGCAAACTCTGGGCGTGCGACGCGCAATGGTGGTGAGCGGGGAAGTTGCTCCGATCCGCACGTTTCCTCCGTTCGATTTCGAGCCAACGAATCGGCTACAAATGATCCGTGTCGTGGACAAGTGTGGAACATCGCGCTTGTTACCTATTAGCGACGCGGTTTCGTTGGCGAAGCAGAAGCAGGCCATTCTGGCAGAGGTCGCGCCAAACGCTGATCCGCCCGCGTGCCTCCTAGTCGCTCTCTCGGATCTCGAACGTGTGGGGAAGAGTGATCCTCAAAAGTTGAAGCGCCTCGACGAGTTGTCCACGCTAGGGAACAACTCCATCGCTGAGTTTTATCAAGAGCGCGGCTTTACAACGTCAATGCTTTCGCCGGAGCAATTTCCCTTACAGCTTGCCTCCTTGGCAGATTTGCTCGGCGGCAACAGCGCGGCCAATGCCGAAATCATCCGACGCCTCTTGAGCGCCGAGGATCGCGGGCCAAAACGCGACGCGGTGTTGCTCAACACCGCCGCTGCGCTGTTCGTCGCGGGGAAAACCAAGTCGATGCTGGACGGCTGGGAAATGGCGGCGGAGTTGATCGACAGCGGTCGGGCGCAAAAAAAACTGTGGGCGCTGGCCACGAACTCGCGCTGATTCGCCTGCCACACCGCATTGCGCGCACATGCAACCCGCATCTTCTTCAAGCACGGCGCCCGACAAAGTCGCGTCGCCGCCAGCCCGGCCGTTGATGATTTTGGACGGCGACTGCGGCTTTTGCGGGCGCTGGATCGCGCGCTGGAAGAAATCCACTGGCGAGCAAGTCGATTACGTGCCATTTCAAGATTCGTCAGTGGCGGCACGATTTCCCGAATTGCCGCGCCGGGATTTTGAAAATTCGGTTCATCTTTTGGAAACCGATGGCCGCGTGTCGCGCGGCGCGCAAGCCGTGCTGCGCTCGCTGGCGTTGGCCGCGAAATTCAAATGGCTGCTCTGGCTCTACGAAAATTTTCCCGGCTTCGCTTCAATCTCGGAATGGGCTTACCGACGCGTGGCGAACAACCGCGCATTGCTTTCTTCGTTGAGCAAAAAAATTTGAATCTGAACTCCGAAACTGAATCGCCGCCAAGAACACAAAGAACGCAAAAAGAAAGCAGAGGAGTAATAACAGCGGAGAAAACTTGGACTTTTTTTTACCTCCAAACTCAGCCCGCCTTTCTTTGTGTTCTCTCGTGGCTATCTTCGGTTTTCGGGTTGAAGCCACTCCGCGCGGTTCAAGGTTCGGGCGTGGCGATGATTCGCAGGCGGTAATACTTTTGGTGACCGTCGGCGTTCGGATCTTCGATGGACACGCCCGGATCGCCATCGGGACAGAACGTGCGTTCGCTCTGGCTCGCCAGCGGCTGCCACGACGCGGGCGCGAAAAGGTTCGTCGTCCACTCGACGACAAGATTACGGGCCGGGATCGGTGGCAGCGTGATGCGTGTCAAGGAATTCACTTTCTGAAAGCCCACGCTCCAGCCGTTCGTCGACGAGTTCGGATCGCTGAAAGCCAGATATTCCAAATAGTTCGACGCGCCGTCGCCGTCGGGATCCGCGTCCGCCGCCGCTTTCGGTAACGCGGGATCGCCGAAATTATCGATCTGCCAATTGTAAAAACTTTGCGGATCACGCAATTCATCGAGCGTGAATTGGCCGATCAAATCCACCGCCCGCTGATTGACGACAGTCGTGGCGAGCGGCGGCATGTGATGCGGCCCGAGCCTGGCGAGGCGGTGCAGCAGAAGCGAATTTACAAGCGAGCCGGGCTTGAGCACGCGGTTGCGCGCGTCTCCTTCGTTATCCACCAGCACGCCATCGATCACGCTGTCGAGTGCGGACGAAGTGGTGAAACGCGCATCCCAATAACCGCGGGCCGAGCCGCCTGGCTGATGGCATTGCGCGCAGTTGGCGGCCAGGTACGAACGCACGCGGACTTCGAGGCTGGCGGCGTTGTCGCTCACGTCGGCCAGCGCGGGCAAGTTGTTGAGATTCGTCACCGGCGCGGAGAAATATCCGGCGTCGCTGAAGGCTTGCAATTGGTTTTGCTGGCCGCCGCCAAAATCATGCGCGCGATTGATTTGCGCGGTGTTGAAGCCCAGGGCGAAGCCGGCGATTGGTGTGTGGCATTGCCGGCACTCGCTGCGGCTGGGGTAATGCCAGACTTGCGTGCGCGGAATACCGTGATCGTTGATCGAAATCGACTCATCCGCCCCGTCGCTCGGGACGAGCAGCGCGTTCGTGCCGGATTCATCCCAGCGATACGTCACGCCATAGACATCGTTCGAGCCGCGCACGAGCAGGCGCGTTTCCAGCCGCCGCGCGGATTCCGGCACGCCGTTCGTCAGTTCCAGCTCGAAGTGTTTGATCCAAATGGCGCCAGGTGGAAATGACCAATTGTCCTCGGGCTTGAAATCGATGAAACGATTGGTGTCCGGCACGGAAAACCAGCGGCGCTTGAGCGCGTTGTCGGACCAGAAGGAAACATTCACGTCGTACGGGACGATGCCCGGCTGCGGCGTCAGCGTGGCGAGATCCGCGAACGCGCCGGTGTCCGCGAGCGTGGCGGGCAGGGGCGAAACGGTGTTGGTGTTGAACACGAGCCGGCGAATGGTGCCGTTGAGATAATCAGCCAGCAAGATGTCGTCGGTGGCCGGATGAATCCCCATGCTCGAAATGCCGCGGACGTTCGCCAGCCATTCGACTTTTCCGGGAAACTCGCTTTCGATGTCCGTCTTGGTCTGGCGGAGCGACGCCAGCCGTTCACGCGCCGCCTTTAATTCCGGCGCGACATTGCGGCGATAGTAGCTCGCGAGCAGCGATTGTTGCTGCTCCGTGCGACTGTCAGCCGGCATGCGAAGAATTTCCTGAATCGCCTCGGGCGTGTCGTCGGCGCGCACGGGCAGGGGAGCGGTTGTCACCGAGAGGCGCAGCCGACCGATGGTCGCTTGGTCGCCAAAATTTTGCTCCAGCGTGAAGATCAACTTGGTGCCTTCTTTGAACCCGGTTGTTTTCACAGTTTCAAAAATCGCGTAGTGCGCTTTGCCCCATTCGGGCCCGATGGCCCAGCCGGTCGCGGTCAGGCCGTCGATCGCGTTGCCGGCGGCGAAACCAGTTTGTGAAAAGTCGGCGGTGGCATTCGTCAAACCGACGGGCTTTGGAACCGCGTACGGCAGTGACGCGAGAACGAGCGAGCTGGCAACGTTACTGTTGCTTTGCCGGGAGCCGCTGGTATCGGATGGGTCGCTCAAATCCAGCGCCTTGAGTTTGAATTCACTCAAAACAAACGCGCCGCTGGCGTGTCGTCCCGGCCCTTGGGACGGCAGGCTCTCGTCGGGCAATGCCTCCAGTCGGATGGCGGTGATGCCAGTGAGATCGGTGATGGCTTCGATGACGTAAGTGTTGGTCGGTGGATTGGTGCCAGTCACGAGCACGGATTGATCGGGAAGTTTCTTCCAGTTCGTTCCAGCCACGGTGGAGAATGCGATCGGATCAAGAATCGTCCAGGAAGTCGGGTGGGTTTGTTGATAGGCCCAACCGCGCTCCCAATTGACTTGCGTGGCCTTCAATGCATCCGTCGGCAGATCAAGCAACGCTTCCTGCTGTTGAATTTCGCTTAACGTGTTTTCCAGCCGCGTGCTGAGTTTCCGGCCGTTGTAGCGCACCGTGCCGATTTTGCCGACGTAGAAATCCGAAAAAACAAACGCGCCGGCCAACTGCGGGAACTGGCGGCCGCGATAAAGCAGCGCTCCCGTAATACAAGTCCCTTCATCGCGTCCGTATTGCGCCAGCGGCGGGATGGTGTAAATCCGGTCGGCATCCTCGGGCAGCGCCTGTACTTGCAACGTGCCTTCGTAGAAATTCCAGCCGTAGTTGCCGCCGCGCACGATTAAATTAACCTCCTCGCGCAATTCGCCGCCCACATCGGTGCAATAAAGTTCGCCGGATTTGGAATCGAACGAAAAGCGCCACGGATTGCGCAGCCCCACCGCGAAAAATTCCGTGCGCACTTTCATCGGATCGACGGGCAGGTTGTTGAAACTCGTCGCGCCAAGAAACGGATTGTCCGGCGGAATGCGGTAGTTGTCGGCGACGCCGGGATGGGGGTTCGCGGGAAAACTGCCGCGTCGTTTGTCCACGTCCAGGCGCAGGATGCCACTGAAAAAATCCCGGTCGATGATCTGCGTGTAGTTGTTGCCGGACACGTTGTGCTCAGCGTCGCCAACGGTGATGTAGAGATAACCGTCCGGCCCAAAGTGCATGTCACCGCCGGTGTGCAGCGCGGTGTCATGCCACTGGGTGATCAATGGCGCCTCGGATTCGGCGGGCGCGAAGTTCGGGTTCGCGGCAGACGCTTGGAAGCGTGCTACCCGCCAATGCACGCCCGCGCCGGCGTCCGTCGTGGCGAAGAGATGGTAGAAAACAAAGAAGTAACCGTTGGTGGCGTAGCCGGGATGGAACGCGATGCTCAGCAGGCCATAATCCGAATCAGTCACGTCGTGAGGAACGCGATCCCACAAATCGAGGAAGACTGTTTTCGTGGGTGCCGCCAGATTCGTGATGACGCACACGCGTCCCCATTTTTCCACGATGAACAGACGGTTGGTTTCGCCGGGCGGCGCGGCGATGGCCACCGGTTGGACGAATTGAAGATCGTTGAAAGCCAGCTCGGACGTGAACCCGAGGTCCGGCGCGGTCAGCGGCATCTGGAGCGTCGTGTTCGGCACGCGTTGCAGGGCTGCCGCGTGCAGGGAGAAAGCTCCCAGCACAAGGCTGACGAGGGAAATAATCCTGCCGAAATCAAAACGAAGCTCGGTGACTCGAAGAAGTGAGTTTCGTGAGGGCTGTGGTGGAGAATTCAAGGCACCTTTGTGGTTACAACAAGCGATAACCCTCGCTTCAGGGAACAACGCTGCCACGCTTATTCGTTCAATTACATCCCGCCCCGCAACTCAGCGATAGATTTAACCATGCTCGCGGTTGCTTCCAATTGCCAAAATCACTTCACGCGTGCTACTTGTAGCCACATCGAATCTCTGTGCCAAGCCACAAAATGCGGCGTGTTGAGCGGAGTGTAAATCCGAACATTCAAAGCTGCCACCCGGGTAAACGGCATCACTTGTCCGCTGCCAGCGACGCGCAAACAATCTCAACGTCGTTGCGGACGTACACGCTGCGATTGGCAAACGCCGGATGCGACCACACCACGTCGCGACCCGCCGCCGTATTCGTCGGGTCGATCAAATGCGCGCGGCTGATCTCCTCGTATCCCTTCGGACTCAGCTTCGCGATGATCAGGTCGCCCTTTTCGTTGAAGATAAAAAATCGGCCGGCTTGCTTGACGATGAAAGCATTCGCCCAGCGCGCTTCCTTGCCGCCCGTCGGCACGAACGATTCCCACAGCCGCTCGCCCGTCTCGGCCTTCAAGCAGCGAAACTGTCCGTAGCTGCACGAGCCGTAGATGTAGCCATTCTCGAAAAACGGCGTGCCCATGATGCTATGCAAATCCTGCGTGTCCTTCTCGCTGTTCTTCTGGCCGCGCCAAACGAGGCTCGCGCCCGGTTTGTCGGCATCCAGTTTCAACATCATCGAGCCGTTGTAAAACGAAGTGAAGAATAACCGATCGCCAACCTGCCTCGGCGTGGAAACGGACAACGCGGACTGCACGGCGAACGGTTGCGACCAATAAACTTTGCCGGTCTCCGGATCGAGCGAGTTGATCGATTCCGGGTGCCAGATGATCAACTGCCGTTTGCCGCCCGCTTCAATCATCGTCGGCGGACAATACCCCGGCTCTTTCGCTGTCAATGCGCGCCAGATTTCTCTGCCGGAATCCTTGTCGAAGGCGACGGCGACGCTGTTCGAGCCACCGACGAGGCAGATGAGTTTTTGCCCGTCGATGAGCGGATGACCGGCGAATCCCCAGAGCGGTGTGGGCGTGCCGAAATCTTTTTTGAAATCGCGCGACCAAACAATTTTTCCGCTCGCCGCCTCAAAGCAAAATAAATTGCCCATCGTGCCGAGCGTATAGACTTTGCCGTCATGGACGACCGGCGTGACCCGCGGCCCGGCGGGATAACTCACGTCGTACGGGCAATCGTATTCGTGCTTCCACAAAATTTTGCCGTCGGACTCATCCAGACAAAGGACGCGCTCGCTGCCCGCAATCGTGCCGCGCGAAAAAGGATCCTTTGGATTCGCAGCGCCTGCAGCCAGCACGTGGTCCGCCACGAACACGCGGCCATTCGCGACCGCCGGCCCCGCGTAGCCACCGCCAATCTTCGTCCGCCAACGAACCTGCGGCCCGCTCTCAGGGAATTTCTCGACGATGCCGGTTTCGCGCCAGACGCCGTCGCGCTGCGGGCCGAGCCATTGCGGCCAGTCCGCCGCCATAGCGCTGGTGGAGACAAACAGTCCGGCAAGCAAAGCGGTTCTGAATCGGCAGAGCGGTGATCGGTTAAGGGAGAAGAACGAAGAAATCATAGGCTCGGCACTGATTGGTTTGGCTAAAAAATTGTTACAGCGGAAGGCTTGTAATTCTTTCGCGGCGTGCGGGCAATGGTAAATGAAACCACCGCATTCAGTGGAAAAGATGCGGCACAAAGCGGCTCAAGTTGCCCGTGATGCGCCGCGTGTCCTCGCGGATGCCAAGGCCGCAGGCTTCGTGATTCACGATCCAAACGCCGAGCACAGGATGGTTGCCAGAGAATTCTGGGCTCGGCGCGAGCCCCTGATACACGAAACCTTCCTCGCCGTAGTCGCCGTCCGACGCTTCCAGCGTCGCGCCGTTCTCGACGGGCGTGACGTTGCTCCCTTCGCGGCTGAGTTTCGGTTTCTTCACGAAATTCCCGCCAAGTTTTGCCGGCGAATCGAAGCACGGAAGCAGGTTGGGATGATTTGGACAAAGTTCCCAGAGAATCGGCAACAGCCCTTTGTTGCTCAAAAACATTTTCCACGCAGGCTCGATAAATCGAACCGACTCACGCGGAAGAAATTTCGCGAACTCCTCGTGCCACATCCACTCCCACGGATAAAGTTTGAAGCACGCGACGATCTTCTGGTCGTCCTGATCGACGAACGCGCCGAGTGGCTCGCTCCAGCCGATCTGCTTGATGGGCGTGAGCTTCGCGACGAGACCCGCCTGATGGCACGTGTCCTGGAGATAGCGGACGGTCTGCTCGTCTTCCGGATGATCGCTGACGCTGGCGAAATGGATGCGCTCCTCACCGAGTTTTTTCCACGCGCCGATTAGGCGTTCGTGAATCGAGTTGAATTGATCGGCCCACTTGAACGAGTCCTGAAGCCAGAACCATTGTGCGACACTCGCTTCGATCAGGGCGGTGGGCGTGTCCGCGTTGTACTCGAGAAGCTTTGGCGGCGTGCGACCGTCGTAGGCGAAGTCGAAACGACCATAGATGCTGAAGTCGTCGCGTTCCCACGATTGAAGAATTGTCGGCACGGCGGCGGATGGAACGCCCAGCCGGTCCCACCAGCCGCGTTTGATGACAGCATCGGCCGCGTCGATGCAAAGCGCGTGCAAAGTGTTGGCCGCGGCTTCCAACACATCGATCTCGGTAGCGGTGAATTGGTAGTAAGCCGATTCGGCCCAATACGGCCCGGTCTCGTGCGTGTGATACGTAAGGCCGATTTCCTCGACCTTCTCGCGCCAGTTGGGGCGCGTGGAAAAGGCGTGGCGTTGCATGGCAAGCGCGCGCTTAGCTGCCGCTGCTCCCGCCGCCATGCGAAGTGCCGCCGAAGCCGCCGCGAGAAATCCAACTGCCGCGCGAACTGGACGGCGTGCTCGATTGTGACCGGCTCGCGACGCGGGTGCTGGCGTTCACACGTTGCACGGAATCCGCCGCCGGCCGCGATGCAGTGGTGGAAGTCTCGAAGGGCGCCGGCGTCCAATTGCCGCCGTGGAAATAGCCGCGGCCTGGGAGGTAATAATTAAACGGGTGCGGATACCAGCCGCGGTACGGCGCGTGGTAATAGCCATAGCCGTGGACGTAATGGTTGTTTGTGTAGGTGTTGTCGGTGGACACCTGGGAGACGGACGGCTCGAAATCCCACCCATCCGGCGCACGGCTACAGCCTGCGAGCGCGCCGGAAGCCAGCGCGCCCGACAGCACTAAATGAATCTGACGGCTTCGTTTCACGCGCTTACTGTCTCACGGCTTGCCGGCGGCGAAATTATTTTGGCACGGCGGGTTTATAGTCAGCCTACGATTGAAGCCGCCACAATTATGCAGACCCCGATGATGACTGCGGCTACGTTTTTGTTTTCGACAATTTCCTGGTCGTGATTGAGTAACGGAGTCACCGTTCTTTGGCGAGACTTTTCAAATCGCTTTTGTTGCTGTTGATTCCCCGCGAATTCTTCCTTCTGCTCATTTAGCCTTTCATTGGGCAAAGTTGCTTGAACGCCGTGCTTCTCGCCGAATGAATTCACGCCTTGCCCGCCGCATCACGCAAAGGTAGTTTTTCTCGCATGGGCAAAGCCATCGGCATCGTGCATCTCACGAACCTCAAGGATTCTTTCTTCAAAGGCGAAGCTGTGCTTGGTCGCAGTCGAGCCCTTCTCAGTTGTACGGATTTCATGATTTGCACGGCATTGGTTGGTCTTGTGTTCCTGCTGGCCAGCGTGCATCGGCTCGAAGCACAATCGAATGCAGTTCCTGGCTCTGTCCATTTTGTAGATGATTTTGAAGGCCCTACCCTCGCACCTTTTTGGAATTACGGCGGAGGCCCAACCGATTTCAGTCCCTTCGCCCATGGTGGTCAACATTCGCTCCACATCTCTAATCTCCCGGGAGGACCGCCACCGGGAGGACCGTCTCACCTTTTCCCGCAGAGGATGTATGGAACAGTTTCGGTATGGATGTACGACCGGAACGACCCATTGGAAAGTACTAGCCAGTTCATCAACCTCGACCCTTGCTGCACCGTTGGTTACACCACTATCTGTTTTTTGTTTCATCTCCCGCATCCAAATTGTGATGATGAACAATATGTTACTGGTTTTCGTCTTGGCCCCGGCGGTGTGACCTTGGGCAACCGCTCCACTGGATGGCACCAATTTCAAATTTCAGCATCATCAAGTAATACGGTCATAGCTTTGGACGGAGTCCAAGTGTACACTCGTGCGGGGGGGCTTCCGTTCAATAGAATCGATCTAGGCGGCGGCAGTGCTGATGGTCGCGGCATCGTTCCTGATCTGTTTTTCGATGACTTTTCTTGCGATGTGTTTCCGGCAAATCCGGACCTGATCGCAAACTCGCTGTCGTGGGACGCTACGCAAGGCGGTGTGAATTTCAGTTACGAAGCCAAAGGCACTGCACTGACAAACGCAACGACGGCAAAGGTGTTCTGGGCGAACGAGACGAACGTCGCCAACATTCTTTCAAGCACAGCGATTTTTACGAACGGCATTCCGGTTGGTTTCACGGGGGCGAGTCCCACCAATCACGTGCCCGCCGCAAATTTGTTGAACGCGCCCCCTAAAGCAACCCACTTGCTGCTGGTTGTTGACCCCGACCATCTGGTTACGGAGTCCAATACAAATAACAACACACTCGCCCTTGCAATTGCAGATGGTTTATTCCTTGCATCGACTTTGTCCGGCGAAAGGCGAGAAATATTTGCCTCAGCCAACGGGACGGTGATTAAATACGAAGAACCCGGAGATGAAGGCGAGGGCTACGACATTTTTTCCGTCCCCACTGGCGCTCCCGCCGGAGTCTATTTCTCCCCTTTGACGCAACCGCCGTTTGGTCCGAATAATTTTCCCAGCGTTAACATGGATTCGGCGAAAGTCACAGACGCGGTCGATCCAAATGTGTACCGTTACCAGGCTATGGGTGACAAGCGAACGGACTTCTTGGTGAACGATCTGCCGCCGCTTTTGCAGGGCGGTGGCAATTGGGCGGCCGCTGTTCTCAATCCAAAGCACCCTCCAAAAGACATACAGGGAAACGTCATCATCGACGAGCCGGTTTCAAATATTGGCTGTGTGTTGACCATTCTCTCAATGGCGGCGAAATATACAGCGCGTGATCCTGCAAAAATTAAAACGCTCTTTGATGATGGGGCGATCAATTCGGTGACAGGAGACATTGCTGACTGGCTGACAGCATTTTATGATTTGCAAAAATTCAGCAAAGATAGCGAATACAAGTTAGTTCCCGCCGCAACCTTCCTGGGAATAAACGTTCAGATTAGCGTTGCACCCGGCGAGCCGCCCGACTCCACAGCCTTCTTCAACGACTTGGAGAATACCATGCGTGCGAATAGCGCAGCGGCCATTCTTCAAGTGCCGTCATTGAGCGACCCGAACAATTCGAGAGGCCGGAATCCGCCACCAGTTCACTTCGTCCTCTGCGTCGGAGTAGAGAATGATCAAGGAGCCAACCTCCCGCTGAAACGATTTCGGATTTATGATCCGGGACGCCATAATTTCATACGTTCCGACACCATCCCTATCCGCTACCTCGACCAGCACTTTGACAACCTCCTTCGCCGGGTCGATTTCAAGACGGATGCGGTTCTCGCCGTTCGATTTTTTGTGGTTCCCAACAAAGTTCAACCCGGTTCACTTTCCGCGCCGAAACGTGGTCCGACTCTGAGTGGCTTGGCGTCACGGCGAAAAGAAGCTGGCAATTCTTCGCCAGCTTCAACTTATCTCTCTTATTCTGTGCCTGCCGACGCGGACGTGATGGTTCTGAAAGATGGAGTCCTCCTTAATCTCAGCGGTCAGAAAATTGTTCGATACTCAGATTCGAGCGAGGATATTGACGATCCAGACTTCCCCGGAACGGGCGGAACCACGACCTACATTTTGAATCCCGCGCCAGGAAATTATTCTTTCGTCGCTTCAAATAGCGTCCCGCTGCCGGTTGAAGAGCCCTTTTGGGTGACCTTCGGCGGCGGTGAAGCTTCGCCGACCTCGCTGCCGGGAACGATCTCGACCACAAATAGCACGAGCACGATTTCCGTAACTGTTTCAGAAGTTAGCAGCCCTGTTGCATTGCAGATTACGCTCCTGAGCAACCAAGCTGTTGTCTCATGGCCATCCTCAGCCACGGGCTTCGTGTTGGAGACGACAGAAACTCTTTCTTCCGGAGGCTCGTGGCTCCCGCTTACAAATGGCGTGGTCAAGGTGGGCAACTATTCGGTACTGACGAACAGCGTCAACGCAACCGCCACTTTCTACCGGCTGACAAAACCGTAGCGAGACACGTCATTTCCAGAACGAAATGATTGACGTGGAGTTGACTCGTGGCCTTCTGAATCCGCGCCCACTCTTGACAACCGGCGGCGTTTTCTTCGGGATTACAACATTCGCACTGCGAATTTATTTTTATGAAGAGCTACCGACTTAACCGCCTGTTCAACGCCAAGTCCAATCGCTGTTTCGACGTCGCCATGGATCACGGCTTCTTCAACGAGCGCGGTTTTCTCCAGGGCATCGAGAATCTGGAGCAGTGCGTGAAGACGCTGGTCGCCGCCGCGCCGGACGCGATCCAGCTCACGGTCGGGCAGGCGCACTATTTGCAATCGCTGCGGGGCAAGGAGAAGCCCGCGCTCGTCCTGCGCACCGACGTGGCCAACGTCTATGGCACGCAATTGCCGCGCGCGCTCTTCAGCCGGATGATCGAGCAACCCGTCGAGCAGGGGCTGCGGCTCGACGCCAGTTGCGTCGTGGTAAATCTGTTTCGCATTCCCGAACAACCCGAAGTCACCGACCAGTGCATTCAAAACATTCTTCGCATCAAACCGGAGTGCGACCGTTACGCGATGCCGTTGATGATCGAGCCGCTCGTTTTCCAACCGAATCAAAAGGCCGGCGGCTACATGGTCGATGGTGATCTCGAAAAAATTCTTCCGCTCGTCCGGCAAGCCGTCGAACTCGGCGCGGACATCATTAAGGCCGATCCAACTGACGACGTGGGTGTCTATCACAAAATTGTCGAAATCGCCGGACGCATTCCCGTACTGGTGCGCGGCGGCGGCAAAGCGCCGGACAAGGAAATTCTGGAACGCACTGAGAAGCTCATCCAGCAAGGCGCGGCGGGCATCGTGTATGGGCGCAACATCATCCAGCACGCCGATCCCGCCGGTATGACACGCGCGCTTATGGCCATTGTCCACGACGGTGCAACGGCGATGCAGGCGGGGAAGTTGATCAAGATCTGAATCTTGGTGGGTACGTTCGATGGTACAGGCCAGTGCCATCCAACAAAACAAGACGACAGGCAATCCCGCCATCTTCCGTGCATGATTGAAACCAGCCTAGCCTCTCATCTGATTACCGGAAGCGGCAACGCAGGCGGCGAGAGCGTGGCCCGGCGGCGCATCTTGGAGAAAATGAACAGGTTGAAGAAGTGCATCACCCCGAGAACCACCAACACGAGGCCGACTTTGGTGCTCAACGCTTCAAGCATCGTCCGCGCATCCGTTGCCTTGTCGCCATACTTCAGCGCGAGCGTCACATAGCCCGCGTTGACCAAATAGAAGCCGACTACCAGCAGATGATTGACGGAATCCGCCAAGGCTTCGTTTCCTCGCAAACTATCCACGAGAAAAATGCGGCCATTCTTGTGGAGCGTGCGCGCAACCCAAACGGTCAGCGCCACGCTGATGAGAAGGTACGTGACGTACATCCATACGGTCGCCGCCCCCGATGGATCAATTTCCGTCGCTGCGAATAGAGTTTTCATATCTTTTACAAGTTTAGTGTTAATAACTGGTATTTCTGTATCAACTGAAATTACAGTATATTAAATTATACACTTTGCAAGCACAATTTTGCGCACGAAGACACGCTTCAGAAGCGCGCGGTTCGTAGCCCTCATCGGGCGCTCGAGTTTCGTCGGCTTGACACGATGGCAGGCCAGATTCAGCGTGTCCGCCCGTGGTTATGAAGCACTGTTTTCTCCGTGCCCCGCTCAGTTGCGCCATCGGAGGCGCGCTCGTCTTGTTGCTGCTGACGGTTGCTTCGCGCGCTAACGAACTGTCCGGCCCTTCTGTCTCCGTCATGCAGGAAAACGATCTGGTCGTGCGCACGGACCGGCATTACACGCAGGGATTGAAGTTTACTTACTTGCACGGTGAAGCCGAAGCGGGCGGTACGAATTGGGTTTCCCGTTGGACAACCAGCTTGCCGAAATGGGGATTGCAACCCACAGCGGCGCGTTTTGGAGTCAGTGTCGGTCAAAACATTTACACGCCGACGGACACCGCGGCCACCGTTCTCCAAGCGAAGGATCGTCCTTACGCCGGTTATCTCTACGGCTCGTTCTTCCTCCAGCGGCGCGACGAAACCGCAGCGCAACATTCGCTGTTGGATCACTGGCAGCTCGAACTCGGCATCATCGGGCCGGATGCGCTCGGCGAAGAAGCGCAGAACACCGTCCACAAGATTCGCAACTTTCCGCTCGTCAAAGGCTGGGCCAATCAACTGCGCGATGAACCGGCGCTGGCCTTGAAATATCAGCGCACCTGGCGCTACTCTGTCTGCGATGGCAATGGGTGGTCGCTGGAGTTGTTGCCCCACGCCGGCGCAAGCCTGGGAAGCTCGATGACGTTTGCCGCGGTGGGTGGGCAGTTGCGCGCGGGCTTCCGCCTGCCGCGCGACTTCGGACACGAGACGATTGATTCCATCCTGTCCCAAAGCGGTGGTCGCCTGCTCAACGGCTCGCCCACGCGCGGCGGGTACTTTTTCGCCGGAGCCGAGGGCCGCGTCGTCGGACATAACGCTTTTCTCGATGGTAACCTTTTTCACTCGAGCCACTCCGTTTCCAGTCATCCGTTGGTCGGCGATTTGAAGTTTGGCGTCGTCTATTCGGGAAAACGATTTGACCTGAGTTTAACACAAATCGTTCGCAGCAAGGAATACGTCGGCCAGTCGGAGATCGATGCGTTTGGATCGGTGTCGCTGACTTACAAATGGTGAGTGCCCATCACTTCTGGGCAAATCTTGTCACCGTCATCAAAATGAGAGCACAAATTGTTTCTGATCCAAAGAGGCCGATTGAAAACTTCCGGGAGTTCCACGTATGCTCGCGCTCATGACTACTCGCTCAAAGATCTTCGTTGCCATTGTCCTGATGCTTCAAGCCCTTGCTGGACCGCGAGCGATTGCCGCGCAGCCCGCCAGCTTCGCCGAAGTTTCGCGGCGGATGCAGGCGTTCGTGGACGACGGCACGATCGCCGGTTCCGTCACACTCGTCGCGCGCCACGATCAGATCGCCAGCCTGGAGGCCGTGGGTTTCGCCGATCTCGCGCTTAAGAAACCGATGCGTACGGACAATCTCTTCTGGATCGCTTCCATGACGAAGCCCATCACTGCGGTCGCGGTACTCATGCTTCAGGACGAAGGCAAATTAAATGTCGAGGACGCGGTTGAAAAGTATTTGCCCGAGTTTAAGAACCAATGGCTCATCGAGGAGAAGGGAACGAATGCGCTCAAACTCGTCCGGCCCACGCGCCCGATCACGCTGCGCGATTTGCTGACGCACACTTCCGGCTTGGGGGACTTCGCTTCGCCGCGCAACGACTCGACGCTCGCGGAACTCGTCATGGCCTACTCGCAACTGCCGCTCAAGTTTCCGCCGGGCAGCAAGTGGGAGTATTGCAATTCGGGCATCAACACGCTTGGACGTGTCGTCGAAGTTGTGTCAGGCCGGAAGTTTGAGGACTTCCTCCAGCAGCGCATTTTCAATCCCCTCGCCATGAAGGACACAACGTTCTGGCCCGCGCCTGGCCAGGCCAGACGCATTGCAAAATCCTACAAGCCCGCGAAGACCGGCGGTGGCTTGGAGGAGACGGCCGTCTCTTTCGTCAAAGGCGGGCTTGGTGATCGTCGACGCACACCGATTCCCGCCGGCGGTCTTTTCTCGACCGCACGCGACGTGGCGCGCTTTTATCAAATGACGCTCAACGGCGGAATACTGGAAGGCCGGCGAATCATCTCGAAGGAATCGCTGGCTTTGATGACTCGCACGCAGACAGGCGACATCAAGACCGGCTTCACCGACGGCATGAGCTGGGGCTTCGGTTTCCAAGTCGTGAAGGAGCCGCAGGGCGTCACTGCCATGCTGTCACCCGGCACGTATGGACACGGCGGCGCGTACGCGACGCAAAGTTGGGCCGATCCGAAAAAGGATTTGATCCTCGTGCTGATGATTCAGCGTGCCGGTTTTCCCAATGGTGACAACTCGCCAGTGCGGCGCGCGTTTCAGGAAGCCGCCGTCGCGGCCATGAAAAACTGATTTCCTGCGCGAGCGATGAATCGATCGATCACGCCTCCGTTCAAGGAAGGCCCGTTCGCATGAACACCATCGTCGGCGCGCTCATCAAGTCCGCGCAACAACTTTCAAAAGCCGTTGGTCGGCTACGGTTCGTTTCGCCGGTCGAGTATGTTTACAATCCGCTCGACTACGCGTGGGCGATGCACGAAGCGTACTTGCGGAAGTTCGGCGGCGCACGCAAACGCGTTGTGTTTCTCGGCATGAATCCCGGCCCTTTCGGCATGATGCAGGTCGGCGTACCGTTCGGTGAAGTCGTGGCGGTGCGCGATTGGATGAAAATCACCGCGCTCATTGGCCAGCCCCGGCACGCGCATCCGAAGCGACCCGTCGAGGGCTTCGCCTGTGCCCGTTCGGAAGTGAGCGGACGGCGGCTCTGGGGGCTGTTCGCCGATCGGTTTGGCGCGGCGGAAAATTTCTTCGGCGAACATTTTGTCGCGAACTATTGCCCGCTCGCGTTCCTTGATGAAGGCGGACGCAACCTCACACCCGACAAACTGCGCGCCGACGAAACTGCCCGTTTGTTCGCCGCTTGTGACGAGCACCTTCGGCAATTGATCACCATCATGGAACCACAATGGTTGATCGGCATCGGCGACTTCGCCGAGAGGCGTGCGCGCATCGCGCTTGCCGACGCCCCGATTCAATTTGGCAGAATTCTTCATCCCAGCCCCGCCAGCCCGGCGGCCAACCGAGGCTGGGCGGCGGCGGCGACGCGCCAGTTGGAACAACTCGACGTGTGGTGAATGCGGTGATGGAGTCCGATTGTTCGCAAGAATTCCAACCTTCGGTTTGTCGCAGTTAAGAAGGTGCCTTATCGAGTTTATCTGATAGTTGAGGAAAGAATTATCGCCAAATCGGACCACTGCCCCCAACTGTCGGACCGAATCCGGACCAAACCAATCCCCCCTGCCTTGTATTTTCGTTAAAGCGCACTGGCATGGCGATTGCGTTAGAAGAATTGCCTGCGGGCGGACGGTGTACACAGCCTAGAATCCACGTCGCAGCTACAATACAGATAAACAAAATGAAAAACATAAGAATCAGAACCGGGTCTGCCCTGTGGGCTTTATTCCTCACGTTTAGCATGGCAATTGTGTCCAACAGTTTGCTGGCTTCCGGCGGAAGCGGCGGAGGTGGCACGAGCGGTGGCGGCGGCACTCTCCCGACAGTCGTTACTCCCGCGATCACGAAGTTCAAAGTCACTTCAGGCTACGGGCCGTACGGGGGCTCGTCCGGAGATCTGCAAGCCACGTACAAAGTGGACATGGGCACCTCTGGTCTTGCCCCCTGCGTGCGCGTGCAGATCAAAGACGTCGCCACCGGCGTGCTCTGGTGGAACAGCACCACGACCGGCGTGCAAGGAACCGCTGGCTATCGCTATCTCCCGTTGAACAAAACGTTCCTCGTGTCGGTCGAGTTGCTCGACGCCGGCGGCCAGGTGCTCGCTTCGAAATCGACAACCGCATCCACACCGGCTGCGCCCAAAGTCGGTTCGACTTAGTGGCCGGATTTGGTTCCTCCGTGCCTCTTAAGCCGCCGCCCGTCGCGAGAGCGATGGGTGCGCGGCTGATTGTTCGATTGGTCGGAAATTGATGCCGTGGTGTTCTTCGCGTATGATGCGTACGATGTTTCGATCCATTAGATTTGGCTGGCTGTTGTTATTGCTCGGCTTCCTCGGCCCAGGCGGCGCGAGTCAAGCAGCCACGGCCGGCCTGACGGACATGTTCGCGGCGCGACAAGTCGTAGTGACCGACTCGGGCCAGGCGCTCGGCAGCAACGTCGGCGCAACCCTCGAGCCGAGCGAACCGACGCACGGCGGCAAACCCGGCGGACATTCCGTGTGGCTCTCCTGGACCGCTCCCGCAGACGGTGTCCTCACAGTCGATACGACGGGCAGTGATTTCGACACGTTGCTCGGTGCCTACGTGCTGCAACCGGGCGGTGGTCCGCCTTTGGGCCGGCTGCACGAAGTGGGTCGCAACGACAATAACGGTTCGGCGTTGACCAGCCTCGTGCAATTTGGCGTCACCGCCGGAACCAATTACGAATTTGCGGTCGATGGTTACTTTGGCGCGACTGGCAACATCACGTTGAATTGGAATCTCCTCCGCTCCAGTTCCCCGCCTCCTATCCTGTTGAGCGTCCCCAACGACCAATCCCTCACCGTCGGGAGCACACTCATCCTGTCAGTCGCCATTCAAGCCACGGGACCGGTAAAGCTTTCGTGGTTTTTCAACGATGTGGAGTTGGACAACGAGGAAAACAACACGCTCATCATCGCCAATTTCCAGCCCCAAAATGTCGGAGAGTATAAACTTCGTATCGACGCCAACAACATTCGCTTCTACACCGATGCCGTTGAAATTGAAATTAATTCCGAAGGACTCACCGCCACTCTCGCGCGTGATCGCTTGTTCGACTCGCTCGGCTCGGGCCTGCAAGGCGACGATGGTCTCGGCACTTCCACCTCCAGTCTCATCACGCCTCGCTCCCGGCATATTGTTTTGCAGGCGGCCGCCCAACCCATCGGCGTCACGCGCGGGTTGAATGGCACACAGATTTTCAACACCAGTTTCGCCACGAGTGATCCCGGCGAACCCGCTCACTGCGGCATTTCCGGAGGCGCTTCGTATTGGTTCGCGTACATCCCGCCCAGCGGAGGAACACTCGCCCTCAACACCGATGGCAGCAGCATGGACACCGTGCTGGCAGTTTACACTTACGACCCGCCGCTTCTCGGCTATCAAAGTCTCATCCCGATCACTTGCGACAACAACAGCGGCGCAAACAGCCTCACTAGCAAATTGCAATTCACGGCCGATCCAACTCGAACTTATCTCGTCGTGGTCGATGGCGTCGGTGGAGCTCGTGGCATCGCCTACCTCAACTACTCGTTTACTGCTCAACAACCTGTCGTCCCTCCCACCATCACTACGCCGCCCGTTGATCAAACTGTCAACCTGAACGCGAGCGCGAGCTTCGCCGTGAGCGCGAGCGGCAGCGCGCCGCTGAGTTATCAATGGCTCCACAACGCGGCGCCGCTCACCGGCGCGACCAACGCCACGCTCAACCTGCCCAACGTCACCGCCGCCGACGCGGGCAGTTACACCGTCACCGTGAGCAACAGCGCCGGAGCCGCCACCAGCGCGCCGGCCACGCTCGTCGTGCTCGTGCCGCCGGCGATCACCGCGGGGCCGACGAACCTCGCCGTCAACCTGAACGCGAGCGCGAGCTTCGCCGTGAGCGCGAGCGGCAGCGCGCCGCTGAGTTATCAATGGCTCCACAACGCGGCGCCGCTCACCGGCGCGACCAACGCCACGCTGAGTTTGCCCAACGTCACCGCCGCCGACGCGGGCAGTTACGCCGTGACGGTCAGCAACAGCGCCGGGGCCGCCACCAGCGCGCCCGCCACGCTGACCATTTTTGGAAACCTCGCAGTAAAACAGGATCCCGACTCAAAAGTCGTCACCATCGAATTGCCTTTGACCGGGCAAGGCAACTTCGACATCGAATTCACGGATCAACTTAATCCGCCAACGTGGACGACCTGGCCCGGATCGCTGACGGTGAGCAGCGGCATCGCGAGCTTCACCATAGTCCCACAACCCAACGAAATTCATTTTTTTCGTGCTCATTTTCGCTGACGAATCCCTCACTTCGGTGCTTAGATTGCCACCGATGAAACCTGCTCGCGGGAACGCAACTTCCGGCTCACGACCGTCAGAACGTTTTTCGTGCCTCCTTCTGGATGACGACACCGGCTTCGTCGCCATGCTGGCGAAAATCGTCGAGGATGAAGGCGGGGAGCCGGTCGTCTGCCACACCGTCGCGGCAGCGCGCGCGCAAATTGCCGAGCGCACATTTGCCCTGGCCATTCTCGACAACCGCTTGCCCGACGGCTCGGGCTATGAATTTCACGCGCAACTCATGCGCCAGTGCCCGGCGGCCGTGGCGGTGATGATCACCGGCGCGCCGGAGCTTACGCAGGCCGTCGAACTCACGCGCAACGGCCTTTTCGACTATCTCACCAAGCCGG
>JACPZS010000086.1 GCA_016195385.1 Verrucomicrobiota bacterium
GACTTTGGCTTGGTGGAAAAGAGGCGTTAGAAATGTCGGCATCGTTCTGTTCCTTTCTGGGTATGAGTTTGTTTGAGCAAACCCACTCTGCCTCAGAACCCAGGAACAGAACGACCTCTTTCCATCTCAGCTTTTCGGGCTTAACCTTCTTCGGCCACTTGTTCACGTCGTCACCCTTTTCGGGCTGGTTCTGTGTCGGAACTGTGTCAGAAACCCGCAGAAGCTCATTTTCCTCAGCAGAAAATGGCTCCAAAGGTAGGACTCGAACCTACAACCGATCGGTTAACAGCCGATTGCTCTACCATTGAGCTACTTTGGATACCAACGAGCGGCGAAATCTACAAACACCCCACCAGAGCGTCAACAGTTTTGCCTGACACAGTTTCGTCACGCAGACACAAATCTACCTAATCCAGAAGAATTGGTCTTCAACGCCGGCTTACCAACGTCAGCGCCACGACGCCGACAACTGCGATCATTCCTCCAACGAGTGAGCGATGCGTAGGGCGTTCGCCTTCGACGACCCGCGCAAAAGGAATGATGACGAGCGGCGTGATTGCGACGATGGGCAGGACAATGCCGGTCGGAGTGGTTTTCAGCGCCCATTGGTAACAGCTCACGCCAAGCGTCGGACCAGCGAGCGCGTTCACGAAAATCCAAGGCCAGATAACGTGTTTGGATCCGGCTGGCGGCGGAGACGAAGACGAGAGCGTTCCCGAGGCGAAGATTTTTTTCCGGTGGCGGGCAATCCAAAAAACCATCGCCGTTACCACGATCCCGCCGAGGATTCGTTGGTAGGCGGCGGTGATGCCGTCGATCTCCTGTCCGGCCGTGTGAAGCTGCGCGTTGGCCACGCGACTCAGGACGGCACCGCCGGCTTGGCCGACAGCCGCAATCGAACCGAATAAAACTCCCGCCACGAGTTGTTTGCGCGTGAGTTGAAGATGCTCGCTGGGCGATAGCGCGAGCGCAACGCCGGTCAGAATCGCCGCCCCGCAAACCAACTGCGCGCCGTTGAGCGTGGTGCCTAGCCACAGCCATTCGATGAGCGCGGCGATAGGCGCGGCGAGGCATTGGACGAGCAGGATCGTGAGCCGTGACCCGAGTTTGGGCAAGGCTTGGAAGAGCGCGAAATCGCCGATGCCGAATCCGATGCCGCCGCTTACCAAAAAAATGCCCAGCGCCGTGCCGCTCAGCCCCGCGCCCAGGCTGTGCGCGTAGATGGCGAGCAGCGCGGTGGCGCATAAGAGCCGCCAGAAGTTGGCTTCGATGCCGCCGACGAGTTTGCTCGTGCGGTGGGCCGTCACCGCCGAGATCGAAAACAAAATGGTGCTCAGGAACGCAGCCAGCATCGCGCGCTAGTTCTGGTTATGGCGGCGAACCAAACGGGCGACGTACGCGCCGTCCACGCCGTCCGCGAACGGGAGCAACTGCCGCTCGCGCACGAGCGCGAAGTCTGGATGCGAGGCGAGGAATGTCTGAACGACCTGCTCGTTCTCTTCAGGTTCGAGGCTGCACGTGCTGTAAACCAGCGTGCCGCCGGGCTGGAGCTGCGACGCGGCGCGCTGGAGCAGTTCACGCTGCGTGTCCTGCAGCCGGTCGATTTCCTCGGGGCGGATGCGCCAGCGCAGATCGACGCGGCGGCGCAGCACGCCGGTATTGGAACACGGCGCGTCGATCAGAATGCGGTCAAATAGTTTTTCGTCCGGCGGCGACGAGGCTGAAACAAGTTTGGCTTGGACGCAACTGGCGCCGAGACGCGCGCAATTTTCCTGGAGCAATTTGAGTCGATCGCTCGAAGTGTCCGTCGCGACGATGCTGCCGATGCTTTTCATGCACTGTGCGATGAACGTGGTTTTGCCGCCCGGCGCGGCGCAAACGTCGAGGATGGTTTCGCCGGGTTGCGGTTCAAGTTCGGCCACCGCGAGCAGCGTGCCCGGATCCTGCACGTAGAATTTTCCTTCACGAAAACTCGGCAACGAACTGAGCGGCGGATGAGATTTGAGTTGGAAGATCAAATCGCCCGCGATCCAATCGCGGTGAAAAACTTCGGCGGCGACGCCTTCGGCTTGCCATTGCGCCAGCAACTGCGGCGTGCTCGTTTTGAATGTGTTCACGCGAGCAAAGGTGAATGGCGGCGTGTTGTTCCAACCGAGCAATGCGCGCAACTTCGCCGCGTCCCAGCGCGTTTGCCACCGGGCGAGGAGCCACTCGGGATGGGAATAACCGAGCGCGGGCTGGATGTTTTTCAAGTCCGCCAGCAGTTGGCGCGTGGCCGTTTCTTCGCGGACATAGCTACGCAAGATGGCGTTGATGAAGCCGGCCTGCGAAACGAAGCCGAGTTGCTTGGCCAGTTCGACGGTTTCGTGGACACTGGCGTGGTTGGGAATCCTATCGAGCCAGAAAATTTGATACAGGCCGAGTTGAAGCAGAATTTGCAAAGTCGGCTTCTGCGGGCGGCTGGTGGTCTTGCGGTCGATTAACCAGTCGAGTGTCGCCTGCCAGCGCACGACGCCGCAAGTCAGTTCCTGCACCAGGCCGCGGTCGGCGGGCGACAAGCCGGCACGCGCGGTGCCCGCTTCGATCAGATTTTCGAGGTAATCTTCCCCGCGCGCCCGCCGTCGCAAGACGTCGGCGGCAATTTCTCTTGGTTTTTGTTTTAGCACCAGCCCATAATGCAAAGAGGAATACCTTACGCGAGAATTTTGACGACTTATGAAAGAAGAGTTCGAAAAAATGGTCCTGGCTGGCAAATTGCAACGCCATCATGTGACGGCGCTGGTGCAGTTGGCGAGCGGCGGTTTTTGCACGCACCGCAGTTGGGGCAGCGGTAAAATCACGAGCGTGGACACGGTAGTGGGCCGCGTGATCATCGATTTTCCAGGCAAGCCCGGCCACGTCATGGATTTGTCGTTCGCGGCAGAATCGCTCAAAGCAATCCCCAGCGACCATATTTTGGCGCAAAAGATTTCCAACCTCGCCGGTCTGCGCCAGATGGCCGCGCTGCATCACTTGGATCTGATCAAACTCGTGCTGAAGAGCTACGGCGGCCGCGCGACCCAGGATCAATTGCAGCAAGTGATCGTTCCGGACATTATCGCCGATGACTGGAAGAAGTGGTGGGAAGTCGCCCGGCGCGAACTCAAGAAGGACGGACATTTCGTGGTGCCCACCAAAAAGTCCGAGCCAATCATTTACCAGGCGGAAGAGGTCGCGCCGCAAACTCGTTTCCTGGCTGATTTTCGCGCGGCCAAGGGACTCAAGATCCGGCATACCGTGGCCGGCGAGATGTTGAAAAACCTCGAGGACTTCGCTGACAAGGCGGGCACGGCCAGCGAAGTCATCAACACGCTCAACGCCGAAATCACCTCGCACCAGCGCACGCAGCCGGCGCTGGCGATGGAAGCCAGCTTTGTTCGGGACGACATTCGTGCTGCGTGCGGGCTGCCGCCCGCCGAGGGCGAAGTCACCGCCGACGCTATCTGGGCGCAAAATGTGCGCGTCGGCCAGATCTTGGAACAGATGCCCGCCGCCAAACACAAACGCACTTTGCAGTCGTTCAAGGACGCCACGGCGGGCTTCTGGCACGAAGCGGTCTTGAGTTCGCTCAACACGGTGCCGGCCAAAGTTTGCGCCGAGTGCATCGACATGCTCATCTCCGGCGGCAAGCTGGCGCAGTTGAAAGAACTGCTGGCCCGGCTCATCAGCCAGCATCAGGCCAGCAGCGAATTGCTGCTGTGGCTCGCGAAGGAGCGCTCGGACACTTTTGCGGACATCCTCGGCCCGGAAGTTTTCCGCGCGATGCTCACCGCGATGGAGCGTGATCAATTCAACGAGCGGCGCTCAAATCGTCTCCGTGATTTCATCCTCGACGATCAGGAGTTGCTCGTGGAACTCATCGAATCGGCCGACATCGAGGTCATCAAAGACCTCACGCGCGCGTTGCAGCTTTCGCCGAGTTTTGACGACATGGACAAACGTTCGCTGCTCGCGCGCATCGTCAAAAATTTCCCGGCTGTGCAGGCGCTCATCTCGGGCGAGCACACCAAACAAGAGGCGACCTTGATCGTTTCCTGGGAAAGTCTGGAGCGCCGCAAAAACGAATACACGGAATTGGTGCAGAAAAAAATTCCGGCCAACTCGAAGGAAATCGCCATCGCCCGGAGCTACGGCGACTTGCGTGAAAATCACGAATACAAAGCCGCCAAGGAAATGCAAAAAATCCTCATGCGCCAGAAGGCCGAGTTGGAAGATCAACTCGGGCGGACGCGCGGCACGGATTTTCTGAACCCGCGCACCGACGTCGTCAGCGTCGGCACCACCGTGCGCGTCACCGATTTGAACAATCAACATGCGGAGGCTTACACGATCCTCGGCGCGTGGGACTTCGATCTCGAAAAAGGCGTCATCAGCTACCTCACGCCGATGGCGCAGGCGCTCTTGAACAACGCCGCCGGCAGCGCGGTCGAATTCGACATGGAAGGCGTGAAGCGGCGCTACCGCATCGACGCGATCGAGGCGGCCAAACTCGCTTGAGCGCGGGCCGGGCGTTTGTCGCGTGCGCGACGCGACCGCTCCGCTGACCAATATGATTGCGACCTCCAACAACGCGGCCAAACCGACCCCTGCATTTCGGGTGGGCGATGAGCGTTTAATCAAGGTCACGCCCGCGGCGGCAGGTAAAGTTTCTTCCTTGCTCTCGAAACAGGGCCGTCCGTCCGGAGTGCTACGCGTTGCGGTCGTGGGCGGCGGCTGCTCTGGCCTGCAATATAAAATGGATCTCCAGGACGGCCCGGCGAATCGCGACATTCTCGTCGAGACCACAGGCATCAAGGTCGTGGTCGATCCCAAAAGCGCCCTTTACGTGACCGGCTCGGAACTGGACTACGTCGAGGCATTGCAGGACGGCGGGTTCAAGGTGAAAAATCCGAACGCGGCGACGAGTTGTTCGTGCGGCGAGAGTTTTAGCGCGTGAGTAGAATGTTTGCGGCGCACAAGTTCTGTGACATTAGAGCCGTCAAAAACGCTTGCCCCTCGTTGTAAGTTCATTGCCGAGCAACTCAAGGTTTTGACGCAACTCAGGAGGCAGAGGGGCAAGGGAAAGCACTTGTTTGGTATCGAACGACTGGTGCTTATCACACTTTCCGTATTTCTGATGATTACACCTACGATGATTTTGCGCTGGGTTGTAGCGCCGTATGAGCCGCAAGTCCGCAAGGGTATCATTGAAATTTATGCAGTCCTAAAACCCGTCATTCTTTTGGTTCTACTTTGGGCCGGCCTAGCGTCCAGTTCTTGGGTTTTCGTCCTCGCTATCTTCTTACTTATCGAATTGTATGCACTATTGCTCGGCATCGTACTACTCAGAGAGTTTTGGAAACCTCCCTTTTCCTATTCGCGCTCTCTCATTCTTCTGGCGTTCAATTTCGTGGAGATTATCGCAGCGTTTGCGATCTTTTACATCTACTTGAGTTGTTTGAAAGAAGGCAGCAAGCCAGTGACGGGCTGGAGCGACGCCCTTTACTTCAGCGCGGTGACTTCGGCAACCGTCGGATACGGCGACATCACTCCAGTATCCGGGATTGGGAGGATTGTCGCCACCGTGCAGATACTTGCATCCCTTGGCTTCATGACGATGATTGTAGCTCACTTTGTTAGCAACATACAACGTGGACGAACACTGATACGCATCACGTGACACCGAGCCAGCATCTGAAAAACGTCGCTAACGGCGGCTTCTTTCCCAGTTCGGGACTCGTTTGGCCGTTGTGAATTTATCTTGAACTACTTGGCGGTTTGGCAGAATGAACGATTACTTCGCTCTGTTTGGCGAGCAACGCCGGCCGTGGCTTGATCCCGACGCGCTCAAGGAAAAATTTCTCCAGTTCTCCAGCGAAGTGCATCCCGACCGCGTTCACGCTGCGAGCGCCGAAGTCAAAGCCGCCGCCCAGAGTCGCTACACGGAACTCGTTACTGCCTACCATACCCTTCGCGAACCGCGCGACCGCCTCGGGCATTGGCTGGAACTGGAGCACGGCGCGAAACCTGCGCCGCTGCAATCACTGCCGCCGTCGTTGCAACACTTGCTGTTTGAAGTTGGCCAGCTTCTTCGTGGCACCGATGCGCTGCGTGAGGAAAAATCCCGGGTCAGTTCCCCACTCCTGAAAGTCCAGTTTTTTGAGCGCTGCCAGCCCGCCATCGACCGGCTGCAAGCCGCACTGAAAAAAATTGACGAACAACAAAACGCGCGGCTCGCGGAACTGAAGAATCTGGACGCTGAATGGTTTGGGTTCGCCTCGCCTCAATCTCCGACAGACGGAGCAACCGTGCCCTTTGAACGGCTCGAAGAGATTTATCACGCGCTTGGTTTTCTGGCCCGGTCGGCGGCTCAACTTCGGGAACGCGTGTTCCAACTCGGGCTTTGACTTCCCGCTGACGCGCACCGGAACTTTTCAGCGGACCGTGACAACCGCGCGTCCCGTTTCTCGATTCAGGAAATTTCCGTTGCTCCGCTCGACGGTCACCGTCAACGCCACGCGGTCGCCTTTTTTCTTGCTGTATAAAATCCGGGCCGCCGTCAGCGCGTCCACGGTCGGCTCGCCGTCAATGGCCGAAATGATGTAGCGCTTCTGCAAATCGGCGGCCTCGGCGGGACTGTTTTTTTCGACGGCAGTCACAATGAGACCGCTCGTGATGCGCACACGAAAACGCTCGGCCGATTCCGGTGTGAGCGGTTGCACCGTGGCTCCGAGCTTCTGTTTGATGAGGTCGGCGTTGAAAAAATTGGCCAGCGGGATCAGTTGCAGCGACAGATTTTTTTTGCCGCCCGCGCGCTCGACCACAAGCGACACCGGGCGCTCGTCCTCGGCGGCGAGCAACTCGGCGTTAAAGTCGATCAAACTTTTCGGTGTCTTGCGATCAATCTCCACGATTGCATCGCCCGCGCGTAAACCGGCCTTTTCCGCCGGGCTGCCGGACTGGACTTCCGCCACTTTGAGTGGCAGCACGCCGCCCGCAAGCCGCGCGCCGAACCATAGCGAACTCACAATCTCGGGCGTAAAAATATCCGCGAGGGTTTCGGACACTTGCTTGATCGGGATGGCGAAGCCGATTCCCTGGCCCTGCCGATAAACCGCGACATTGATGCCGATGACTTCGCCGCGCAGGTTGATGAGCGGTCCGCCGCTGTTGCCGGGATTGATCGCGGCGTCCGTTTGCAACCAATCCGGAACTTCGAGTGATTCCCCTTCTGCCGCCGTCGCGCGCCGATTCTTGGAACTCAAAATGCCACGGCTGACGGAGCCGCCGAGTCCAAACGGATTTCCCAGCGCGATGACGGTTTCGCCCAGCAGCAAATCATCCGGCGCGGCAAACTTTGCGGCGGCGAATTTACGCGGCGTCTTGCTTACGAGTTTGAGCAGGGCGATGTCGCTCTTGCGCGTGCCACGGATGATTTCTGCGGGCACAATCTCGCCGTCGGAAAGTTTGCAAAGAATTTCATCGGCTTCCTCCACGACGTGAACGTTGGTCAAAACGTAGCCCGCTTCGTCCACGATGACGCCGGAGCCGGCGCTTAACTGCGGCGGAAGTTTTTGCGAGTACGGCATCAAATTGTCGCGCCACCAATCATAAAAATATCCGCGCCGCTCCCGCTGTGTCCGGCACATGATGTTGACGACGCTGGGCAGGACACGTTCGACGACCTGCACCGTCGCATCACGTCGGATGTCGTCCGCCGCGCCCCAGCCACGCTGCGCAACCAACGCGGCCAGCATGGTTAAAAAGAAAAATTTCGCCGTAGTTTTCATTTTCGACATGCAAAATATTGTGACAAACCGGGAGCAAAAATGTTCATTTCTCAACTTTTCGGCAAGTCGCGCGCCGCTCCGATCGTGTCGCGACGGAGCAGGGTTGTGGCCGCGGCTATCAAAATTCCCGCGCCGGCGAGATAAATCAAACCGCCGTACGCAATCGCGTGGCTCATGTTCGCCACGTCGCTGCCGTGCGATCCGTGGTCGGCGTACCAGCCGGTCAGCCACGTCGCAATCGCGCCGCCAATCCAGCCGACGGTGTTCATAATGCCCGCCGCTGTCGCGCGCGAACGCGGCGGCACCACGTCGTAAAGCGACGCGAAGATTCCCGCGTCGTAGCAGCCTTTGCACAGGCCGAAGCACGTCATCGCGATGAGCAGCGTTTTCACGTTTTCTGCCAAGCCAACCAACGAGAGGAATCCCGCGCCCACCAGCAGGCCGAACGCTTGCGCAAGGATGCGTCCACCCGCGTAGCGGCTTGCGAGCTTGTCGGCCAACATGCCGCAGAACGGCACGCTGCACGCGCTGGCGAGATGGATGTAAACCGCACCGTTCAAGCCGGCCGCCGCGAGTTGGAAATGAAATTTTTTAACGAGGAACGTCGGCGTCCAAAACAGAAAAACGCCGGCGACCGCGTTTGCTCCGGCGAACACGAGCATCAACAGCGGTGCAGTGCGCGTGTGAAAAATGTCAGCGAGCGTTGTCCGAAGATCTGGCGATGCCGCAGGTGCGATTGAAGCGAATTCCGATTCGCCTCGTTTCGGTTCACGCAAAAAAACAAAGAGAGCGCCGGCGAGCACCATTCCCAGCGTGCCGAAAACGAAGAACGACAATTGCCAGCCTGCGGCGTTAAAGCTCACGGTCTTACCGAACACATAGAGCATTACCTTCAAACTGAGTTCCTGCGCCAACAGCGCCCCCAACCAGCTTCCCAGAATCGTCCCGGCATAAACGCTCGATTGATGGAACGCCATCGCGCGCGAACGGGTCTTCGGCGAGTGATAGTCGCTGACCAGCGACATCGAGGCGGGGAAATAAAATGTTTCGCCGAAACCTTCGAGCGCTCGCACGCCGATGAATTGCCAAAGTTGACTGCACCAACCGGTCGCGACGGTGACGACGCTCCAGAAAAAACAGCCGCCGAGAATCAGGTTCACTCGGCGAAAACGATCCGCGATGAAGCCGGCGAACGGCGCGCCCGCCGCGTAAATCCACATGAACGCCGAACCGATGAGGCCCATCTGGTCATTCGTGAAATGAAATTCTTCCTTGAGCTTGGGCGCGATGCCGGAGAGCGCCTGGCGGTCGGCGTAATTGAAAAAGCAGACGAACCACAACATGAAGACGACCCACCATTTGTAGTTGGGCGGCGTTGTGCGTCCGGCGGGCGAAGCCGCCGACTGCGGCTTCAGGTCAGCTTCCATTCGTTCAACAACTGCCGCACTTCGGCGATCAACGCCTGATACCGCGCTTGTGTCGCGGGCGACACGATGGATTTCGGCAGACCAACATGTCGGCCGCGCGCAGCCATTGCGGCGGAGACGTTCAGCGGAAATTCCAGTTTGTCCATCAAGCCGCCGAACGCGCTCATGATGCGAATCGCATCGGCGGCCTGTGCCGGCGTGCCAGCTTTCACGGCGTGAAAAATTTCAAGCACGACTTCGGGAACCACGTTCGCCAGTCCGCTGACGCAACCGGTCACGCCGAGTGCCATCGCCTCGGCGAGCCGCGTATCCGCGCCCGTCAACACGACGAAATTTTTCTCGCGACCGAGTTGCACGAGTTCGCGATGATAGCTGAATTCCGCGCCGCTCTGCTTGACGCCGGCGAGCGGCACGCGCGCGGCAACCGCAGCAACCGTTTCGAGGCTGATACGCTGGCCGGTGCGCTCCGGAAAATTGTAGAGGAAGAGCGGCAGTTGCGCCATTTCCCCGGCACGCACGAAGAATTCGACGAGGTCGGCTTGCGCGAGCGCGAAGAACCACGGCGGCAGCGCGGTCACGGCGGCGCAACCAATTTGGCGCGCGTGAGTCGCCAACTCCGTTACGACTGCGAGACGTACATTACTGATGTTAGCAATGATCGGCAGCGGGCTGACTCGCCGCGTAACCAGTTCGAGGATTTCTTTTCGTTGAGCTGTATCGAAATGGACGAATTCGCCGGTGCTGCCCAGCGGCATGATGCCATGCACGTTTCGCGCGCGGATGAAATCGAGATTGGCTTCGAGTTCGCGGGTCAGCAGTTGCCCGCGTTCATCGGTCGGTGTCCAGAGCGCGACAATAATTCCTTCGCGCGGAGTCGGTATCATGCAAAGAAACTAGGAAGAAATTTTTCCGCTGTCGCGACATTTTGCGGCAAATTTTTGTCGATTTCAGCGCAACGTGGATTCATTCTTGCCGGACAAAATCAAAAATGAACTCTCCGTCCGCTTATCGAAACTTGCCTCCCTTGGCGGGCATCTGCTCGCTGGACGAAGCGATGAAGCCCGGCCTCTCCGTTGAGCAGTGTGTTGCCCGCCTCAAACGGTATCACTACGCGTTCAAGCGGCTTCACGAAATCTTCGTCGCGCGACTCACGGCCGAGCCGATCTACGAATTGAAAATGGCTTTCAGCCTCCACGCGCACATTTGCGCCGAACACGTCGCTGCTTTGCGCAAGCGTGTCGGCGAAATGCGCGAGCCGCCGTTGGGTCTCGAAGAAATTCCTGATCCGAATCTCGAAATCTTTTTCGATGAAATTCTCGCCGCGCCGACAACCGAAGAATTGATCGTCGCGCTTTACGCGAAGGCGGTTCCCGCTTTGCAGGCCGCGCTCGAAAATCATTTGTGCGAGACGAATCCGCTCGCGGATCACCCGAGCGTGCGGCTGTGCCGGTTCGCGCTTCTCGACTTCGCCAACTTGCTGAAATATGGCGCGCAGGCCATCACTTCGTTGACCGATGCGAAACGGCGAGCGGCGAACCAGACGTGGATCGGGCTGTTGGACGAATGTCTTGCGGCTGCGGGCGGACTCGACGGAACGCAAACACCGAGCGGAAACTCCGTCACACGTCAACATTCAGCCAAGCCGTTTCAATTCGACGCCCGGCCGCGACGTGACGAGCGCTTCCCCGACCCGTACAACATGGGCGTGAATGCCGAGGTGTTTCTTTACGACGAGAAATTTCCGCCGGAGCCGAAGACGCTGATGATGTTTTACAAACGGCTGCGCGAGATCGACGTGCCCGAAATGATGGCCAGCATCATCACCGAGACGCCGGGCAAGCCGTGGGATTATTACCGCGACATGACGCGCCAGCTCTGGGACGAAGCGCGCCACGCGATGATGGGCGAAGTGGGCTTCACGCAGCTCGGCGTCGATTGGCGCAAGGTGATGATCAACTTCACCTGGTCGCTGGCGCTCAATACGCAGCTCAAACCGATTGAGCGCCACGCCGTGCTTTATTTCATCGAGCAAGGGTTGATGCCCAAGAATGGCAAGCGCTTCGAGTGGGAAGTCGGCCTCGCGTCGCACAATCCGCTCTCGGCGCTGTTCCAGGATTACGATTGGGCGGATGAAGTGCTCCACGCGAAGATCGGCCGTGATTGGTATCTCAAGGAATTCAGCGACGCCAAAAGCGCCGTCCAATATGGCGACGCCTGCTGGTCGCGCATTTTGATGGGCTGGAAACAATGGCGCGACGATGGGCTGACGCAACATCGTAACTGGTGGCCTGACGTTTATCGCGCCGCATGCGAACGCTGGGGCGTCACGCCCGATCCCAAAGTGCTGGCCTACGCGACGACCTACGAAACGGTGCGCGCGGATCTCAAGGCGATTTCCGCGTCCGCTTGACCGGTCGAGTTTTTTTCCGCAGTCGGAGCACGCCGGCGAACTGTTTTCGCGGGCGATGATTTGCGGTTCATGGAACGCGGGCAGGGCCACCGGCGCGCGATTCGTGCGAACTACGTTGAGTATGCTCCTCGATTGGAAAAACCGTTGCGTGAGCTTGCAATAGAAATCTTGATTAGTCATCACCAGCAGGGTGCAATCCGATTTTGAACGCAGCTGAATTCTTTGGCAGGCAGTATCCGATGATTTTGTGGTTGCCGGACTGAGTCACTGCTGTGAATCCGCGGAGAAGTAGAAAATGAGCCGATTGACCGTTATCAGTTTGGCCGTGCTCGCGTTGTCCGCTTGCCAGTTGTGGGGACAAGCGGAGGCGCAAATCCGAATACACTGTTTGTCGGTGCTCTTTCACCCGGTGCCTACCAACATCCAAACGGTGACCTATTCCTTGGAGTTGGGGGCGGTCGATGCTTCGCTCGGCCCTCCGAATGGAGAATTGTTTCCCAACTTCAGTGATTCGGTCGGTGATTTTACGAGTCTCCGGGGCTACTACCGTTTCACTGCCAGCAACCGTCAAAAACCTTTTGCGGACGACTTCATTGTTGAAATTCCGCCGTTTGTTGATTTGAACGGAAACGGGATCAGTGACTTTTTTGAAATCGGCCAGGGCGTTCCGACGACTACTACCGGCGGGCTTTTTGAAGACACCGGCATCCAAGGCGGTTCGATTCAGGCGACCTGGACGCGTCCGGCTAATTCCGCAAACGGAATCGTTCAGATGTCGATGAAAAGTTCCATTCTCAAGCTGGATGCGACCTTCATAATTCCGTTCGAGATTTTGGAGTATGCCGGCACGTTTGAATACACACCGGGAAACACGACGACGGAGGGTTCGATAACCTTTGTCCGGGTTTCGCAACCGAACCTGAGCCTCGCGGGCACGGTAAAATTCAAGAAAGACGCGGCCGACTTGATCGATCTCCTTCCCGGATCTTGGGCCGACGCTGCTGGCAAAGCGATCCCGTACCAAGGTTACCTTTCAGTGTCGTCACAGACCGCGCTGATTCAAAGGTTGGGGTCGAATTATGAAGGTCTGATCGCCTTCGATGACGGGACGTTCAGTCGAACCGGGCCGGTCTTCGATCTGAATAGAAACATCCAGCCCATCGTTTGGGATTTGTCCATCGCGGACCCCAATGATTTCGATGCCAACGGTATTCCCGATTTGAGCGACTCGACGTTGCCCCCGCTTCGGCCCCGGCGGCCCTACTTGTCATTGAGCCGTTCGTCGAATCGCCTTTTGTTTTCCCTGCTCGGCCAGGTCGGGCAGAGTTACCAAATCGAGCAGAGCCTGGACTTGGTTCAAGCCAACTGGACGACGGTCTTGTCCGTGCAACTCACCAATGAAACGCAGGTCTTCCTTTGGCCGCCGCCGCCGGCCAACGCATTCTGGCGGGCGCGAATTCCTTGACTCAAGTGCGCCCTGGCTTGGCCACGCAAAGAAACACATCAAAGCAACAAGTGAAAGCCGCGAGGCCGATGACTATTTGCTGCTCACAAAAATGATCCGCTTCGCCGCCACACGTTTGCCGGAGCGAATGATTGACTCAAATCGCGCACCGCTATTTTCCGCTGGCTGGCGAGGGATTTTTCGTTTGTTCTGAGATAATCTGGCGAATGAGTTCGATGTTTTCGCGCGCGATGGCATCGTCCGGGTTTAGACGAAGCGCCTTTTCAAATTGTGCGGTCGCTTCTGGAAGTTGACCGAGCCGAAGGTAAACGTTACCCAAACTTCCTTGCGCGCGGTTGTCCGCGGGGTCGAGTCGTACCGCAGCCTCGAATGCTTTTTGGGCTTGGGGCAGCCAGCCTTCCTGCAACAGAAGGACTCCCACATCAAAGTAAGCTTGTTGATAGTCCGGTTTGAGTTCGATGGCTTTCGTGAAATGTTGTAGCGCTTCGTCGCGCTTTCCCTGATCACACAAGAGGGTGCCAAGCGTTAAATGCGCTTTGGCATCGTTCGGATTTTTTCGCAGGGCGTGCTGGCTGCTCTCAAAGAAAAGCGCCTGGGTCTTTTGCGCGTACGCCCGGCTCAATTTCGACCGGTCGCCCGCGTCGCGCACGAGCAATTGCAGCCATAACTCGCCCATCTCATCCGATGATTGCGCGCCGTAGCTGATGAGCTTCGGCGGGTTGTTTGGATTGCGGATGTTGTTGGTGGAATTGTCGTAGGTGTAGCGCATCGCCAGCGTGGTTCCTTTCGGCAACAAGATTGGCTCGGCGTACCGGTAATCGCCCTGCCACTTGAAGTCCCAATTCTTGATTTCAATGAGCTTTTTCGTGATGCCGTCCGGCAGCGTCGCCGTGCCGATCATTTCCCGCGCGACGTAATGAGCGTGTGGCAGAACGCCGACCACTGAGGCATCAACCGGCAGGGTGAACGAATCGGTCACTGCGTAGTTGGATTCGCCGGGTGGGATTTCGATGCTAAGCGAGTTCAACACCATTTTGAACGGTGTGTTGGTCGGAGCGTGGTCGGTGAAGTAAAAGCCAATGGAGGATTGGAGTGTTTCCGGTTTGCCGGTCGGGTTCATGTGTACCTGGAGCACGAGATCGCTTTTCGGCTCCAGCGTCCACGCGAGTCCTTCCGGCGCGACCAATGGCATTTTGCCAGGTTGATAGCTGAGAAACTGGCCTTCCGGCATTTGAACGCCGTCCGGCGGACGTATGCCCGGAAACCCTGGTTGCGGCTCTTTGGCAGCAAGCCGACGAGATTGCTGTGTGCGGTCGATGTACATGAATGCGTGATGGACAATGCGCGAGTTCCCGGGACGCAACTCGATGGCTTTTACATAGCGTCGTTTGTCGGTCGGTATCGGAATGACAAAGTTGCGGTAAACGTCACGACCTTCAGCGTCCAGTGTGTACTGTAGGGGCATGGTCACCACCAGATCGGGTGGACCAAGAAACCACCCGTCCGGCCAGTTTGGTGCGGAGGGCAGATCCGATAGGTTCCCTTCGACGGCACCCTCGGCGATCCACTGCTGCAATCTTCCGAGTTCACTGGCCGTCAGAAGTCTTTCGTTTTCGAACCTTGCTTCGCCGGTCTCCGGCGACCACGGCGGCATGATTCGTCTGGCCGTCACCTCGGCGATTTGCGTCGTTCGCTTCTTCACATCGGCGTAAGTAAGCAAACTGAACGGCGCCGCCTGGCCAGCACGATGGCAGGGAGAGCAGCGGTTCCAGACAATCATCGCGATATTCTTATTGAACGTCAGCGCTGGCAATGCGCGTTCTGAATCATGTGGAGGCGCCTGGGCATCGCGCGGCGCTGGGGTGGCAGCGGCCGCAAGCAATCCCAGGTCAATCGAAATTGCATGAATCCA
This sequence comes from Verrucomicrobiota bacterium, assembly GCA_016195385.1. GTDB lineage: Bacteria > Verrucomicrobiota > Verrucomicrobiia > Limisphaerales > JACPZS01 > JACPZS01. Next base: position 15,023 of record JACPZS010000086.1, read on the forward strand.
CGTTACGATGAAACACGTGAGGAGGAATGTTCTGAACCGCCGGAAGCCTGTGAACGATGGTGGCAAACAATTGACACTCGCCCTCGGCATGAGCGCAGCTCCCGCGAGCTTGGGCAATAATTTCAATCCGGTCCGGCTTTTCATGGAAACACAACCAAGACTCAACTCGATTGACACACACGGGCATCGACGATGTCGAAATGTGGGCTGTTAAGTATCGGAGTCAATTGTCATTTTATTACAGTCTTGGTGTTCATCTTGAGTCGAAATTCAAATATTGCGGGTTTCTTCCAGTCCTGTACAACTCGGTAGTCCTCGCAAAGCCAGCAGTCGGGTCCAAACTGTATGAAGGTTCGTTCGGGTTCGCTTGAAAAGCGCCGTGTCCGTCCGCGACAGCGAGCGGGTTTCACGCTCATCGAACTGCTCGTCGTAATCGCCATTATCGCCATCCTGGCGAGCCTGTTGTTGCCGGCCTTAGCGCAAGCCAAGGCCAAGGCGCAGGCCATCACCTGCCTGAACAATCATCGGCAGTTGCTGCTCGCATGGAAGCTTTACGCGGATGACAACGAAGAGCGCCTGCCGGGTGCCGGCCGTGGTCAAATCATCGGGAATGGCGAACTGGCCAGTTGGAGCGGCGACAACTGGGAGGTTTTATATCCTTATCAGTATGAAGGGAATTGGAACGCCGAGAAATTTCTGACGCGCAGTCCGCTCTGGCCGTATTGCGGCCGTTCTTTTTCAATCTTCCGCTGCCCCAGTGACAAAAGCATCGGCATTGACGATCGGGGCAGACGCGTTCCGCGCATCCGCAGCGTGTCGATGAACAATTGGGTTGGCGGACCGGAATGGGCCGCCTCCGGTCCGGGATGGATCGTTTATCGGAAGGCGACCGACATGAACTCTCCGGGATCGGCGAGCACGTGGGTTTTTCTCGACGAACGCGCGGATAGCATCGACGACGGCTGTTTTTTTGTGGACATGAAGGGTTACTCCAACAAGCCAGATGCGCTTCGGATGATGGATTATCCAGCCGCCTATCACAACGGTTCCTGCACCTTCGCGTTCGCGGACAGTCACGCGGAATTCAAACGCTGGCGGGATTCGCGAACCACGCCGCCTTTTTCACCAGCCGGCCTGAGCTTTCTCACTCAACGCAACATTGCCATGCCGGCGAACAATGACATCGCCTGGCTCCAGGAACGAAGCACTCGCAATACGTCCGCCAGTGCGAATTATTGACTTGAGGCCGTGGTCCAAAAGAGATCTTCAGACTTGCCAAGCGATATGAAACGGCTTCTCCACAGCTTGCTCTTGGCGCTTTTCACTTTCTGGGGTTTCAGCGCATGCGGCGCGACGGCGCAAGTGCATCTTTATTGCATGTCGGTGCATTTTGACCGCACGGATTTGTACGTGGGCGATCAAGACTACTTCGTCGAGTTCATCGCGGATTTGGCCCGCAGTCCTTACGATGGCGAGCTCGCGCCCAACCCCGTTTTCAAGACGAACGAGGTGAAAGGCTTTTATCATTTTTATCTCCCCGGAGCTGACATCCCGACACGCGATGATCTCGTGTTGGGCGTGCCGTTGGGCCTGGATTCCAATAACAATGGCGTTGATGATTTCTATGAATCTGCCGTTGCCTTGGATCTTGTCACCACCAGCGGGGTTTTCGAAGACGGCACGGGCAATGGGCGTCCGGCGGGTCTCTTCGCCACGTGGAGCCGCGACGCGGGTTCCGACTCGGGCGTGTGCACCATGCAATTCGACACGGCTTTGGGACTCAGCACCTGGTCGGTCAATTTTCGCGTCCGGGAATTTTCCGGCACGTTGGATTACGCGCGTCAAGGAGTCAATGCCGTGGGCTTGATCTCCCTCGCCGACGGACACGGGCAATCACTGACCGGCCAATTGCAGGTGTCTTCGGCCAAGACGAATCAAATAAGCATGCTGAGCGGCGAATGGAACTTGGGAAACCAGGGAGTTTTCGTGACTCCAGTGTCAATGCTGGATCGCCGCGGTTCTAATTATTTCGGAAAAATCATGCTCTCGGATGGTGACTTGACCACAACCTACCCGGATTACCTGCAGTGGATACTTCACATCACGGATCCGAACGACGCCGACCACAACGGGATTCCTGACTTGACAGATCGGGTACATCAGTCGCAGAGCGCGCAACTGACAATTACCCGCGGCAGCAGCGGATTGGCGCTGACCATCGAAGGGGAAACCGGTAATTCATACGAAATTCAAGCGACTCCTGTGCTCAATTCGTCCACCTGGCTGCCGGTTCAAAGTGTGACGCTGACGAATTCAATTCAAATGCTGGTTCTGCCGCTGCCCACCAACGCGACCGCATTCTGGAGGTTGCGATCGTTGTAGCATTGCGGCGGTGTGGTTGCTCGACAGCACAGGTCATGGTTTAGCCCCTGCTGACGAAGTTGAGTCGGATCGGACCGTCGGCACGTTGCGCTTTTAACGGAACGACGCCTGTCCCACCTGTCGTGTCGTCGTACGTTGAGCCGTCCAACTCCATCGTTGAGTCAGTTGTGAACGGTGGTTCTCTGCTGCAGCCAAATCACATCGTTGTTCAGCGGCGAGGGATCGTCGTGTTTTCCAATGTTCAAGAGATCGGGGTTGAAAGTTCGCGCGTCTCGCCAGCGATGACTTTCCACGTGGCCGTCCGCGAAGGAATTATCGCTCGATTGAGCATGGTAGCTGGCCGGGTAATGGTAAATTCGCAATCGCCTTCCCCCGTCCATGTAAACGCCAAAGTAAGGCCGGTCAATGCTGTCCGGGTGAACCTCTTCAATCACCAATAAACCGGCCGGCGATGGAGCGGCGATGGCGGAAGTTTTTTGAAACACTTTGTAATTGTCGGCATCGGGTATGCCTCGATTGGGCGCGCCACTCCAGCCGACGTACGCGTTCATCGCGTAGCTGCGGACACGCGGCAGGTCAATTCGTCCGCTGGTGCCCGGCGTTCGGTCAGACGGGCACTTGTAGATGCTGCTGGCGGTGATGTACGTGGCGAACAGCGCGTATTGCGGGTCGATCAGCAGCAGTGTGTTCGTCGCGTCATTGGGGCTGAGTCGGAAGCTTCCGCGAATCCACGTTTTCGTGTCCAAACCCGTGCCATTGGCAGCAAGGGCATCCTCATTATCGCCGGCGTAGAGCGCCCCGGTGAGCGCCAACTGTTTCAAGTTGCTCACGCACTTAATCCGGCGCGCGGATTCCTTCGCCCGGGCCAGGGCTGGAAGTAATAGACTTGCCAGAATCGCGATGATGGCGATTACGACGAGCAGCTCGATGAGCGTGAAGCCGGCTCGCGGTCCCGGACGGACACGGGATTGTTTGTGCGAACCGGAACGAATGTTCACCGTACGCTTGGAGCAGACTGCTGAGGGCTGGTTTTGCAAACGATGCTGGTTTTACACGATGGGAAGAAACCCGCAACATTGTATTTTGACTCAACGATCAGGGCGCTTATCCGCGCATGCAATGCCGAAACTCATCAGCCGGAAAACTTCGTCGAAACGAGGACTGTCAATCTCGCGTTCAGACAAGACTGCCAATGCCTATACTCGTTCACCCTCAAACTCAGTAACCTGAACGAAGATGCAAACCGGCGGCTTCCTGCGAAGAAGTTCCAATGATTGTCCGGGCGAAAAATCTGGCGACGCGTTTTCATAAAACTTTTCCATCTCCGCCACTTTTTTGTTGCATCCTTGCTTTTGCTGTGCTGACATCACCCCGTTCCAGTAAAAATTAGGCAAAGAAATGTCGAGTTCAATGAATACCTTTGGGGTGATTCGCCCTTGCTTGGTAGATGCTTTTTGTTGTTCTTCGGCTGACTAACCCAAAAAACCTGAGAGTACTATGCGACAAACACTGCTCACAAAAATAACCCTAGGCGGCTTGCTGCTCGTTGCGGCAGGCGCTTTCTCAACTCACGCCGCCGCACCCCCGGGACCCCAGGGGGCCGTTACCGCCAAAGAGTTCTTGGACATTGGCGGCACGGCCATCCAACCGATGCGAGACGACCCTCGCTTCCCGAACAGCCCGAGCGGCACCTACTATCCACCACGCTTGGAATGGCCCACCGGATCGGATGACGCCACGCCTCCGGCTGGCAACGTGAAAGACAATTACGGCGTGCTGATTCAGGGTTACATTTACCCGCCAGCGGATGGCGATTACATCTTCGCCATCGCGACAGACGACAACGGCGAGTTTTGGTTGAGCACCGACGACACTCCGGCAAAGATTGCGCAAATCTGCGCTGAACCACAGTGGAACCCGGTGCGCCAGTTTAGTGCCTTGGATCGCCGCAACCCGGACGCCCCGGAAAACGTTTCTGCGAAAATCAAACTTGCCAAAGGCAAAGCTTACTACTTCGAAGCCTTGATGAAAGAAGGCGGCGGCGGTGACAACCTGGCGATTGCGTGGACCGGACCGAATCCGGCGGCTGCGCCTCAAAATAACGACATTCCAATTATCGGAAAGTACCTGGCCACGGTCGATAAAACATTTGCCACGCCGGAAGTGCTGGCCTCCAGTGCGAATCTGTTTGGCGTTAGCTTCACCGTAGTTGAAGGCGGTGGCACGGCTGCCACGCTCGATGCTGCCTCGGTGAAAGTGACGATCGACGGAGTTGCCGCAGCCGCGACAACCACCAAGGATGTCTCGATTAATAGCATCACCACAAAGCCGCAACGCCGTTCGCTTCGGACTCCAAGCACACGGCGGTGCTTTCGGCCAAAGACTCCAAGGGTGGCGCTGTCGGTGCTACCTTCTCCTTCACAACCGAGCATTACGGCACACTCACGCCGGACTTGAAGGTCAATGCGGACAAAAGCAAGCCTGGCTTCATATTTAATGCCAGCCAAGTTTCTCTGGGAGACCCGAATTCGCTGGCATTCCTCGAGAAGCAGCTCAATGGCACGCTTAAAGACGCGGACGGGAACAGTGTGGCCAACGATGCGGATCCTTCGTCTATTGGAAACGCCAAAGGTGCCGGCAAAGTTGTTGGCCCTCTCGTTCAGTTTGAAGTTGAAGGCGTTATCAACTACGACTCGACATCCGATGCAGGTGCCAACGGCAATTTCCAGCCTGACATCCGTATGCCTGGTTTCCCTGGCACGGGTGGCAGCACGGATAACGCAGGTGCGGAAGTATTGACCTTTGTTGATCTTCCGGCCGGCTTTCTGACGATGGGTGTCAACAGCGACGACGGCTTCCGAGTCACTGCTGGCAATGTTGGCGATGCGCTCGCGGCAATTAACCTTGGGCAATTCGATGGCGGTCGTGGCGCGTCAGACACACTCTTCGATGTGTATGTTGCCGAAGCCGGCACTTATGCGCTGCGTTGCATCTGGGAAAACGGCGGTGGTGGTTCCAACCTTGAATGGTTCACCATCGTCAACGGTAAAAAAGTTCTCCTCAACGATGCCGCGAACGGAGGCCTAAAAGCCTATCGCGCCCTCGCCGCCGGAGCCAGTAGTCCAGTGGTGGTCAAGTCCGTTTCGCCCACACCCGGCCAACTAGAAGTGAGTACTGCTCCCACGATTACGGTGATCCTCGCGGATGGCGCGGCGAAAGTTGATAAAGCATCAGTCAAACTGAACGTCGCTGGCAAAGATGTCGCGGCGAAGGTTGACCAGGCGGGTGGTACCACGACCGTCAGCTACACGGTTTCACCTGACTTCGACACCGCCACGACAGTCGCTGCATCATTGAGCTTCAAAGATACTGCGGGTGCTTCGCGCACCGCGACGTGGAACTTCACCACCACCGTACTTGGCAAAGAAGCCCTCTACATCGAAGCGGAAGACTTCAACTTCGGTGGTGGCCAATGGGTGCAAGACAAGAACATCGGCATGGACAAGAAGCCCTATGCTGGTGGTGACTACAAAGACCTCGGCACCGATGCGGATGCGGAAATCGATTATCACAACCCCGGTGGCAACGCCGGCCAAGCCTATCGTTCTGGAACTGGTGTTGCGGCGGGCAAGGAAAACGGCTCGGCTGGTTCCTTCCGTGGTTACTTCGATGTGACCGATTGGTGGACGGTCGGCTGGAACGACGCGGGTGACTGGCAGAACTACACTCGCAAATTCCCGACACCCGCCGCGAAGTACAACGTCTTTGGACATGTCTCATCGGGTGGAAGTCCGATCGACTTCGAGTTGGCGCAAGTCACCTCGGATCCAACCAAACCGGATCAGACCACCAAGCTCCTCGCGGAAATCAAACCTGGCCGTGCCACCGCTGGCTGGGATACGTTGGAAATCTTCCCATTCACGACTCCGGGAACTCAGGACTTGGCTGTGGTCGAACTTGGTGGGTTGACCACCTTGCGCATCACGTTGCCGGGTGGCAACGGCGATATCGACTACATCGTCTTCTCACCGGCAAAAGCTGTTACTCCCCCAACCAATCCGCCCAAGTTGGGCATTGCGGCCACCGGTGGCAAAGTGGTCATCACGTATGAAGGAACGCTCCAAGGTTCCGATACGGTCAACGGCACATTCGCCGATGTGGCCGGGGCGACAAGTCCCTTCACAGCCGATACATCCAAAGCGGCGAAATTCTACAAAGCCAGACGGTAGTTTGGTCCAGTGGGAACTAATTGAGGCCGGACGAAAGTCCGGCCTCTTTTGTTTTCGGGTGGTCACCCGCTCGATTGCGCTATCAACGAAAGCGTCTTAACAATCCTGACTCGGTGCGTGCAAAATCCGCTGCTCTGGTTCAGCGATGGTCCAGAATATTCCGGCTCAGTCTGAACGCAAAGTCCTCTTTGCTGATCGGCCCGTCGGACTTGCTGGCCGGGGCAAGCACCGACTGCTACGAGGTGCGCATTGCCGGGTTTCGGGCCGTCACGTCACCGTCAGTCAAGTTGCGCTGGATCGAAGCATTCCGGTTGAGCGTTTCTGCCGGAGTGATGCGAGAAATGTGTCGCAGAAAATTTTATTTGCAAAAGAGATCACCGTGTGCTGTGATGTGCGGCGTTCCAAAAAAATTGGTCTAGTGAAAATGTCGATGCCAACAGACTTTGCTTCAGCACCAAGTGCTGAGGTCTTGCGAACTGCCGGCGGATGTCTTTATCGGTCTGCCGGCTGGCATCATTAAAAGCATAAAACCTCAAAACAAGCTAAGTCATGAAAGATACGTTAACTATCCCTCCCAGATTGGCTTCATCTCCGCGAGGAGTGAAGGCTCGGTTTGTCCCCGGCCTGCTGGCTGCGGTCGGCATGTTGCTCGGCCTCGGTTCCGCACGCGCGGGCACGGTAACTTACGACTTCAAAACGGATCCCACCACGGGTCCCAACGCGATTCAAGTGTTCCAGAGCGGGTTCGCCGATGATTCCGGCAACTCCGTCTATTGGAAGGATTCCGGCGGCAATCCGGATGGCTTCCTGGCCATCACCTGGCCGCTCGGCAGCTCCAGCACGATCGCGATCTTCCCCGACATTGACGGCGGAAAGACCGTGACGGCGTTCAAGTTTGAAACCGATCTGCGCATTGGAAATCCGCAACAGAACGTGCGCGCGGCGGATGGTTTCAGTATTAACTTTGCCCGCAGTAGCGATGATGTGTTCGTGAATCACGCGTCGAGCGACTTCGCCACTTCCGGCGCGGTCGAAACCGGCACGAAGACCGGCTTGGCGATCAGCTTCGATACGTGGTCGGGAAACACCCTGCCCGACGGAGCCGACATCGAAGGCATCATCGTTCGCGTGGACAATGTGACCGTCCTGCGCTACGGGATGCCCACGCGCAACGGGGATTGCAACGATACCACCTCGCTGCAGACCGGGCCGAGAGATACTGCCTACTGGGAAGATCCCACCACAGGTGCCAAGAATGCCGGCACACTCCCTGGTGCCGCCTTTTTGCCTGCCTCTTGGGCGGGTCTCTGCTGGCAACATCTGAGCGTCGAACTTGACGACCAGTCCAAATTGACGGTGATCTGGAAGGGTAAAACGATCCTCGACCACTTTCAGACCTCATTCTTCCCATCGCCGGGTGGAATTGTTCTCGCTGGACGCACCGGTGGCGCTGATGAACATACTCACTTCGACAATCTCAAACTCACCACGACTGCCTCCACCGATGCCAAACCGCCTACTGCAGCGTCCAACCTCAAAGCAGCCAGCATCAAAGCGCGAAAAGTCGTGCTGACGTGGGATCCGGCGACTGACGATTCAGGCCGGGTTGGTTACAACATCTATCGCGACGGAACATTGCTGGCTACGAGCGTGTCCCCCACTTATACCGACCGGGCGGTCTCGCCGACCAAGACCTACTCCTATGCAGTTGAAGCTATTGACCCTTCGCAAAATAAAGCGGCCAAAACTGCGCCTCTCTCGGTTACCACGCTGGCTGAAGCGCTGATTCCGCTCAAAGGTTATGCGACCTTTGAAACTTGGGATAATATCGGCACCACTGCGGTTGATGCCCTGACGTCGGATGCGCGATATCCGGATTCACCGACTTTCAAGTCCCTCGCTACCGCGTTGGATACGCGGACCGTTTATGCGGATGACAGCCACGAGAATTACGGCGGCCGGATGACGGCTTTGTTGACGCCCACAGACACGGCGAACTACGACTTCTTCCTCCGCAGCGATGACGCCTCGCAATTGTGGTTGAGCACGGATGACAAGCCGGCGAATTTGGCGCAAATTGCCGAAGAGACGGGCTGTTGCGCGGCGTTCCAGGAACCCGGCGATCCCCGGACAACCGCCGCGCCCATCAAACTGACGGCCGGCAAGTCTTACTATGTCCAGGTGCTCTGGAAAGAAGGTGGTGGTGGTGATTATGCCCAAGTCGCTTGGCGGAAAGCAGGTGATACCACGGCAGCGTCGCTGTTGTCCCCGATTCCAGGGTCGTTCCTCTCCACTCAAGGAGACCCGACTGCTGGCCCGCCCGTTATCACCAAGAAGCCCGCTGGAACCGAAGCCGCCATCGGTGGCTCGGCGACCTTCACGGTGGAGTCCACAGTTGGGGAAGATCCAAAGACCTACCAGTGGTCTCATGGTGGATCGGCCATCGCCGGTGCGACTAGTGCGTCCTACACCCTCAACAATGTGGCCATTTCGGATCTTGGACTCTACACAGTGACGGTTAGTAATGGTGAGGGTTCGGTTTCGGCCAGTGCCGCCTTGTTCATCAAAGGCACCCTGTTCATCGAAGCGGAAGACTTCGATTACGGTGGCGGAAAGACTATCACGGACAAGCCCATTGGAATGACCGGCAAGTATCCCGGCGGTGATTTCCGTGATTTGGGAACCGATGCAGATGCCGACATCGATTGGCATAACGGTGGCAACGCTGGCCAGCCCTATCGCCCCAATACAGCAGTCGCGGCCGGCAAACCGAATCAGCACCCCGATGGCATTCCTCGTGGCTCCTTCGACGTTACTGTCAATCACGTAGTCGGTTGGAACGATGACGGCGATTGGCAGAATTACTCCCGCACCTTCCCGGCGGCGGCGGACTACAACATCTATGGCCGCTTGTCCTCCGGTGGCAATCCGATTCATTCCGAGCTCGATGAAGTAACGGCGGGCTTTGGCACGGCCAATCAAACCCTCTCCAAAATTGGCGAGTTCAATCCTAAGCGCGCAACTGCGGGCTGGGATAGCATGGAATACTTCCCGCTGGTTGACGACGCTGGAAAGCCAGTGGTGATTAAAGGTTGGGGCGGCAAGAAAACCATCCGATGGACCGCCCTCCCAGGTGCAAACCAGGACATTGATTACATCATGTTCATCCCGGCTGCTGCTGCTTCCAACGGTGGGGGCGCTCCCAAGTTGAGCGTCGCTGTTGTCGCTGGCAAAGTCGTCATTACCTTTGAAGGCACTCTTCAAGGTTCGGACACGGTCAACGGCACATTCGCCGATGTGGCTGGAGCGACCAGTCCCTTTACGGCCGACACCAGCAAAGGCGCCAAGTTCTACAAAGCGAAGCGATAGCGACGTTTGACATCATTCACGAAGAGGCCGGACGAAAGTCCGGCCTCTTTTTTTTCAGGGCATGTTCGCTCCTTTCATTTGTTGAAAAATCGCACGAAGCATTGAAGACTCAAACCATGTTCCAGTTGCGACGCACATTGTTGTTGGTTCATGGAAAGCGAGTTGGTGCATTGATGCTTGCCTCGATGGTTTTGTGCGATGCTTGGCTGATCAACGCCGCAACCATTCCTGCGCCGAACATTGTTACGCAACCAGATCTTCAGAATATTCCCCGTTTGCCCGAAGGCGCGACCGGCTCCCAACTGGCGCAGATCTACTGCCAGATTTGTCACGTGCTGCCGCGTCCCGACCTGCTCGACAAGAAGACATGGCGTGAGCAGACCCTGCCGCGCATGAGAGTTTGGCTGGGCCTGGCACCCGAGTCGATCGAACGCAACAAGGACGCCAAATGGCTTAAGGCCAGCGGGCGGTTCCCCACGAAGCCCGTGCTGCCGCTGGAGCAGTTTGAGCGCATCGTCGATTTCTACGTTGCCAAAGCACCGGAGCAGGCGCTTCCACAAGCCTCAAACGCGGAAATTGAGGTTGGTCTGACTAATCTATTCAAACTGGAAAAGCCGGCGTTCAAGCATTCGCCGCCCGCCACCACGCTCGTGCAGATCAACGAAACTCAAAAGCGCATCTATGTCGGTGACGCGGATGCGAAGTCGCTCGACGTGCTGGATTCCAACGGCAAAATTCTTTCGTCGCTCAATGTTTCGAACGTCCCCGTCGCACTGGCGGAAACGGCGCAAGGGACTTACCTGACGATGATCGGAAGTTTTCTGCCGACGGAAAATCCCCTCGGCGCGTTGCAACTTTTGGAAAAGACGCAGATCGGCCTCGAACTCGGACGAATCATTTTAAAAGACCTTCCCCGCACGACGGACACGCAGTTCGCCGATCTGAACGGCGATGGGAAAGTCGATTTTGTCATCTCGATTTACGGCAACATTGTCGGCCGATTTTCCTGGTACGAAAATCTGGGCGATGGCCAATACCGCGAGCATGTGTTGATTCCCAAATCCGGCGCGCTCCGCTCGGTCGTGCGGGATTTGAACGGCGACGGGTTTCCGGACATTGCGGTGCTCGTCGCCCAGGAAAACGAGACACTGTTCATCCTGACCAACGACGGCCGCGGAAATTTCGCGCCAACGACCGTCTTCAAACAGCATCCGCTTTACGGCCACACATATTTTGAAATGGCGGACTTCAATGGCGATGGCCGCCCGGATTTGCTGGTGACCAACGGCGACAATGGCGAATACCCCTCGCCACTCAAGCGCTATCACGGCATCCGCATCTATTTGAACCAAGGTGAAAATCGATTCGAGGAGGCGTTCTTTTTTCCACTCAACGGCGCGTTCAAAGCCGTGGCGCGCGACTTTGACGGAGATGGCGATCTGGACATCGCGGCGATTTCGTTTTTTCCTGATTACGAGAGCAAGCCAACGGAGAGTTTTGTCTATCTGGAGAATCAGGGCGGTTTGCGTTTCAATCCTTCGACCTTCCGGGAGTGCATTTCCGGCCGCTGGCTGACGATGGACGCCGGGGACATCGACGGCGACGGAGACATCGACATCGTCCTCGGCTCGCACATTTATGGGCCAACGGAAGTGCCTGAGTTTCTCATGCGCGATTGGGAAACCATCGGCCCGTCCGTGGTGATCTTGCGCAATAAACTGCGCACTTCAAAATGAGCGGCCACTTGGCAAGACGGTGAATGTTCCATCGAAATTGCGGAGAGTTGGACTTGCGTTCATCGGCGTGCTTTTGGGTGAGCTTCTCGGTTTCTTCGCGCACGGCAACGGGCTTGAGTGGGAGTCGTCGAATGGCTTCCGCAGCGCGCCGCTCGTAGTCCCAGCGGCTGGCAAAACTGGCTTCACGCTGCTGTCCGCGAGCGCGACCGGAATCAACTTTACGAACCTGCTGTCGGTCGAGCGCTCTCTCACAAATCAAATTCTGTTGAACGGCTCCGGTGTCGCAGCGGGCGATGTCGATGGCGACGGCTGGTGTGATTTGTATTTTTGCGGACTGGACGGGCCGAACAAATTGTTTCGCAATCTGGGCAACTGGAAGTTTGAAGACATCACCGCCGTCGCCGGTGTCGCTTGTCCGGATCTGGATGCCACGGGCGCGGCGTTTGCCGACATCGACGGCGATGGTGACTTGGATCTCATTGTAAATTCCGTCGCTGGCGGCACGCACATATTTTTGAACGACGGTCGAGGCCACTTCACAAAATCCGCCGTGCTCAACCTGAACAAAGGCGGCATGTCGCTCGCGCTCGCGGACATTGATGGCGACGGCGATTTGGATCTCTACGTCGCGAATTACCGCACGGTCACAGTCCGCGATCAGCCGTCGGCGCGCATCAAAGGCACGTATATCGATGGCAAACCAGTCGTGGCGACGTTCAACGACCGTCCGGCGACGGATCCGGATTTGGTCGGCCGCTTCACGATGCAGGAGAATGGAAAAATCATCGAGAACGGCGAAGTCGATGTCCTCTTTCGCAACGATGGCAAAGGTCATTTCACGCCACTCTCGTTCACCGATGGAACCTTTCTGGACGAGGAAGGCAAGCCGTTGACTGGGCCGCCGTACGATTGGGGATTGTCCGTCATGATGCGCGATCTTAATGGCGACGGAGCGCCGGACATTTATGTGTGCAATGACTTTCGTTCGCCGGATCGCATCTGGCTCAACGACGGCAAAGGCAAATTTCGCGCGCTGCCGCGGCTGGCGTTGCGCACCACGAGCATGTTCTCGATGGGCGTCGATGTCGCCGATCTGAATCGCGACGGCTTCGATGACATTTTTGTCGCCGACATGTTGAGCCGCGATCATCGCCGCCGGCAAATTCAGGTAGGCGATCTCGTGCCGAGCTTTTTGAAAATCGGCCAGATCGACGACCGACCGCCGTACTCGCGCAACACGCTCTTGCTGAATCGCAGTGACGGAACGTACGCTGAGATCGCGCAATTCAGCGGCCTGCATGCTTCCGAGTGGACGTGGACGCCTGCGTTTTTGGATGTCGATCTCGACGGTTATGAAGATCTGCTGCTCACGAGCGGCCACGAACGCGACGCGATGAATGCTGATGTGTCCGCACGCGCGGAGGCGATGAAGGCGAACAAAAAAATGTCCGGCCTCGAACTGCTCACCTTGAATAAAATGTTCGCGCGACTGGACACCGGCAAGATCGCCTTTCGCAATCGCGGCGATTTGACGTTTGAAGAAGTCAGCGCCGCGTGGGGGTTCGACACGCCTGGCGTCTCACACGGAATGGCGCTCGTGGATTTGGACAACGACGGTGATCTCGATGTCGTCGTGAACAATTTGAACGGCGCGGCTGGGATTTATCGAAATGAAACAGTCGCGCCGCGCGTGAGTGTCCGTCTGCGCGGACGGTCGCCGAACACGCACGGTATCGGCGCGAAGATTAAAGTGCTCGGTGGGCCGGTGCCGCAGAGCCAGGAGATGATTTGCGGCGGCCGCTATTTGTCGAGTGACGAGGCGATGCGGACGTTCGCATCCGGTTCGCTCACGAACCAACTGCGCATCGAGGTGACTTGGCGTGATGGGAAAAAAAGCGTCGCAGCCGATGCAAAGCCAAATCGAGCTTACGAAATCGACGAAGCGACGGCGACTTTGGTGAAAGAGCCGGAGGCAAAGCAGCCAATGCCGCTGTTCGCAGACGTGAGCGACTTGATCAAACACACGCATCACGAGGAAGCGTTCGATGATTTTGCTCGGCAGAGTTTGTTGCCGAAGCGGCTGAGTCAACTCGGCCCCGGCGTGGCGTGGTATGACGTGGATGACGATGGCTGGGATGATTTGATCATCACGAGCGGTTTGGGTGGACAACTCGCGGTTTTTCGCAATGACGGTCACGGCGGTTTTTCGCCGATGACTGAAGCGCCGTTTAACCGGCCCGTTTCGCGCGACCAGACGACAGTGCTCGGGTTTGGTTCAACGCTGCTCGTCGGCGCGGCCAATTACGAAGATGGCTCGACGAATGGCGGCTGGATTCGCATCCACGATCTCAAACGCAAAGTGGCTGGCGACAGCATTCTTGGGCCGACTGCCAGTTGCGGCCCGCTCGCGGCGGCGGATGTGGATGGCGATGGTGATTTGGATTTGTTCATCGGGGGGCGCGTGATCGCGGGCCGGTATCCCGAACCGGCGATGTCTCTGTTGATGAAGAACGAAGGCGGCCGGCTGGTGCCCGCGCAACGCTTTGAGAAACTCGGCCTCGTGAGTGGCGCGGTGTTCAGCGATCTCGACGGCGATGGTTTTCCCGAACTGATTCTCGCGTGCGAGTGGGGGCCGGTGCGCGTGTTCCGAAATCAAAATGGCCAATTCGCCGAAGCGACCGACGAGCTTGGGTTGGGGAAATTTCGCGGCTGGTGGAATGGCGTGACGACAGGCGATCTCGATGGTGACGGCCGGCCGGACATTATCGCGAGCAACTGGGGATTGAACCAACGCTACCAAACTCAGGGCGCGTCCAACGTGCGGCTGTTTTATGGTGATTTCGCTGGCAATGGCGGCGTTGAAATGATCGAGTCTTACTTCGAGTCGGCAATGAATAAAGTCGTTCTGTTCCGCAGTTTGAAGGAAGTTGAGAAAAATCTGCCGTGGGTGCGTGAACGCACGCCGACCTTTGCCGCGTACGCAGAAGCCAGTGTCGCGGAGTTTCTCGGTGACCGAATGAGCGCCGCGAAGGAACTCCGCGTGGATACGTTTGCGTCGATGGTTTTTCTGAATCGAGGAGATCATTTTGAAGCGCGACCGCTGCCGTTCGACGCGCAGCTTGCGCCCGCGTTCGGCATTTCAGTCGGCGACGCTGATGGCGACGGCAATGAGGACGTTTTTCTCAGCCAGAATTTTTTTGATGCGCAAGCCGAGATGCCTCGGTGCGACGCGGGGCGCGGCTTGTGGTTGCGCGGCGATGGCAAAGGTGGCCTGCAGGCGATGAACGGGCCGGAGAGCGGAGTGCTGGTTTATGGCGAGCAACGCGGTTGCGCGTTGAGTGATTACGATGGCGATGGGCGAGTTGATCTGGTCGTGACGCAAAATGGGGCGGCTACGAAACTTTTCCACAACGTTGGCGCAAAGCCGGGGCTGCGCGTGCGGCTGCAAGGCCCGGCTGGCAACACGTACGCGGTGGGCGCGAGCTTGCGGCTGATATTCGGCGACCGATCCGGGCCGGTGCGCGAGATCCACGCTGGCAGCGGCTATTGGTCGCAGGACAGCGGAGTCCAGGTGCTCGGCACGCCGGAGCCACCGACTGGTATTTTGGTGCGCTGGCCCGGCGGCAAATCCACCACTTCGCCGATCCTGGGCGGAGCCAAAGAGATTGTGGTGAGTCCCGACGGTGCGGTAAAAGTGAAGCGCTGATTATGTCGTTCTCCAATTCGCGTTGCGCGCTTGCCGTTCTTTTTCTGACGGTCCCACTGCTTTTCCAAACGTCTGCGCGCGCGCTTGAATGGAAAACCGGCGATGGATTCCGCAGCGCGGAATTGCCCGTGCCGAAGTCTGGCAAAACCGGTTTCACGCTGCTGCCGCCTACGCAGACCGGCATCACGTTTGCCAACGATCTTCCGGACGAACGCTCGATCACAAATCGTAATCTCCTCAGTGGTTCCGGCGTTGCGGCGGGTGACATCGACGGCGACGGTTGGTGTGATCTTTATTTCTGCCATCTCGGTGGGCCGAATGTTCTCTATCGCAATCTTGGCGGCTGGAAATTTGAAGATGTGACGGCGGCGGCGGGCGTCGCGTGTGCCGGGCAGGATTCGACCGGCGCGACCTTTGCCGACGTCGATGGCGATGGTGATTTGGATCTGCTCGTCAATTCGTTCGGCGGCGGCACGCGGCTTTTTCTCAACGACGGCAAAGGGCATTTTCAGGAAGCGACCATGGCTGCGGGTTTGAGTTCGCGCACCGGCAGCACGTCGCTGGCGCTGGCGGACATCGATGGCGACGGCGATTTGGATCTTTATGTCGCGAATTTCCGGCCAACGACGATCAAGGACAATCCGCGCACCAAGTTTCGCATCCAGATGGTGAATGATCGTCCGGTGGTTGCGCTGGTCGATGGCGTGCCAACGACGACGCCGGAATTGACGAATCGATTTGTGATGACGCCCTCGGGAGTTATTCTCGAATACGGCGAACCGGACGTGCTTTATCTCAACGACGGCAAAGGCCATTTCACGCCGGTTTCGTTTACGGGCGGATCGTTCCTCGACGAAGACGGGCACCCGTTGCGCGGCGCGCCTCATGATTGGGGACTCGCAGTGCAGTTCCATGATTTGAATGGTGACGGCGCTCCAGATATTTACGTATGCAACGATTTGTTCACGCCGGATCGGATTTGGATCAACGACGGCAAGGGAAAATTCCGCGCCCTGTCGCGGGTCGCGTTGCGGAACACGAGCACGTTTTCAATGGGCGTGGATTTCGGCGATTTGGATCGGGATGGCAACGTGGATTTTTTTGTCGTCGATATGTTGAGTCGCGAACACTCGAAGCGACACACGCAAATGAGCGAGTCGCGTCCGGCGACGTGGCCGCCGGGTGTGTTTGAGAATCGGCCCCAACTCGTCCGCAATACGCTGCAGATAGGACGCGGCGACGGCACGTTCGCCGAGATTGCCTACTTTGCGGGCGTCGAAGCCTCCGATTGGTCTTGGGGGCCGATTTTTTTAGACGTCGATCTGGATGGCTACGAGGACATTCTGGTCAGCAACGGCCAGCTTCGCGATTTTCAAAACGCCGACATGGGCGCACGCATCGAAGCGGCGAAATCCGCGAAAGAAGTCACGCAGGCGGACATCAGCAAATTGATGAAGGCATTTCCGCCGCTGGCCTCGCCGAAATTGATTTTTCGCAACCGCGGTAATTTGACCTTTGAAGAAGTGGGCGCGGCGTGGGGATTCAACACCGTCGGCATCGGGCAGGGAATGGCGCTGGCGGATCTCGACAACGACGGCGATCTGGATGTCATCATCAACAACCTGAACGCGCCCGCTGGCGTGTATCGAAACGACGGCGTGAAGCCGCGCGTGGCCGTGCGCCTTAAAGGACTGCCGCCGAATCGGCAAGGCATCGGCGCTAAAATCAAAGTGCTTGGCGGGCCGGTCACGCAGACGCAGGAGATGATTTGCGGCGGACGCTACATGTCAGGCGATGATCCGATGCGCGTCTTTGCTGCCGGTTCGCTTACGAACGATTTGACGATTGAAGTCATTTGGCGGAACGGGAAAAAGAGCGTCGTGTCGCACGCTGCGCCGAATCGGATTTATGAAATTGCCGAAACGGGTGCGACGGAAAATCCGACGAGCGCTCCGCCAACACCAAAACCGATTTTTCAGGACGTCAGCGACCTGATCAAACATGTGCATCACGAGGAACAGTTTGATGATTTTGAGCGCCAGCCGCTGCTGCCCAACCGTCTCGGCCAACTCGGCCCCGGCGTGAGTTGGTTCGATGTGGACGGCGATGGTTGGGACGATTTGATCATCGGTAGTGGCCGGGGTGGGCAACTCGCCGTGTTCCAAAACAACGGCCACGGCGGTTTCACGCCGCTGGCCGACGCGATGTTCGCGACTCCGGTCGCGCGCGACCAAACGACCGTGCTCGGCTGGACGCCGTCGCCGGGCGCGACTGCGCTGCTCGCTGGTTCGGCGAATTACGAAGATGGTTTTACCAACGGCTCCGTTGCGCGGATTTACGATCTCAAAAACAAGGTGACGGATGACAGTCTGCCCGGCCAACTCAGCAGCACGGGTCCGCTGGCGTTGGCCGACGTCGATGGCGACGGTGATCTGGATTTGTTTGTCGGCGGGCGCGTCGTGCCGGGACGTTATCCCGAGGCGGCGGCTTCGTTGCTATTCCGAAACGAGAGCGGAAAATTGCAACTCGACGGGCAAAACAATTTGTTGTTCGCAAAAGTGGGCTTGGTTAGCGGTGCGGTGTTCAGCGATCTTGATGGTGATGGGTTTCCGGAGTTGATTCTCGCGTGCGAATGGGGGCCGGTGCGTGTTTTTAAGAACGATCACGGCAAGTTTACCGAAACGACGGAGCAACTCGGCCTCGCCAAGTTCAACGGTTGGTGGAACGGCGTGACGACCGGTGACATCGATGGCGACGGCCGGCTCGACATCATCGCGTCGAACTGGGGACTCAACAGCAAGTATCGGCCGACGCCGCAGCATCCCGATCATCTCTATTTCGGCGACTACGACGGCAACACATCGGTTGATTTGATCGAGAGCCATTTCGACGAGACGATGCAGAAGGAAGTTCCCGAACGCGGTTTGCGCGCCATTTCGACCACACTGCCATTCGTGCGCGAAAAAGTTGCAACTTACGAAGCATACGGTCTTGCCGGTGTGATGGAAATTTTTGGAGACAATCTTAAAAACGGCGGCGCGCTGGAAGCCAGCACGCTGGCTTCGATGGTTTTCTTCAATCGAGGCGATCATTTTGAAGCGGCACCGTTGCCGCGTGAAGCGCAATGGGCACCGGCCTTCGGGGTTTGTGTCGGCGACATGGATGGCGACGGAAACGAAGATATTTTTCTGAGTCAGAATTTTTTCGCGACCACACCGGAGAGTTCACGCAATGACGCTGGACGCGGCCTCTGGCTGCGCGGCGACGGCAAACGCGGCTTGTCGCCGGTCGCGGGGCAGGACAGCGGCATCAAAGTGTATGGCGAACAGCGTGGTTGCGCGTTGAGTGATTTTGACGGAGACGGGCGAGTTGATCTCGTCGTCACTCAAAATGGAGCGGCGACAAAATTGTTTCGCAACGTGACGGCGAAGCCCGGCTTGCGCGTGCGTCTGGCCGGGCCGCCCGGAAATCCGACTGGCGTGGGCGCGAGTGTACGGCTCATGTTCGGCAAAAAATTCGGCCCGACACGCGAGGTTCACGCCGGTTCTGGCTACTGGTCGCAGGACAGTGCGGTGCAAGTGCTGGGGACTCCAGAAGCGGCGACGCAAGTGTGGGTGCGTTGGCCCGGCGGGAAAACTTTGACGACCAATTTGCAACCGAACGCGCGCGAAATTGCCGTCGATGAAACGGGGAAACTGAAAGTCGTGAAGTGAGCGACGAAACGCTGCGCCCTGTTTTTCGACGAGCTTCTTGCGGTCGGGCGCGCTTTGCAATTTGGTCCCGCGTGTTCTGTATCGTGGCGTGTTGCCTCTCGCTGAATTCAGCTGAGTTGAAGTGGCAATCTGCCGCTGGCTATCGCTGGGCCGAGTTGTCGCCGCCGCCAAGTGAAAAAGTCGGATTCACGCTTCTACCGTCCGCAACGACCGGGATTACATTTTCCAATCGACTCACGGAAGCGCAAGCGGCGGAGAATCGGATTTTGGAAAATGGCTCCGGCGTCGCGTTGGGCGACATCGACGGCGACGGCTGGTGCGACATTTACTTCTGCCGGCTCGACGGGCCGAACGTGCTCTACCGTAATCTTGGCGACTGGAAGTTTGAAGACATCACGGCGAGCGCGGGCGTGGCTTGTGTCGGTCAATTTTCCACGGGTGCGGTCTTCGCGGATGTCGATGGCGACGGTGACTTGGATCTGCTTGTGAACGGCATCGGTGCGGGCACGCGGTGTTTTCTCAACGACGGCAAGGGTCATTTCAGCGAATTGAACGAGTCCGGGTTGATTCGGAAATTTGGCAGCACGTCGCTCGCGCTTGCGGACGTGGATGGCGATGGGGACTTGGATCTCTACGTGACAAATTATCGCACGACGAATTTCAAGGACGCGCCGCCGGGCGTCGCGCCGCAGATCAAAATGGTCGATGGTAAGCCCGTCGCTACGCCGGCTGACCGTTTCACCGCGATCGTCACCACCCAGAACGGGGCGCCCGCCGGCGCGTTGATTGAGAAAGGCGAAGCGGACTTTCTCTATTTGAACGACGGCAAAGGCCATTTTGTTCCAGCGTCGTGGACGGATGGATCTTTTCGTAACGAAGATGGCAACGCGCTGACCGGCCCGCCGCAGGACTGGGGCTTGAGCGTCATGTTCCGCGATTTGAATGGCGATGGCGCGCCGGATCTTTACGTGTGCAACGATTACCTTTTTTTCCCGGATCGCGTATGGATGAACGATGGCCACGGGAAATTCCGCGCGATTCCGAAACTGGCACTGCGTCACGGCAGCGGCTCGTCGATGACGGTAGATTTCGCGGACATCAATCGTGATGGGTTCGACGATTTTTTTGTAGCGGACATGTTGAGCCGCGATCATCAAATGACGTTGCGTCAGCGGCCGCGGATTTTGCGCGAAGCAGTCGCGTCGCCGTTCGGCGCAATCGACAATCGCCCTGAAGTGAATCGCAACACGCTTTTTTTGAATCGCGGTGACGGCACGTTTGCGGAGATTGCACATCTCGCCGGATTGCCCGCCAGCGAGTGGTCGTGGAGTGCCGTCTTTCTCGATGTCGATTTGGACGGCTACGAGGATTTACTCGTCGCGACGGGAAATTTCCATGATGTGCTCGACGGCGACATGTTGAAGCAAGTGTCCGCCACCAGCTCGCGCGCGTCGGCCGAGGAACATCAAAAAAACCTTCTCAAGTTTCCTCATCTTGAGCGGGCCAAACTTGCGTTTCGTAATCGCCGCGACCTGACATTCGAGGAGATCGGCGCGGCGTGGGGCTTCGAAGCAATTGGTGTCTCACATGGAATGGCGCTGGCTGATCTGGATCACGATGGTGATCTGGACGTGGTGATCAACAATCTGAATGCGCCCGCCGGGATTTATCGGAATGACACCGCCGCGTCGCGTGTCGCGGTGCGCCTGAAAGGGCGTGCGCCGAACACGGCCGGTGTCGGCGCGCGAGTTCGCGTGCTCGGTGGGCCGGTGGCGCAAAGCCAGGAGATGATTTGCGGCGGCCGTTATCTTTCCGGCGACGAGGCGATGCGTGTCTTTGCGGCGGGATCGTTCACAAACGATTTGACGATTGAAGTCAACTGGCGTGGCGGACAGCGGAGTGTGGTGGCGCACGCGCGCGCGAATCGTGTTTACGAAATCGACGATGCGGGTGCGACGACGACGGCGACGACGCTCGCCAACGAAGGCGCACGTGGAAAGGAAAACGCCGCCGTCACGAACACGCCGGCTTTTTTCCAAGACGTGAGCGCGTTGATCGCGCACGTTCATCACGACGAGCCGTTCGATGATTTCGAGCGCCAGCCGTTGTTGCCGAAACGACTCAGCCAGCTCGGGCCAGGCGTGGCGTGGTTTGATTTCGATGGCGACGGTTGGGACGATTTGTTGATTGGGAGTGGCAAAGGTGGCCGGCTGGCGGTCTTCCGCAACGACACGCGCGGCGGTTTTCAACCCATTGAAGAACTTCAACGAACGGGTGCGGTGGCGCGGGATCAAACAACGATTCTTGGCTGGTCGCCGAATCCCGGTGACGCGGTGGTCTTCGTCGGCGCGGCGAACTACGAAGACGGCAAGACGAATGGCGCGTGCGTGCGCGCCTACGATCTGAAACGCAAGGAGATCGAAAATCTGCTGCCGGCGCGGGTAGCGAGCGTAGGCGCGATCGCGCTGGCAGACATTGATGGCGATGGAGACTTGGATCTGTTTGTCGGCGGCCGCGTGCTTGCAGGGCGCTATCCTGAAGCGGCTTCGTCGTGCCTCTATCGCAATGTGGATGGCAAATTTGAGTTGGATGAAATGAACAGCGCGCGTTTGGACAAGATTGGCCTGGTAAGCGCAGCGGTATTCAGTGACATCGACGGCGACGGTGACGCGGATCTGATTCTGGCGTGCGAGTGGGGGCCGGTTCGCATTTTCCGAAACGATACCGGGCAATTCGTCGAAGCGACGAAGGATTTCGGCTTGGACAAGTTCACTGGCTGGT
Organism: Verrucomicrobiota bacterium; assembly: GCA_016195385.1. GTDB lineage: Bacteria > Verrucomicrobiota > Verrucomicrobiia > Limisphaerales > JACPZS01 > JACPZS01. The sequence continues at coordinate 36,939 of JACPZS010000086.1, forward strand.
GGAACGGCGTGACTACTGGTGACGTGGACGGCGATGGGCGGCTCGACATCATCGCCTCGAACTGGGGTCGCAACACAAAATACCGAACGCACCTCGAACAGCCGTTGCGGATTTACTACGGCGATTTCGACGGCAACGGCACGCTCGACGTGATCGAGGCGCACTTCGATCGCGCGATGAACAAAATCGTTCCGTGGCGGGATTGGGAAACGGTGACGAAGGCGGTTCCTTACTTGATCGGCAGGACAGCCAGTTTTCGCGCCTTCGCGGCAGCGAGCGTGGCGGAGATTTTGGGAGACGATTTTGTTCGCGCAAAGGAATGGAGTGCGACCACGCTCGATTCGATGGTGTTTTTGAATCGCGGCTCCCGCTTTGAAGCGAAACCGTTGCCCGTGGAAGCGCAATTCGCGCCGGCTTTCGGTGTGTGCGTCGGTGACTTCGACGGCGACGGGCACGAGGATATTTTTCTCAGTCAAAATTTTTTCGATCAAGAATGGGAGACGTCGCGCTACGACGCCGGGCAGGGCCTTTGGTTGCGCGGCGACGGCGCGGGGAATTTTTCGGCGATGAGCGGTTCGGCGAGTGGCATCAAAATTTTCGGCGAGCAACGCGGCTGTGCGCTGGCGGATTTCGATGGCGATGGGCGAGTGGATTTGGTGGTCGCGCAAAATGCGGCGGCGACGAAATTGTTCCGGAACGTCGGCGCCAAGCCGGGTTTACGCGTGCGGTTGAATGCGGGGCCGCACAACTCGACGGGCGTCGGCGCGGTGGCGCGCTTGCTGATCGGCGAAGTAGCCGGCCCGGCGCGGGAAGTTCATCTCGGTTCCGGTTATTGGTCGCAGGACAGCGCGGTGCAAGTAATGAACGGGCGCGGTGCGCCAACCGCGATGCAAGTACGTTGGCCCGGCGGCAAAACAACGACGACGGCAATCCCAGTGCAGGCGCGGGAGATCGAAGTGAACAATTCGGGCGAGCTTAAAGTGCTTCACTAGGACGGGCGTTGAAATTATTCTGTGACGCGAAGCCCGTATGAATTTGGAATGGCTGTTGTTTCTGTTGCTCGTGCCGTTCGTGCTCCTGCCGCTGTTCACGCGGACACGCAGATCGAATGCGTGGAGGTGGGGAGCGGGTTTGAGCGTCGTCGCGTTGACTGTTTTGGGCGCGGGCTTCTGGGAGCGAAAACAATTTCTGCGTGCTTCAACTCGTGAAGCATTTCTCAAAACGGTGCCGCGCCAGGGCCGGCCGGATGGTTACCTTTCTTCCGACCAATGCGCTTCGTGTCATCCCGATCAATACGCGAGTTGGCATGGTACGTTTCATCGCACCATGACGCAGTACGCCTCACTCAGCGCGGTGGTCGGGCGCTTTGACGTCACGCCACTCGAGTTGAACGGCGAAACCTACCGGCTGGAGAAACGCGGCGAGGAATTTTGGGTCGAGATGCCGGATCCAGATTGGAAAAGCGACCCGGTGAATGCCCAGCGCGCGAAGCTCGGCACGCTCGCGCCCGCGCCGCGGGTTTGGAAGCGAGTTGGTTTGCTCACCGGCTCGCATCACATGCAGATTTACTGGGTGTCGAGCCGTGTGGGAAATTTGCAGCGGCTCTTTCCGTTTGCTTGGTTGATCGCCGACCAGCGCTGGGTGCCGGTGCATGACACGTTTCTGCGCGACCCGACCTTCCCGCCGTTTGACCACATCTGGAACGTTAATTGCATCAAATGCCACAGCACCGGCGGCCAGCCGCAAGTGGACGCGCGCACGGGCACCGTGGACACGCGTGCAGGTGAACTCGGCATTGCCTGCGAAGCCTGCCACGGCCCCGCCGAGGAACACGTGCGTGTGAATCACGATCTGCGGCGTCGGTACCTGGCGCATCGTGAGAACAAGGGCGACGTGACGGTTTTCAATCCGAAGCGGTCGAATAAACAAGTTTCTTCGCAAGCGTGCGGGCAGTGCCACGGCATCAAATGGATTCCAGCGGCGGAGAATTTTAACGCTCATGGATTTCGTTTTCGTCCGGGCCAGGATTTGAATGAAACAACGCCAGTTGTCCGTCCCGCGCTCGCGAGCCAAAAGGTCTGGTTGAGTGAACGGCTGAAGCAAAGTCCAAAATTTGTGGAAGAGCATTATTGGTCGGACGGAATGGTGCGCGTTTCGGGCCGCGAGTATAACGGCCTCGTGGACTCGGCCTGCCACGAACGGGGCGAATTGAGTTGTGTCTCATGTCATTCGGCGCACGCGAGCAAGCCCGACGATCAATTGGCCGCGAAGATGGAGACGAGCGAAGCGTGCCTGCAATGCCACGATTCGTTTCGCAAAAAAATTCGCGAGCACACGCATCACGCGCCGGGTTCGAGCGGCAGCGAATGTTACAACTGCCACATGCCGTACACGACTTACGGGCTGTTGAAAGCGATTCGCAGTCACAAGATCGACAGTCCCAGCGTGAGCAGCAGCGTCCAGACGGGCCGGCCCAACGCCTGCAACTTGTGTCATCTCGATCAAAGTCTCGGCTGGACGGCGCAGCATTTGAAGGAGTGGTACAACCTCGCGCCGGTGGAATTAACGACGGAACAAAAAGAAATTTCCGCCGCCGTGTTGTGGTTGCTCAAAGGCGACGCCGGTCAGCGCGCGCTCATCGCCTACAGCATGGGCTGGGACGTGGCAAAAATGGTTTCGGGACAAGACTGGCTCGCGCCTTATCTGGCGCAATTGCTCGTCGATCCATATTCAGCGGTGCGCTACATCGCCGGGCGCTCGCTGCAACGGCTGCAGGGCTACGAAAAATTGAACTATGATTTTGTCGCGTCACCGAATGAGCGCGCGAAGGCGCAAACCAGCGCACTCGGGATTTGGAGGCAGGCGTCGGCGAGCCGGTTGGATCGCAGCGGCGCGAGGATCTTGATTGAATCGGGCACGGGTTTGCAGCAAGAGCGCTTTGATCGAATTTTGAAGCAGCGCGACGATCACTCGATGGATTTGCAGGAGTGAATCTTGCGAATCGGTATGAACCGAGGCGAATTTTTTTTGAAACCCCAAACACGACATGAAATATAGACCTGACGATGGAGTTGCCGCTTGCGCCCGCAAACACCTGCGATGCGGTTGGTGGGCGCTGTTGTTTTTTTTGACGCTGGGCATCTTGTTGGAGGCGCTGCATGGATTCAAAGTTGGCGCCTATTTGAACGTGAGCAATTCGACACGCCGACTGATGTGGACGCTGGCGCACGCGCACGGGGCCTTGCTGGCCCTCATCAACATCGCGTTCGGATTGACCGTGCGAGCGTTGACCGAGTGGCCGGCCAACCGGCGGAGCGTGGCTTCGGCCTGCCTCGTCGGCGCGAGTGTGCTGTTGCCGGGCGGATTTTTTGTTGGAGGAATCGTCATTTACGGCGGTGATCCAGGGCTGGGAATTTTGCTCGTTCCTCTCGGCGCGCTGTTGCTTTTCATCGCGGTGTTCCAGACGGCACGCGCGACGAATGGAATCAAGTCAACGGATGTGACCGAAGCGGCTTCTGCCAGAAAAAGCGGCGCGGATAAACACTGAACGGACTTTGAGTGACAGGTTGCGGACATGGACGAAGTGCGCTGCCGACGGGCATTTTGCGCCGCAATTGCAGCAGGAGGATTTTGCAGCACGAGTTTGTAACTGATTCGTAACAATTCCGACCTTTGTCCGTAACCTGACTTCCTTAGTTTAACGGCGAACAAACGACAACCTTTGGATAACCAGAACATGAAACAATCGAGTAAGCGATGGAGGATGAACCGAAACCTGCGGATTGCGGCCGCCGCGCTGTTGGCGAGCACGGCGTTTGTCGAGGCGGCGCACAGCCAGGCGGTGGATGCGTTGCTCGACAAGCTGGTGGAGAAAGGAATTTTGAGCACCAAGGAAGCCAACGCACTGAAGCAGGAGAGCGATGAGGGATTCACTAAAGCCTATCAGGTGAAGAGTGGCATGCCGGATTGGGTCAGCAGCCTGAAATTCAACGGTGATTTCCGCGGGCGAATTGAAGCATTCAATTCCGACAATCCGGCCAGCATTGACCGCACTCGCTATCGCTACCGCCTACGCTACGGAGTAGTGGCGACCCTGAAAGATGACTTTGAAGTTGGTTTTCGCCTCGCTTCGGCCGACGCGACCGGCGGGTTTGGTGGCAATCCAGTTTCCGCCAATACCACGCTTCAAGGTGGCGGCTCGCGAAAATTTGTTTACATCGATGTGGCCTACGCGAAATGGACTCCGCTGCATGATGGCACGTGGACTGCCAGCGCAACGATTGGAAAAATGGACAACCCGTTTCAGGTTTCCAGCATGATTCTTGACCCGGATTATCAGCCCGAGGGCGCGGCTTTGCAGGCTGGCTACAACTTCAACGAAAAGCACGGTCTCAAGTTGAATGGCGCGTTCTTTGCGCTTGCTGAACTCAACCAGGCCACGCTGGCAAATCCCGCTCCAAGCCATGACCCGTTCCTGATCGGGGCCCAATTAGTTTGGGAAGCGAAATGGACGAAGAAAATCGAAACAGCCCTCGGGATCTCGGCGTTCAACCTGGCGAACAAGTCCAATCTGGATAACGCAATCGTTCCAAACGTCAACGACGGGAACACGCGCGGTGGCGACGGCTTGCTGGCGAATAATTACAACCCCATCGTAGGAAGCGCTGCCATCACTTTCAAGTTGGACAGTTTTCCGCTCTACCAGGGACAATTTCCAATTCGCCTGGCTGGCGAGTTTATGAAGAATCCGGGCGCGCCTTCGCAGAACGAAGGCCGTTGGGGCGGAGTCATGTTCGGCAAAGCGGGTCATAAGGGAGCGTGGGATCTTTCTTACCGCTATCAACGTCTCGAGGCGGATGCCTGGTATGAAGAGGTCGTGGATGACGATAACGGGGCTTACTATCAGCAGCAGCTCATCGGCGCAGGTTTTACCAGCGGCACCAATCCGGCTGGGGCCGGTTATCGTGGCGGCACCAATGTGAAGGGCCACTTGATCAAGGCCAACTATTCCATCACGGACGCCCTTACCTTCACGCTGACCTACTATATGAACGAGTTAATCAAGGTCAGCCCGGCAGGTTCGGTGAACGGTGCTAATCATTTCATGGCGGATCTCAGTTGGAAATTCTGATGCCGCCTACTTCGCCATTTGGCTGCCAGCCTTATGTCCAGTCTGGAAGTCGAGGACGGCCCGCTGGATGAGTTGTTCGTATCGCGCCGTGGCCAGTGCGACTTCTGCGGTTGTCTTGTTCAATTGTGACTGGGTAAGTTCAGCAAGCGAACTGATACCGGCCTTGTACCTGGCCTCGGCGAGTTCAAACGAGCGGCTCGCTGTTTGGAATAACTTCTCGGTGAGGCCAACTCTTTCGGCGGCGTTGCGCGCATTGAGCCACGCCACGCGGACATCGCTGATGATGATCTCTTCTTCGCCGCGCAATTCCTCCGCAGCGACCCTGCTCTTGAGCAGGGCCGCTTTGCGCCTCGATTCAAATTGCCAGCCGTTGAAAATTGGCAGGCTCAGGTTAAGTCCGGCGGCGAGATAATTGTCCGGCAGTTTGGAGTTATGTTCGGGAAGCAATCCGCCGACGCCGATGGCACTGATGACGGGATAATGCAAAGCCCGTTCGGCATCGGCGAATTTTTTCGCGGCGTCGCGTTCCAGACTCAGGCGTGCCACTTCCGGCCGGTTGGCAAGAGCGGCGGCGATGAACAAGTGAACTTCGTCGGCCAGTACGGCCGGCGGCGGCTCGTCGGCAAGCAATCGAACATAACCCTCCCGATCTCCCAACAGCGCGGCCAGCCGGGATTGCGCGGCCTTTTCGTCATTCTCCGCGCGCGACATGAGCACGCTGGCTTCGGCGAGCGCGGTTTCGGCGAAGCTGACATCCAGTTCAGACTTGAGCCGATTGGCGGCCAGCAACGCTACTTGATCGCGCAACAACTGACGCGTATTCACCGTTTGCTCGGCTACCTGGCGCACGGCTTTGGCTTGGAGCGATGAAAAGTAGGCGAAGTCCACCAATAGCAAAATTTGGGCGCGTGTCGCTTCGACATTTTTTTGTGCGGCCCGGGCATGGAGTCGGGCGCTCTCCAACAGATTCCAGGTTCGTCCAAAGTCAAACACCTGCCAGTTGACGGTTAAGCCGAAAGCCCCTCGATCATAAATGATCGGGTTGTTCAGCCCTCCGGCCGCGACTCGATTGTTGTCGCCATCGGTACCAACGACTGTGGCGTTGCCGGTCAGCGAAGGGAAAAATGGTGACCGCGCCTCGATGTCACTTTCTTTGGCAACGAGGGCGCGCAGTTCCGCGATCGTGATGCGCGGATGCACCTTCAACGCCAGTTCTTCCGCATCGTGTAAAGTCAGGGGAAGTGCATTGGTTTCCGCAGTAGCCGGGACAACCACAGCGAACAAAAGGATCAAGAACGAGGTGAATCGTCTCATGCGATTGGGAAGAGGGATTTCAATCGGGCGACGCTGTTGAAGCGGTTGTGACACTGGAAGGCGAGCTTGAATCGCGATCGCTGTGTCGATAGACGATCAAATACGCTGCCGGTACGATGAAGATGGTGAGCACGACCGAAACGGCCAAGCCGCCGATAATCGCGCGGGCCAGGGGCGCGTAGGCTTCCGAGCCGGCCCCGAGGCTGAAGGCCATCGGCAGCAAGCCGATGAGCGTCGCTAGTGATGTCATCAACACTGGGCGCAGTCGCACGCGGCAGGCCAGCGACACGGCTTCACGCAGCGGCTTTCCGTCCTCGCGCAGGCGGTGCGTGAACTCGACGATGAGGATGCTGTTGGACACCACGATCCCGACCATCATCACGACGCCCATCAGCGACATGACGTTGAGTGTCGTGCCAGTGATCAGCAACGTGATCAGCACACCGATCAGACCCGTCGGCACGGCGAGAAGAATGAGCAACGGATCGATCCAAGACTTAAACTGCGCGACGAGGATCAAATAGACGAGCACGACCGAAAGCAGCAGCCCCAGCCCAAAGCTTTTGAACGATGCCTGCATTCCTTGCACCGAACCGCGCACGGTCACGCGCACGCCTTCGGGCAGGTTTGTCTCGACGATAATTTTGTTTACCGCGCCCAAAATCTTTCCCAAGTCTTCGCCCGTAGGAGCCACATAAACATCAATGACGCGGCGAAGTTGATAGTGATCCACTTCGGTCGGCGCGTGGATGTGCCGCAGACCGCTCACGGCATCAAGCCGGGCAGTCTTGGTCCTGGTCGCCGCGCGCACTGGAATGGCCTGAAGTTCCTCGAAAGTTTTCACGTGATTCTCAGGGTATTGAACCGTGAGCAGGTAATCGTTGCCGCTTTTGGGATCAACCCAGTAGCTCGGCGCGATCATCTGGTCGGAGGCCAGTGCCGTGATAACGTTGCCGACAACTTCCTTCGAGGTCAGGCCAAGCTGACTGGCATGTTCGCGATCGATGTCGAGTTGCAAGGCCGGGTAATCGACATCCTGCGGCACCAGCACGTCGCTCACGCCGGGGAGGGCGCGCATTTTTCGCGCGAGTTCCGTGGCGGTTTGATGGGTGAGTTCGAGTTTGGATCCGCTCACCTGGATGTCCATCGGCGCGGGCAGACCGAGGTTCAACACGGCATCGACGAGGCCGCCGGATTGGAAATAGGCGCTGATCTCCGGCAACTCTTTTTCCAACCGCCGCCGCACACGGTTCATGTATTCGTAGCTGCCGATCTTGTGGGACTCTTTGAGACTGGCTTGCACAAACGCGGTATGTTGCGCGGAGTTCGGCGTGTACATCGAAGAAAAACCGGGCGTGACACCGATGTTGGCCACGATGATGCCGAGGTCGGTCGGCGCGACCTCTTCACGAATGATGTCCTCCACTTTTTTCACGAGTTGCTCGGTGTTTTCGAGTCGCGTGCCGGTCGTGGCTTTGAGATTGATGACAAATTGCGCCGGGTCGGTGCGCGGAAAATAGGCGACGCCGATGAACGGGAACAGCCCGAGGCTCAGGAGAAAAGCGCCGGTCAGTCCCGCCACCGTGGCGGCTGGCCGCAGCAGCGCAACGCCCAGCCATCGCTCATAAGCATCGAGCAAGTTGTGGAACTTGCGGTTGAACCAGACATTGAAACGCTGACCACGCGACTTCGACTTCTCCGGTTTGTTCGCGTCGTGCATTTGATGGCCTCGGATGAATTTCGCGCAGAACAGCGGCACGACCGTGAGCGCCACGAAGTAGGACGCGAAGAGCGAAAGCACCACGGACAGCGCCAGGGCGACGAACAAGAACCGGCTCACGCCGTACAGAAAAGTTACCGGGAAAAACACCACTGCCGTGGTAAGTGTCGCGGCCAGCACGGGCAGCGCCACTTCGCGTCCGCCCTTCTCAGCGGCGACCTCGGGTGTTTCGCCCAGTTCGAGATGACGGAAAATATTTTCCAGCACGACGACGGAGTTGTCGATCAGTCGGGAGAATGCCAGCGCCAGTCCGCCCAGCACCATCGTATTCACCGTGCCTCCGCCGAGCGACAACGAAAAAAAAGTTGCGAGCGCCGAAAGTGGAATCGAGAGAAAAACGCCGAGTGTGGCGCGCATACTGCCAAGGAAAATCAAAATCATCACGCCAGTGAGAATCAGCCCGATGGCACCTTCGTGGATGAGGTTCTCGATCGCGTTGCGGACGAACACCGATTGATCGAAGACCACTTTGGTGACGAGTTCTTTCGGCACGTCCAGTAAGTGCGCCACGCCATCCTTGATGCCATCCACGACGGCGATGGTGTTGGCGTCGCCGCCCTGCTTGAGCACCGGCAGATACACAGATTTCTGGCCATCGACCCGCACGATGTTGTTTTGGATTTGCGAAGCGTCCTTTGCCACGCCGACGTCACCGACCAGAACCGAGGCCTGACCGACCGTCTTGAGCGGAATGCGGTTGATGTCCTCGATTTTCTCAATCTGACTGTTGCAATAAATGTTGTAGTCGATGGGGCCGATCTTCACGTCGCCGGCGGGCAGGATCAAATTCGAGTCGTTCACCGCGCGAACCACGTCCATCACGCTCAACTGATGCGCCTCCAATTTCAGTGGATCGACATACACCATGATCTGCCGGTAGCGCCCACCGAACGGCTGCGGCACGGACGCGCCGGGCACGCCGGCGATCTGGTTGCGCACAGTGTACTGGCCGAGGTCGCGCAGTTGCGTTTCGTTCAAGCCTTCACCTTTCAACGTCACGAGACACACCGGCAGACTTGACGCGTCGAATTTCAACACGACCGGCGGCAGCGTCCCGGGCGGCAGACGGCGCAAATTCGCGGAAGCCAGGTTGGCAATGACACTGACGGCGTTGTCCGCGTTCATGCCGGGTTGGAAATAGACTTTGATCAAACTCACGCCCGGCAACGAGCGTGATTCGATGTGGTCGATGCCGCTGGCCAGCGTGAAAAAGCGCTCGAAGCGTCCGGTGATGTCATTTTCAATTTGTTCCGGCGGCATCCCGGAAAAAAATGTGGCGACGACAACGACCGGAATTTTAATTGGCGGGAACAAATCCACCGGCATCCGCACCACACTGGTCACGCCGAGCACGCAAGTGACGAGACAAAGCACGATGATCAAATACGGGTAGCGAAGCGCGAAGCGTGACATGGGAAATTATTTTAAGGCCGGGGCAAGGTGCTCTCACTCATCTCGCGGAGCGTCGCGCGGAGTTTTTCCGGGGAGAAATCACCGGCGCGGCAGGCGGTGATGAGCCGGCGTTCTTTTGCGATGATTTGGGCGGCTGCTGCGGGAATGTCTCTGGCCAGATCGATGGGGACCGAAAGAATTCCGTGAGCGTTGCCGTGGAGCAAATCGCCCGGCTGAATTTTAAGTCCCGCGACTTTTACTTCGCCGCCGATGCTCACGATGTGCGCGTACGCGTGCGATACCGTCAGGCCACCTGCGAACAACGGAAAGCCCAGCGCTTCAACCGCAGGCGCGTCGCGCACGGTGCCATTCGTAACCGTGCCGACGCAGCCCAACGCGCGCAGGATGTTCGCATGAACTTCGCCGAGCAATGAGCCGGTGCCGGGCGCGTCGTCCACATCTTCGATGACCACGACACGCGGCGCGGGAATGCTCTGGATGAAATCCCACCAGTCGGTGCGGTCGAGATAATGATGTCCATCCGGCGGTGGCGAGGAACACCGAATCCGCACCGTGACCGCGTAACCGAGCAACGCGGGCAAGCGAGGAAACAGGCAGCGGATGCGGGCGTCGGTAAATCCCTCGTTGCGGAGGCGGAAATTAAAGGTCTCGATGGCGTTGGCCACGGTGCAGGTGTCCATCTGGCGGAGCGCCTCGAACTGTTCGGAGTTGAGCGGGTTGTTCATGGGGCGTTGGTGGCGCTGATGAGCTTCGGGGCGACGAGCTGGCCTGGTTTGACTTGAGTGCGATTGCCAATCATCACCAGCTCGTTTTCATTCAAGCCACTCAACACTTCGATCTTGGACGGCGTTTCAAGACCGAGCGCAAGCGGGCGTTCTTCGATGTGGTTCTCCCGATTCACGACAAAGACGGTCGTGGTCTGGCCACGCGCGAGCGCCTCGACCGGGACGGCCAGCGCGCGCTCGCGGCGATCCAGTTTGAGCGTGACTGACGCATACATGCCAGGGACGAGCGCCATATCCCGGTTGAGCACATCGACTTCGATCTCCATTTTCCGGGTTGCCGAATCTACTTTGTGGGTGGAGCGCGCGATGGTCCCGAGGAACGGTTTACTGCTCGACTCGACATGCACTTGGGCCGGGTCGCCCATCTTGATGCGGGCAACATGCGATACGGAGACGGGAAACACCAGCCGCAGTCGGTCATTTTGCGACAGCCGCACCAACGGGAGCGCCTGCGTGCTCGATGCCGTGCCGGCTTGAATCAGCGCGCCCGGATCGGCGAAGCGCCTGGTAATGACGCCGGCAAAGGGAGCGGTAATGCGCGAATATTTGAGCATTGTCCGGAGTTTGCTGACTTCAGCGCGGGCGACGTCCACCTGGGATTTCGTGGCGGCGAGCGTGGCTGCGGCCACGCGGTCTTTGCCCTGCGCGGCATCAAGATCCTGTTGGGCGATGAGGTTGGGCTGTGATTTTTCGACGGCTACCAGACGTACGTAGGCAAGGTGCGTTTCTTCGTAGGCGGCTTCGGCGCGAGTGACTTCCTGTTCGCTGCGTTTTTGCATGGCCTCGGTGCGCGTGATGTCGTCGGCCAATTCCGGCACTTCAATCACCGCAAGAAGCTGCCCAGCCTCGACGTGGTCGCCAATGTCCACGCTGATGCTCTCCAAGTAACCTGCGACTTTGGCGTGCAACTCAATTTCCTGATAGGGCCGCAATTCGGCATCCACGATCAACTCCTGCGCCAAGTCCGCGCGCGACACTTTGACGACGGCAACCGGCGGGATTTTGCCCGACGTGGTGTCTGCCTTGGCGTGAACGCGCACGGCGCGATAAAGCGGAATTGCCGCCGCCGCGAACACGACGAAGAAGGCGATCCGCCAGCCCAACATTTTCGAAATGCGCTTTGGAGGCTGACTCGCGGGCGGATGGGTTTGTTCCTGAATTTCAGTGCTCATGATTTTTGCCCGGCTTGTTCCGTAGGCGTTGACGCCAGCGGGAGTTCCACTCGGAAGCGGCTGCCCTGGCCGGGCGTGCTGCTGACTTCGACGTGCCCGTGGTGGGCCGCGCAGATGGATTGCACGATCGACAAACCCAGCCCCGCGCCGCCCAGTTCGCGCGAGCGCGCTTTATCGACCCGATAGAATCGTTCAAATACATGCGGCAGCGCCTCCGCCGGGATGCCGATGCCGTTGTCAGAAACTTCCAGCACAGTTTTGCCGTCGTGAGCGGCTACGGTCAAACCGATGGTGCCGTTCTCCATCGTGTATTTGATCGCATTGTCGAGCAGGTTCACCACGACTTGTTTTAAGCGCGCGCGGTCGCCTTCGACCCAAGCGCCTCTGGCAGCGATGCAAGTGACGCGGATGTGCTTGTCATCGGCGAGCAGCAGCATCTGATCGGATGTCGAAGCCGCCAATTGAGCGAGGTCAAAAACCTTCCATTCCACCTGTGCCTCGCCCACGTCGAGACGGGCGATGGCAAAAAGGCCTTCCACGATGCGGGCCAACCGCTCGGCTTCCTCCAGCGTGCTGCCGATTCGTTCGTGCAAATCCGAGTTGAGGCATTCTTCCTGGACGAGGTTCTCCAGTTCGCCGCGCACCACGGTGAGTGGCGTGCGCAGTTCGTGCGACACGTCGGCGAGAAAAAGGCGGTTGTATTGAAATGCTTCATCGAGCCGCGCGATCATCCGGTTCAACGCCTGCGAAAGATGCTCGAACTCGTCGCCCGTCGGCGTCACCACCAGACGTTCGCTCAAGTTGCGCGATGTAATCCGCTCGGCGCTGCGCGTGATCTCTTCGACCGGCCGCAACGCTCGGCGCACGAGTAGAAAGCCTCCGCCCAGCGCCATGCCCGCGACCGCTACGAAGCCTACGGCCAGCAACACCAGCAGCCGGCGCAATTCAACGAGCGCCGGCGCGAGGGATTCGCCAGTCTCGACGAAAAAGCGGACTGCGCCATTCGAACTGGCTGCGGCTGTGGCGAGCAAGAGTTCGCCGCCATCGGTAAGCGTTTCCTTGCGCGTGCCTGGCTGCCGGGGCGGCGGGGAAATTTGCGCGGGGTTGAAACTCTGGTCGAGCGGGGCGCTGGACTCGTAAATGACAACGCCGTCGGGTCGCGAGACGCGAATGAAGCGGCTGCTGGCCTCCGGCGCAAAGCGCGTGGTGATTTCCTCCGCCAAATTTTTCTCCGGGATGAGATTCATGCGCGACACCAGAGTGGCGATGCGTTGCGCCCGTTGCATTTGCGCGCTTCCGAGGTTGTGCTCCAGGTAATGGCGCAGCCCAAAATAAATCAATGCGCCCGCTGTCACGAAGATTCCGCCCAGCCAGAGCGCATACCACAACACCAGCCGGAAGCGCAGCGAGTGGACGTTCATGCCGGCTCCTCGTCAGTAAGACAATAGCCTGCGCCGCGCACCGTGCGGATGAGCTTGCGCTCGTGCGGCTCGTCTACTTTGGTCCGCAAGTGACGCACATAAACATCAACGATGTTCGTCAATCCCTCGAAACTTTCGTCCCAGACATGCTCGATGATCATCGTGCGCGTGAGCACGCGACCGGGGTGAGCGGCCAGGTATTCGAGGAGGGCGTATTCTTTCGCGGTCAGGTCGATTCGCTTGCCGGCGCGACGCACTTGTTGCGTGAGGCGATCCATTTCGAGGTCGGCTACGCGCAATGTGTGACTGCGGCTGGCCGGCGGACGGCGCAGGAGCGCCTTTACGCGCACCACCAATTCTGCGAACGCGAACGGTTTTGTGAGATAATCGTCGGCACCCGCTTCGAAATTTTCGATCTTGTCGCTCGTGGCGTCTCGGGCGGTCAGCACAAGCACCGCCGCGTTGCCGCCGCGTCGCCGGAGGCGGCGAAGCAACTCCGTGCCGCTGAGTCCAGGCAGCATGAGATCGAGGATGATCAAGTCATAATCCACGTTCGCGGCCATTTCCCATCCACTGAGGCCATCAACGGCGACATCGACAGCGAAGCGCTCGGCCCGCAGTCCGCGGGCGATGAAATCAGCCACCTTCCGTTCGTCTTCAACGAGTAGTAAGCGCATTCCAATTCGCGATAACCGACGCACCATAACGCAGGACCATTAAAGCACGCTGAACCGCGAATTAAAATCTATTCAGAATCTTCCAGCATCATACAATAATGACCATGGGGCAGGACCGTTTTGTTCGGGACTCGACCGAACGGTCTCGTCATTTCCGGTTCGGCGTGAGGTTGATGGGATTGGCTTTGATGTTCAAAAGCCACGCAGAACTGCTCCAACACCTCGCGTTCGGCTCGGAGCCAATCGCTTAAGGCAATGCCTTGGCGTGAGCCTCCGGCAAGCCAGAACTTGTGCGCCCGCCTCTCAATCTCTTCCTGAACCCATCGGTGTTGCTCTGCCGTAAAATAGGTTCGAGTGGGGGTTATGTACTCGATTTTAATCCTCATACGACTTCTCCTCCAGTCACGCATTGTTGTGCGATTCAACTGACAAGCGCGCTCTTTCATGCTCTCACCTCCACCACCGAATTAAGCGAGCCCGAGGCGTTGGGCACGTTCTTGAAAGCCTTATTGTCATGAAGCCATTCGCCGTCCACGACGAACTTGTATTCATACCTACCTGGCACCAGCGCCAGCCGTTTTTCCCAATGGCCGTTCTCCTTGCGCCGAATCATCTCTAAACCGACTGGCGACCATCCATTGAAATCGCCGCAAAGGTAAACTTCCCTAGCTTTGGGAAATTCCAGTGTGAAAATCGTCTCGACAAATTTCGGGGTGATTGGAAACCGCCGGTCCGAAGATCCTCGCTGCTTGTTTGATTTTGGAACGTTTCGCTTTTCACTGGCATCACAATTTCTTTCGTTCATAAGAATCACTTTCTTTTTATTTGGTCCGGTAACATTGTTATTGACTGGCCAGCGGTTTCCCGGCTCCTTCAAGATTGTAGCCTGTCGCCAGGCAGCACCGCACGCACACCAGAACCAGTCACTCATAAGCAGGCATTGTTTCTTTGGAACGGAACTTTGCTCTTGTCTCAAGAGCGAGAGCATTTCCGTTCATTCTCATAGACAGCCCGTACATTAACGTCCGATGAAAGCTAAATTAAAATTGTAACGGCGGGTGAAATGTTCGAAGCCACAACCATGAATCTCCCGCCGCCTTCAGCACGTGAAAAATGCATGAAGGCGACTCAAACTAGGGTGCTCCCCATAGACTGTGCGGGAGGGTTTGTAACCAATTCGTAACAATTCCGACCTCTATCCGTAACGCGCAGTCTTTAACTTGTGGGCGAACGAGAACACATGAATCACGCCAGCATGAAACAAACAAGTGGCCGAATGAAGATACAGCAACAACAGCGGGTCGCCGTAGCGGCCATCGTAGCTTGAGAAATTATGAATCACACTACTTGCTTAACCAATAAAGCTTCGCTGCTTGCCGTCCTGCTGATGAACGCAGCGGCAAATCTGCCCGCCCGCGACATCACGGTCAAAGGCTCCGACACCATGGTAGTCCTGGCTCAAAAATGGGCCGAGGTTTACATGGGCAAAAATGCCGACGCCAAAATCCAGGTGACAGGCGGCGGTTCCGGCACGGGCTTTTCCGCGTTGCAACAGAACAAGACGGATCTTTGCAACGCGTCGCGCAAAATAAAGCCGAAGGAAATCGAAGCCTGCATTCAGGCGTTCAGCAAACGCCCGACCGAATACAAAGTCGCGCTCGACGGCTTGTCGGTTTACGTCAACGAGGACAATAAACTCAGAACGTTGAGCCTCGACGAACTCGAAGCCATCTTTACCGGCAAGATCAAGAATTGGAACGAAGTGGGCGGTCACGACGCTCCGATCACCGTTTACAGTCGTGAGAACAGTTCCGGCACTTACGAGTTCTTCAAGGAGCACGTGCTCAAGAACAAGGATTTCGTGGCCAGCGCGCAGACGATGCCGGGCACGGCGGCGGTGTTGCAGGCCGTCGCCAAGGACAAGAACGGGATCGGCTACGGCGGCGCGGCGTACGGCGTGGGGGCCAAGCACCTGGCCGTGAGCCGTGAAAAAGGCGGCGAAGCGATTGAGCCGAGTGAAGAAAATGTGGTCAACGGGAAGTATCCAATTTGGCGTTACTTGTTCATTTACCTGAACCCGGCTTTGGACAAGGGACCGATTGGCGCGTACTTGAGTTGGATTCGCAGCGACGACGGACAAAAGATTGTGAAAGAAGTTGGCTACTACTCGTTGCCGAAAAATCTTCGGCAATAACCCGTCGATGACAATTTGAGCGTCAGTTCCTCCTGCGATCAAATCTGGGCGGGCGCGTTCGTAACCTGATTGTTGGTTGCCCGGACGCGCCCGCCCTTAATAGTCTTTAACGCATGAGCATCCCGACGCCATCCGCAAAACGCACCATCGGTTGGATGGGAATCCAACGCGGCCATCGCGCGCGCCCGTTCGAGTGGTTGATGGAGAAATTCATCTTTCTCGTTTCACTGTCGGCCATCTTGATGGTCTTCCTGATTTTCATCTTTGTGGCGCGCGAAGCCTTGCCGATTTTTTTCGGACAGATGAACAGCGCACCGGTCCAGCCCGCCCTGCCCGTCGAGGAGATGAACAAGTTGCCGAAGGAGAAACTGCGCGAGTACCTGGGCTTGTCGCCGGCGAAATTTGCCGCGATGGACGAGGAAACGAAGAAGCTGCTCATGGAGGCACGTCTTGAGGCGCAAACTGAGATCCCTGAAGCATTGCGTCAGAACAAAGACGCGATGCTCAATACCACGCAGTGGCGTTACTTGCTCCAGCCGTATCAATGGACGGATTACGACAAACCCGAATACATCTGGCAGCCCATCGGCCAGATTCACAAATACAACATCATGCCTTTGCTGATCGGCAGTTTGAAGACCACGTTCGCCGGGCTGGTGTTCGCCGTGCCGCTGGCGATTGCCGCCGCAATTTACGTTTCGCAACTGGCCCGGCCGCGCTGGCGCGAAATCATCAAGCCCGGCATTGAGCTTTTGTCGGCGATCCCCTCCGTGGTCGTCGGCTCCTTCACGATGCTCGTGTTGGCGACGTTTTTGCAGAAAGTCTTCGGCTATCAAACACGTCTCAATGCCTTTGTAGCTGGCGTCGGCCTCAGTCTGGCGGTGATTCCAGTCGTGTTCACAATCGCGGAAGACGCGTTGACCAGTGTGCCGCGCAGTTACACACAGGCGGCGCTCGCGCTGGGCGCGTCGAAATGGCAGGCGGCGTGGCAAATCGTCCTGCCGGCGGGTTTGCCCGGAGTGTTCGCCGCCGTCGTGCTCGGCTTTGGCCGCGCCATCGGCGAGACAATGATCGTGCTGATGGTGTGCTCGGCGAGCGTGATGTCGTGGAGCTTGTTCGATTCGGCGCGGAGCATCACGACGACCATCGCGGCGGAAATGGCGGAGGCCGTGGCAGGCAGCCATCATTATCGGATCCTTTTCATGCTCGGCGCGCTGCTGTTCGCGGTGACGTTTGTGACGAACATGATCGGCGACCTCGTCATCCACCGGCTCAAGCGCAAACTGGAGGGCAAACGCTGAATGAACTCCACGCCTCTCGCCTCGCCTGAACTGCGCCGTGATTTTCGCGCCAAGTCCTTTGACTTTGCATCGTTCCTGTTTGGCGGCGCGACAGGCCTGGCGACGTTGCTGATCCTCGGCATCCTGGCAGTGATCCTGATCAATACACTGGTCAATGGTTGGTCCGGTTTGTCCTGGCGGTTCGTTTCCACCATCGCCAAAAAAGATTTCTTCGATCCGGATACGGCTGCGATTTTGCCAATGATTGTGGGGACCACGCTGCGAGTTTTCGTAATGACATTTTTCGTCATTCCAGTCGGCGTGATCACGGCGATTTATTTAACTGAGTACGCGCACAACACTTCTGTCTTCACGCGCATCATTCGCAGTGCGGTCAACAATCTGGCCGGCGTTCCATCCATTGTGTTCGGCCTGTTCGGGTTGGGCTTCTTCATCAACTTCATCGGTCGCAACCTGGACACGCTGCTGCGCTACGATCAGCCGACATGGGGTCACGAATCCATCTTGTGGGCTTCGATGACACTGGCCGTGATGACCTTGCCGGTCGTTATCGTCGCGACGGAGGAATCGTTGAAAGCGATTCCGACCGGTTTGCGCGAGGCGAGTCTTGCGCTGGGTGCCACGAAGCTGGAAACGATTCTCAAGATCGTGCTGCCCCAGGCGTTGCCTGGCATTTTGACGGGCGGTATTCTGGCGGTGAGTCGCGCGGCGGGCGAGGTCGCGCCGATTCTCTTCACGGGCGCGGCGTATTTCATCGCGGATTTGCCGCACAAACTGACCGACCAATTCATGGATCTGGGCTACCACGTTTATGTGCTGTCCACGCAATCGGACAACATCGAAAAAACGCGGCCCATTCTTTTCGCCACGATTTTGGCGCTCTTGTTGTTGACGTTCGCGTTGAATGTCGTCGCGATTTTTGTGCGCGCCAATATGCGGAAAAAACTGCGCTCTCTCCAATGAACTGATTTATGACCGAGACGACTGTTTCCCGGCTGAATGTCACCGCAGCGACTGCCGTCGCGGCTGGCGGGGACATTGCGCCGCTTATTGATGTGCGGGAGCTTTCGCTGTTTTACGGCCCGACGCAGGCGCTCAAACGGATTTCCCTCACGATTCGGGAAAAACTGGTGACGGCTTTCATCGGGCCGTCCGGCTGCGGCAAGTCCACGTTCCTGCGCTGCTTCAACCGGATGAACGATCTCATCGACAACGTTCGCATCGAAGGCGAAGTCAAAATTGCCGGACAGGACATCAACAGCCGCGAGGTGGACGTGATCGAATTGCGCAAACGCGTGGGCATGGTCTTCCAGCGCTCCAATCCGTTTCCGAAATCGATCTACGAAAACATCGCGTATGGTTTGCGGCTCCACGGCACGCGCGACAAATCGACCCTGGATGGCGTCGTCGAACAAAGCCTCCGCAGCGCGGCGCTCTGGGGTGAGGTCAAAGATCGTTTGCAGTCGAGTGCGCTGGGATTGTCAGGCGGCCAGCAACAGCGACTCTGCATTGCGCGCGCGATTGCGATCCGGCCGGAGATTATTTTGATGGACGAGCCGGCGTCGGCGCTGGATCCCATCGCCACGGCCAAGATCGAAGACTTGATTCTCGAACTGAAGCGCGAGTTCACTATTGTGATCGTGACACATAACATGCAGCAGGCCGCGCGCATCTCCGACCACACGGCGTTTTTTTACCTGGGCGAATTGATCGAGTACGACAACACGCATAAAATTTTTACGAACCCGGCGAAGAAACAAACGGAAGACTACGTGACCGGACGCTTTGGTTGAGCAAGGATCGAGAGCGCGTCGAATTGGCAATGAAATCTCTCCGGCAGATACAAACGACAATCACAAACGAAATTGGTTATGACTCATTTTGAAGGCGAACTGGCGGAGTTGAAGGAGAAGCTGCTGTTGATGGCAAGTCATGCCACCGCTGCGGTCACGGACTCGGTCAAAGCCCTGGTGGATCGCAATGACGACCTGGCCCGCTCAGTCGTGGCGCGGGATGACGTCATCGATCAATTGGAGATGGCGATTGATGAATTGAGCATCACGCTGCTTTCCAAGGCCCCGCTGGCGACAGATTTGCGGCTGATCACGGTGGCGATGAAGGCGGCGCGTGATTTGGAGCGCATCGGTGACGAAGCGACGAGCATCGCCAAGCGCGCGATCGAACTGAGCGAGGAACCACAGCTCAAGCCGTACGTCGATATTCCCCGCATGGCCTCCATCGCGCTGGAGATGTTCAAAGACGCCCTCGATGCCTTCGTCAATCACGACACGGAAAAGGCGCGCGCCGTGATTCCACGCGACAAGGAGGTGGATGCGATCAACAAACAGCTTCATCGCGAACTGGCCAGTTACATGGTGGAGCGACCGGCGACGATTTCGCGCTGTCTCAAATTGATGGCGATTTCCAAACGACTGGAACGGGTCGCCGATCACGCCAAGAACGTTGCCGAAGAGGTCGTTTATTTGTATGAAGGCTGCGACATTCGACACGGTGGTGGCGGAACCAAAGCTTAACCAAGCTCACAAAAAATCCTGTGAACGAAGAACTAATCCCGAGCAATCCAACTGAATCGTCGCCCAGTGCCGGGAGCGCGATCGTTTCGCCGCCGACCGGTGTCAAAAAAGCCGCGCCGTTGAAAAGAAAAGTGATTTCCGTTTCGCCACTGGCCCGCTCTGTCCGTGTGGCGGCCCGGCGAAAGGCAAAGCCGCCGGCTGTGGGAAAAGGCCAGTTCAAAGAGTTGTTGAATCGGTTGCAACGGCTTCGCCAAATCACGCGGGAAACTGCGCTGGCCTACCTCACTAAAATTGATCTCGACCTGTCGGCTATTGTGAAGCGTTTGACTGATGACGGCAAAGCGGGCAAGCGCCGTCCGCTGAAGGGCGGCACGCTCAAGCAGATGCTCAAGCTCGCCAAGAAGATTGATCTCAAACCGGCCAAAGGGCGGCGCAAGGATTTGCGAAAAATTGAAAAAGCGGTCGCTCAGATCAAACGCCGCATGGACCGCAAATAACGCCGGCGGTGCTGCTGTCACCATTGGCCATCACGTTTCGTCCGGGATGGAAGGCGATGGAAGAATCAAAGACCAATCACTGCGCTGGTCTGCGCGTGAACAAATTGCTGGCGCAATCGTTCGCGGCGCGCGAACGCGGTTTTCGCAAGGCGTTCAAGCGCTGCCGCCGTCATTGCTCGGAGCGCACGGTTCATGAATTGCGGGTTTCGTCGCGGCGGCTGATTGCGACGCTGGAAGTGTTGGGAAGCATTGTGTCCATCGGCGAGATTGAAGAAGCGCGCCGCGCCTTGAAAAAACTCCTGCGTTTGTTTGGGCCGCTGCGCGACGCGCACATCCGCTTGCTTTACTTCGAGGAGTTGCTGCCCCAATTTCCCGCGCTGGAAAAACCGTTCCGGGCCGCCGCGCAACAGGAGCAGGACTTCATGGAAAAAGTGGGCCGGGTTTTGCGCCGAACCAAACTCGGCAGTTTGGCAAAACAACTGGCGCGTGTGCGGTTCACGCTGAACAAGAAACTCCGGAACGCGGCTTCCGCGGATCAGCTCAGGACTTTGCGGGCGGTGGTGGATGAGGCGTTCGGCCTCGTCCAGCACCGGCGTGGGCGGGTGGACGCCGCCGATGTGTCGACGATCCACCGCGTGCGTGTCGCTTTCAAAAAATTTCGCTACATGGCGGAGGCGCTCCAGCGGCTTTTGCCGCGCATGAGCGAGCGCCGTTTGGAAGCGATGCGCAATTTTCAGGCGCGCCTGGGTGACATTCAGGATCTCGAAGTGATCGCCGGCTATTTGCGAGACTATGCGATGGAGCGGAAGCCGAAGTTCAGAAAAGTATTGGCGCCCGCGTTGCATGAACTTCAAATGAAGCACGACGAATTGATCCGGACTTTTGTCCAGAATCAAAGCCAGCTCGATCGGTTCCGGCCTTCGCCAAAGCGTCACTCGCGGGCGTGGCGAACACCGCGAATCGTTTTCAAATCCAACGCATGAACTTTTATTTGCTGAGACACGCCAAAGCCGAGGATCTCGGCGCGCGCGACACGCGCCGGGATTCCGGGCGCGTGCTGGTTCCCGCGGGCGTCAAGCGGATGCGTCGCGCAGCGAAAGGAATGCGTGCTCTCGATTTACGGTTTGACGTAATCCTTTCGAGTCCGTTTCGCCGCGCGCGCGAGACGGCGGAAATTGTGGCCGACGTTTTCAAAGCTACGAAGAAATTACGCAACGTGGCAGCGCTGGAGCCGGAAAACGATCCGGAGGACATCTTGGACTATTTGCGGCAGTTCGAGCGAGCGACGGACGACGTGTTGCTCGTCGGGCATGAACCTCATCTGAGCCGGTTGGTGGCCGCCTTGGTTGCCGGCGGCGGCGCGATCAGCCTCAATTTCAAGAAGGCCGGGCTGTGCAAGCTGCGCGGCGAGTTGCGACGCGGACGGGCGGCGGCGAGTTTGGAATGGTTTTTGACGCCGCGTCAGTTGGAGCAGCTCGCGGATTAAAGGCCGGCGGGTATTTGCGCTGACACCCATTTGTCACCTGGTTGTTTCCGAGGTGTCGTTGTGAGCGGGTGCGTGTGCGGTTAAACTTTGGTCAGATGCATAGAGTATTAGTTGTGGACGACGAGGCGGATGTCGTGGATTTGGTTGCCTTCAATTTCAAGAATGCGGGCTACGAAGTGGTCACGGCATCCAATGGCGATGAAGCGTTGACCAAGGCGCGGACAACTTCGCCGTCCATTATTTTGCTGGATGTGATGCTTCCCGGCATTGATGGCTTTGAAGTGTGCCGCCTCCTGCGCCGCGACCCGACGACGAGCGGGCTGCCAATCATCATGGTGACGGCGCGAGCGACCGAGCTTTCGCGCGCGGTGGGTCTGGAATCAGGCGCGGACGCTTACATGACCAAGCCCTTCAGCCCGCGCGAGCTGGTGGTGCGGGCGAACCATCTGTTGTTGGGCCGGGATTTGCGCGCGGAGGCGCCCGAGGAATACAATTTGAAGGACGTGTTCATCGATGTGCCCGGACAATTTGTTTCGGTGAATGGTCAGCGCATGGATCTCACCGCGCCGGAGATCAAACTGGTGAGCCAATTGACGAACGCCATTTTGCGCCGTTTGGATGCGGACTGGATCTGACCCCGGCTGTCGCAAGCCTCCGCGATGGCTCGCAGGCAAAACTTGATTGTAAGAATATGGTCGTTGAAGAACAATTGCCACCGGTGGCCGCCAAAAATAAATCCACGGCAAAGATTCTGGTCGTTGACGACGAGCCAGATGCCATCGAATTGATCCGTTTCAACTTGAACGCGGCTGGTTACGAAGTAATCACCGCCGAGGATGGCGAGGAGGCGCTCAAACGCGCTCGTGCAACCGCGCCGGACTTGATCCTGCTGGACATCATGCTGCCGGAAGTGGACGGACTGGAAGTCTGCAAAATTCTCCGGCGCGATCCTGCCACGTCGGCGATTCCCATCATCATGCTGACGGCGAAGGCGGCGGAGATTGACCGCGTGCTGGGATTGGAGTTGGGCGCGGATGATTACGTGACCAAACCATTTAGTCCGCGCGAATTGGTGCTGCGCATCAAGAGCAGGTTGCGGCGGAACCAGCCGAACGAAACCAAGGCGGATCAAATCCGGCTCGGCGAGTTGCACATCGACATTCCCCGGCATCAGGTG
The DNA here is from genome assembly GCA_016195385.1 of Verrucomicrobiota bacterium. Taxonomy (GTDB): domain Bacteria; phylum Verrucomicrobiota; class Verrucomicrobiia; order Limisphaerales; family JACPZS01; genus JACPZS01. The sequence goes on from JACPZS010000086.1 coordinate 59,821, forward strand.
CTCGTGCAGGGCAAGGAAATTGATCTGACGGCCACCGAGTTCAAGTTGCTCACGGTGCTGGCGCAGCGCCGTGGACGCGTGCAGTCACGCGATCAACTCCTGCAAGATGTGTGGGAGTACGACAACATGATCGATACGCGCACGGTGGACACGCACATGCGCCGCTTGCGCGAGAAATTGGGGCGAGCCGCGAAGTATCTGGATACAGTTCGCGGCGTTGGTTATCGTTTCGTGGAAAGCTGAAGCGCGACCGGCGAATGCGCTTCGCGTCCCGCCGATTGACTGGCGCGGGTTCGCGCTTGCTTTACCTTCCCTCATTTCGCCACCGTTTCTCCGTATGTTCTGGCCGGCATTGGCAATCGTTTTCGGTTTGGCGTTGGGCGCTGCCTGGTATTATTGGCGTCAGCACCAGGCGGAAGCGAAGCGCGAGCTGGCAGCGCGTGAAACTCGTGTTGCGGAACTGGAGGAACAGCAGCGGTTGATTCGTGAACAAGCCCGTGATCAGCAGCAGGCGTTGTTCAACAGCATGGTCGAAGGCGTGCTGTTTGTGGATCGCGACGGGCGCATTCAATCCGCCAATTCATCGCTGGAACAACTTTTCGGACTGACCACCGACATCCGCGGACAGACGATTCTCGAAGCTTTGCGGACGCATGAGCTTTCCGAACTGGCCGCGCGATTATTGCGCGACGGCACGGTTTCCGGACTCGAATTAAATTTGGCGGGGTTGAATTCACGTTGTCTCGAAGTGAATGCGGCGACTGTGTTGAACCAGACCGGCGAGCGACAGGGCGCGATTTTTGTCTTCCACGATTTGACGAGGATCAAACAACTGGAAAACACGCGGCAGGAATTCGTTGCCAACGTGAGCCATGAGTTGCGCACACCGCTGTCGTTGATCAAAGGATTTGTCGAAACACTGCTCGATGGCGCGAAGAACGATCCCGAAGTGGCGACGCGCTTTTTGCAGACGATCGAGAAGCATACTGATCGGCTGACTTACCTCATCGAAGATTTGCTGACGATTTCGCGGCTGGAATCAGGCCAAATCGTGTTGAACCTGCAAAGTGTTGATTTGCGCGCGGCGGCCGGGCAAGTCATCGCCGACTTGAGTTCCCGGGCCAAGGCCAAGTCGGTGACTTTGGAAAATCACGTGCCCGCGGGCTTGAGCGCCCGGGCGGACTCGGATCGATTGCAACAGGTGTTTTTCAACTTGATTGACAATGCGATCAAATACGGACGCGAAGGCGGTCGGGTGGAAGTGATGGGGGCTGCGTTCGCCGACTGGCAAGTGGAATTGCGCGTGACTGATGACGGAGCGGGCATTCCGCCCGAAGCGCAGGAGCGTGTGTTCGAGCGGTTTTATCGCGTGGATCGAGCGCGTTCGCGCGATACCGGCGGCACGGGACTGGGCCTGGCGATTGTCAAACACATCGTCCAATCGCATCACGGCGAGGTGAGCGTGACCAGCGTGCCCGGCGAAGGAACATCGTTTCTCTTTCGGCTGCCAGAAAAGTGACGAGGACCGGGCCTCGGCGTAATGCCGCCGGCGCGATTTCGCCTTAAGTTTGTGGCGGGCCTGCCGAATTACTCGTGTGGATTAGAAATTGGCACGCACGAGAATTTGCAGAAGTTGTAATTTATGCCCACCTACACATATTTGGCCCGCGACGCCGCCAGCGGCAGAGAAACCCGGAGCACGCTTGACGCCGCAACCGAACAAGCGGCCATCGCCGCGTTGTTGAACCGGAATCTTTTGGTCGTTTCCATCGAGGAGAAGCTTGCCCGCAAAGGGAAAAGTTCCGGCGGCACCATTCCCCTGGCCGATCTCGTCGTGTTCACGCGGCAATTGGCGACGATGATTGACGCCGGTCTCGCGATGGTGCAGTCGCTCCAAGCGTTGGCGGAGCAAACTTCCAACAAAGTCATGCGCGACGTGATCAAGGATGTCTGCGCGCGTGTGGAAGGCGGCGACAATTTTTCGGCCGCGTTGCAAAAGCACCCCAAAGTTTTCAACCGGCTGTATGTCTGCATGGTGGACGCCGGCGAAAAAGGCGGTTTGCTTGCGGAAATTCTGGCGCGGCTGGCGACTTATCTGGAAAACACCGCGCGGCTGCGCAAGAAGGTCAAGTCAGCGATGATGTATCCCACGGCCGTGACCGTTGTCGCCATCGGCATTACGATCTTCCTGCTGGTGAAAGTCGTGCCCGTGTTCGCGGAGATTTTTTCGGGCTTCGGCGCGCAGCTTCCCGCTCCAACGCAGTTTCTGATCGACCTGAGCAAGTTCGTCCAAAAGTATTTCATCTACATCATCATGGGTCTGGGCGGCAGCGTGTATGGCTGGCTCGCTTACATAAAAACGAAGCAGGGGCGCGAGTTCTGGGATCGCACGCGTATCAAGCTCCCGATCTTCGGCCAGATTGCGCATAAAATCTGTCTCGCGCGCTTCACCCGCACGCTGGCATCGCTCATCCGCAGCGGCGTGCCCATCCTCGAAGTGTTGAACATCGTGGGCAACACGTGCGGCAACGTAATCATGGAAAAGGCCATTCGCGCCGCGATGGGCGACATCGAACGCGGCGAAGGCATCTCCAACGCGCTCTCCAAACATCCCATCTTTCCGGTGATGATCATCCGCATGATGACGGCCGGCGAACAAACCGGCAAAATCGACGCGATGCTCGAGCGTGTGGCCGACTTCCTCGACGAGGAAATCGAAACGACGCTCTCCGGTTTGACCTCGCTGATCGAACCGCTCCTCATCGTCTTTCTTGGCGTCGTCATCGGCGGCATGGTTGTGGCGATGTTTATGCCCATCTTCAAGATGAGCGACATCATCAATCCGCCGCGCAAACGCTGAACGCGCTTTCATCCGTCCACTCGGCCGGCTCTCTGGGTCTTGGCGTTAAAAGCAAAAACCCCTTCCGCTTGCGCGGAAGGGGTTTGAAGCTTTAGTGAGTTCGCTTAGAACTTGTAGATGACGTTCAGAGCGAGTGACAAGGCGTTCTTCTGGCCGAGCGGATAATGATCGGTCGCGAAAGTACCACCGGGTCCGCCGCGCAAGTCATGATCCCAACGGAATTCAACCCGGCTGATGACATTCGCCCACAGCGAGTAATCGACCGTGAAGGTTTCGCCGATGAGTTGCGGGTGATGGTTCGTCGTGGCCGCAGCCGAGGCGAGGGAATCTTCTACTTCGCCTGGATAGTAATAGCCACTGACACCAAATGGGTTGTAGGAATTTCCTGAGGTCGCGTATTCAAAGCGATTGTTGAAACTCCATTTGTCGTGCTTGTAAGTCGTGTAGAACGACGCTGCATTCGCATAGCCTGACGGATTAAACCCATCCCGGTGGCTGAAGCCTTGGTAGTCGTACGACGCGCCAACTGAGAGGCCTTCAAGGCCGGTCGGCGTAGTCACGCCCACGTAATAGTTTTGAGTGTCCACGCTGGGAGCGACTTGCTTGCCGTGGTCAACGATGCCCGCATAGAGTGCCGCGCCTTTGAGCGAGCCCCAACTTTCGGGTGCGGTAAACACGACAGAAGCCATGTAGCTCTTCACGGATTCAATCTGAGAGCGGTTGTTGATACCGAAGCCGACACCAGGATCAGCCACGCCCGCCGTCACGCTCATCCAATCTGCGACCTTGTAGCTGGCTTGGAGGCCCGTGTAAGTGGTCGGTTCGAGCAGGTAGCCGAACGAACGGCTGTAGTTGGGATTGCTGCCGGCATCGAATACTTCATAGCCGATGATGGTGTCCCAGACGCCCATCTTCACGTCAACTCCATTGCCCACCGGCACGCGCAGCGCGACGTAGGCTTGCTTGATGTTGGAGCCAAACGTTCCGGCATCGGGGCCGACCAGGAAATCGACCTTATAGCCGGCCGACCATTGGCCTTCATCCAACGGTTTTTCGAGGGACACTTTGACGACGTTCAGGTTGAACCCGTCCTGCTTGGCGGGTCCGTCGTAGGAACGGCCAACCACATTTGCGCCCGTGCCAAACTTCCAGATTGCCGACGTATCCACATACCCGCTCAGGGTGGTGGAAGAGAGCGCCGTCATGACTTGACTGGCCGCTTCTTCAGCGTTTACTGCCGATGCCAGGCTGATGACGCCTGCCGCGGCCAAACCAACTGTCCATTGATTCAACTTCATTTCGTAGTTCCTCCAGCGATGTTATTATTCTGCGTTTTTATGCGTTAATTCGGGGTAAAAACAGTTTACCCGCGCACCAAAACGGTGCATTTAAGCGCTGAAGCTAGGGAATCAACCGGACGTTGACAACAATTATTTTTGATTCAAGAACATCTTCGACGGAACTCAGTGTCGCTTGCCAGGCCCGGATCGACGTTGGACAGGTTGTGCCGGAGGCAGCATTCCATAAAATTCAGCCCATTGAGCGGTTGAATCTGCGTGCGGTTTGCATGACGAATTCAGCTTGATCATCAAGTTGTCGCGTTTTTTTTGGCCATCCGCTTTCGTAAAAAGTTCGCTCGCTGCTGTTGAGCCGCTAGATTCAAGCCGTGAATCTGCTCGCCGATTGCCGGCTTTACGGATTTGTCGATACGGCTTACCTGCACGGACGCGCGGCGGACGAAGTGGCGCGGGCGTTGTGCGCCGGCGGCTGCGATTTGATTCAACTTCGGGCGAAAGGCGCGACGCTGGATCTCGTGCGCCAAATGGCGGCGGCAATTTTGGCGGTGACGGATCGCGCCGGAGTCGGGCTGGTGATCAATGACCATCCAATCATCGCCGCCGAAGCTGGCGCGCCGCTTTGTCATCTTGGACAGGAAGACTTCTTTGACGCCGGCCACCGGCACGTTGGCGAATTGACCGCGGGCGGACGCCTGCAAATTGGTTTGAGCACGCATGCGCCGACGCAAGCCGGGCGTGCGGTTGAGGCAGGTGCCGCGTACGTGGCAATTGGACCGGTTTTCCCAACCGGCACAAAACCGACGGCGCGTCCGGTGTCGCTGGAATACGTGCGTTGGGCGGCGCGCGAAGTCACGATCCCGTGGTTCGCGATTGGCGGCATCACTTTGGAAAACGTGGACGACGTGCTCGCGGCCGGCGCACGGCGCATTTGCGTCGTGTCCGCAATTTTGAATGCGCCGGACATTGTGGAAGCTTGTCAGGCGTTTCGGAACCGCCTAAGTTCCGCGCCGCTCCGCTGACGGGCGGCGCGAAACAGTTCAAATCGCAAAGCAAAATTTATTCAAATGAGCGTACTCGTAGTTGGTTCAACGGCGTTGGATTCGATCAAAACACCGAAAAGCGAAAATCCCCGGCTGCTCGGCGGCTCGGCAAGTCATGCCGCGGTGGCCGCGAGCTTCTTTTCGCCGGTGAAACTCGTCGGCGTCGTCGGCGAAGATTTTCCGAAGCGCTACGTGCAGCTTTATCGCAAGCACGGCATCGACCTCGAGGGGCTCCAAGTCACACGCGGAAAAACGTTTCATTGGGCGGGCGAATACGAGGTGAACATGAACAACCGGCGCACGCTCGCGACGGAGCTGGGCGTCTTTGAAACCTTCACACCGACGTTGCCTGGCCAGCATCACGACACACCGTATGTGCTGCTGGCAAATATCGCGCCGGCTTTGCAGCACCATGTCCTCGACCAGATGCGCCGGCCGAAATTCATCGTCGCCGACACGATGGATTTGTGGCTGAACATCGCGCTGCCGGATTTGTTGAAATTGCTCCGCCGTGTGGATGCGTTCGTGTTGAACGACAGCGAGGCGCGCCAGTTGACGAAAGAAGATAACGTCGTTGTCGCCGCCAGGAAAATTCATCGTCTCGGCCCGAAATACGTCATCGTCAAAAAGGGCGAGCACGGCGCGATTCTGTCTTCGCCATCCGGCCTGTTCGTCGCGCCGGCCTATCCGCTGCGCAAAGTGGTTGATCCGACGGGCGCGGGCGATTCGTTCGTCGGCGGGCTTGTCGGTTATCTCGCCAGCCGCAAGGGATCCATCGACGCGAACCTGCGGCGTGGCATGATTTGCGGTAGTGTCGTCGCCTCGTTTTGCTGCGAGGGATTCGGCTTGCGCAAAACCACCCAGGTGACGCGGTCGATGATTGACGCGCGCGTGAAGGAACTCGAGGGGCTGGTGAAATTTTGAGCAACACGCTCGCGGGGATCTCCTCTGGCGAAAAACGGTCGGGCAGGTTTTTCTGCCACGCCATCCCGGTGGCACCAGCGCGCAACTGGAGCCAACGTCGCGCGGGCCGCGACCATTGGCCATTTTCAACTTTTCGCGCCAATTGGAACCGGCCGGGCGCGTGAAAAATTTCCGACGTGGACAATTCTGGCAGTGTTATTGCTTGAGTTGCGAATGGGAACTCCGATAATTCCCACAATGGCTCAAGGTCTGTATTTGTCGCAGAAGATGTCGTTGCAACAGGTGCTCGCACCGCAGTTGCAACAATCGCTGGCGTTGCTCCACGCGCCGACGTTGGAATTGCAGGCGCTCATCCAGCAGGAGCTGAACAACAATGTGACGCTAGAGGAAGTGCCGCTCGAAGACGTGGCGCAGGAGGAAAAGCAGGAGCGCACCGAAGAAGCCGTGTCGCTCGATCCGACGGAACCGCCGGCCGACGTCACGTTTGACCCCGCGACGGAAAAGGCGAACGGCGAGCCGGTGGATGAATTCGCGGCGGAACTGGAAAAATTGATGCAGCTTGATCAGGAATGGCGCGACCACTATTCGCAGGCAAACCTTCCGGTGCGCCATAGTCCCGAGGATGAAGAAAAGCGGCAGTTCTTGTTCGATTCCCTGACGACCGGCACTTCGCTGCAGGAAGATTTGTTGGAGCAATTGCGCACTTCCGATCTGCCGCCGGACACGCACCAAGTGGCGGAGATGATCATCGGCAACATCGACGAGCACGGCTATCTGCAGACCACCGTCGAAGATCTTGCGGCCTCGACGGCCATCCCCGCCGAAAAAATCCTCGCCGTGCTCAAGTCCGTCCAGGAGTTCGATCCGCCGGGCGTGGGCGCGCGGGATTTGCGCGAATGTCTCATGCTCCAGCTCGAACGGGCCGGCAGGCGCGACACGCTTGAATACCGCGTCATTGACGAGTGCATGGAAGAATTGCAAAAACGACGCTTCCCGGAAATCGCCCGGCATTTTTCGATTTACGTGGATGAAGTCCAGGACGCGGCGGAGAACATCGCCAAGCTGAATCCCAAACCGGGCCGGGTGTTTACGCCGGATGACCAGCAATACGTCGTGGCCGAAGTATTCATCCAGCAACAGGATGGTGAATACGTGGTGAGCACGAACAAGGAGCACATCCCCCACCTGCGCATCAGCAACACCTACAAAGATGTCATGACTTCGGGCGGTTACGACAACACGACGCGCGAATATATCCGGGACAAAATTCGCGCCGCCAAATTCCTGATCAAGAGCATCCATCAGCGGCAGCAAACCATCCTCAACATCGCGCGCGAAATCGTGGTTCGGCAGCGGGAGTTCCTCGAATTGGGTCCCGAGCACCTCAAGCCGATGACGATGCTGCAGATCGCCGAAGTCGTGGGCGTCCATGAAACGACCGTCAGCCGGGCCGTGTCGGGCAAATACATGCAGACGCCGCAGGGCATTTTCGAAATGAAATACTTTTTCAAATCGGGCGTGACCACCAGCACTGGACAGGCGATTTCCAATACGAGCGTCAAGGAGTTCATCCAGGAAATGTTCAAAAATGAAAACCCCGCCAACCCGATTTCGGATCAGGAAGTTGTGAAGCGCCTCAAGGAGCGCGGCATTGAAATCGCCCGTCGCACCGTGGCCAAATACCGTTCCGAACTGAACATCCTTCCGTCGAACTTACGCAAAGTTTACTGACCCCGCTCGTTTTTGAGTTTCGTAAAACGGACGTTATTCTTCGGCGTCGGTTGGTGCGGAACGATGAAGCTTCGCGCTTACTAGATTGAAAATCTCCCACGCCGATCCAATCTTCAGCCAGAGCAGCGTTGCGACATAGAGCAGGCTGGCGGAGATGGCCGGGACAAACACCGCGCCGATGCGTTGCGGCAAATGTTCGTGGCCAATGTTCCGTTCCCAAAACCAACTCAGCGTCCACGCCAGCGCCGCCGCGCCCGCCGCCGCGCCGAGCATCGGCAGCATCCGCTCGAAGAGTGACTGCAGCACCAACTGCGGCATCTTAACCCGCAGCGCATGGAGCAGCAGCCAGACGTTGAAGAGAGCGCTCATCGTGTTCGCCGCGCCGAGTCCGGCTTCGTGGAAAGGCACGATGGCCCAGAGTGCGAAGACCAGGTTGAGCGCGAGACAGGCGACGCTGATGCGCATCGGCGTCTGAATGTCACCCAGCGCGTAGAACGCGCGCGCCAGAATGTTCACAAGCGAAAACGCGATCAGGCCGGGAGCCATCGTGGCGACAGTCCACGCGACGCCGTACGTTGAAGCTGCGTCGAATTCGCCGCGCTCGAAGAGCAGCCGGACGATTGGTTCCGCGAGCACCAGCAACAACACCGAAGCAAGCAAGTTGATGAAGATGAGATACGAAACGCCCTGCTTGAGCGTGGCGCGAAACTCCGGAAATTTTTTCTCCGTCGCCAGTCCGGTCAGTGTCGGGAGCAGATAGGTCGCAAGCGAAATGCCGCAGACGCCTTGCGGCAACTCCATTAACCGGACGGCGTAGTTGAACGAGGCGACGATGGAGTGGCCGTACCAAAACGCGAAGCCGTAGGTCAGCGCGACGTTGATTTGAAACGCGGCGACGCCGATGGTGCCCGGCAGCATTTTTTGCACGACCTGCCGCACAGTTTCATTTTTCCACGGGGCGATCCATTCAAAGCGATACCCTTCGCGACGCAGCGTCGGCAGTTGAAAGCCCGCCTGCGCGACCCCTGCGACGAGTACGCCGATGGCGAGGCCAAAGATTTGCGTCTGCGGCGTCGATCCCATGTGCGGAGCCAGGAATAGCACCGAGGCAATCATTGCGAGGTTCAACATCGTCGCACCCATGGCGGGGATGAAAAAATGGCCGCGCGCGTTCAACATGCCCATGAAAGTCGCCGCCAGGCAGACGAGCAGCAGGTACGGAAACATCACCCGCAATAATTCGAGCATCAGGCGGGTTTTCGCCGTAAAAGTGCCGACGGCGAGCGTGATGGAAATTCCCAGCAGCGTCAGGCCGATGAGAATCGACGCTGCGACGACAAGGCCGGAGATCACCGCGTTGGCCGCGCGCCACATTTCCCGATCGCCTTCCTTTTTTTCCTTCTCCTTGAACAGCGGAATAAAGGCCGCCGTCAACGCGCCTTCGCCCAGCAGCCGGCGAAACAAATTGGGAATCGTGAACGCGAGAAAAAATGCGCTCGCCACCCATTTCGTGCCGAGAAAGTGCGCATAGACCATCTCGCGCACCATGCCGAGCACGCGGCTCAACAAAGTGGCCGCGCCCATCGAGCCGGAGGATTTGAGCATTTGTGACATGCGAGAGCTGATGAGTTCGAGCGAGCTTCGTGGCGTTGGAGCGGAGTTATGCGAATTGAGCCAGTGAACTTAGCCGAACAAAATCTCTTCGCCGGCGTGCGCGAACGAATGCGGAATTCCGCCGACCCTGACCTCGGCCAGCCGGCGCGTGGTGTCGAAATTATCCCAATACTTGCGGCTGAGGTGGACAAAGATGATTCGCTTGATGGCTTGACCGCGCAAGTAGTCGAACAATTTCTCTGCTTCGAAATGCGCGAGTTCGCTGACGAGCAAGTCGAGCGGCTTTTTCAGCAGTGGCACCAGATCCTCCGGGGCACCGATGTCCGCGCTGTGACCTACGCGAACGCCGTCGTGCTCGATCAAAAAGCTGAACGCTTCAAACGCCTGCGGATGCTTTGCCTGAAACTTGACTCGCAGCGAATCCAGATGCGTGTTGGCGAATGGCGTGACGCGAACACCGCCGATGGAAACCGCTTCGCCTTTGTGCAACGCATCGAACGACAGGCGAAACGGCAGCAGTTCCTCAAAGAGATAACCCGCGTCGAGCAATTGCCGAATAGGGACAATTCCTTCGGCGGGCAGATGAATTGTTAAATCCTTCGTTCGGCCTTCGAGCCAGAAACCTTGCAGCAGCATGAACAGCCCACCGATGTGATCGAAGTTCAAGTGCGAGAGAAAAATCCGGTCGATGGCGTCATAGTTGGCGCCACTCGCCTTGAACGAGCCGCTCACAGGTTCGCCGCAGTCGAACAGCAATTGCACGTCGCCGAAACGATACAGAAACGCGGAATGGCCGCGTTCGCCGGACGGCCACCCGTCGCCGACGCCGAAACATTTCAGGTGGCAGCAGCTCATGACGTCGTAACGGGTAATTCGGTTTTCAAGATCGCCGAGACGTTCAGAAAGTTCGCCGACAAAAGCAAGCGCGCGGTACGATCGGCGGTTCGTTTGCCGTCCGTTCGCGGCGAGACGAAAGACTGGGCGCCAATTCTCACCAAGCTCTTTCGTTGCCAAACGCCGTTTGCTTTTCTACGATGCCCGCACCCGTTGAGGCTGCGTCTCACGATTTCGCGCATGGCTGAATACAAAGTTAAGTTCGATGTTTTTGAAGGTCCGCTCGATCTCCTTCTTTACCTGATCAAGAAGGAGGAAGTGGACATTTACGAGGTCAACCTCACCCGCATCGCCACGCAGTTCATCGAATACGTCGAGTTGTTGCGCCAGCTTGACCTCGATTTCGCCGGCGAATTTCTCGTGATGGCTTCGACGCTCATGTACATCAAGAGCCGCGAATTGCTGCCGGTGGATCAACAGGCGCAAGTCGAGGTCGAAGACGACGGCGATGATCCGCGCTGGGAACTCATCCGCCAGCTCGTCGAGTACAAGAAATTCAAGGACGCGGCGGCGGATTTGCAAACTCTGGAAGCACGGCAGGAGAATGTGTTCGTGCGGCTGCCGGCCAAAGTCGAATTCGATGTCGAGCCGCGCGCCGTCAAACCGGAAGTTGGTTTGTTTGACCTTATCAACGCGGTCAACGCGATCCTCAAGCGCGTCAGCCAGCGCGAGGATTTGCGCGATATTTTCGCGGATAAATGGACCGTCAGCGAAAAAATCGAGATGGTCGTGCAACTGCTCGCGGCGAAGGCGAGCGTCAAGTTTTCTGAACTGTTCAGCGCAGCGACGAACCGCATGGAGGTCGTGGTCACGTTCCTGGCGATGCTCGAATTGATTCGCCTCCGTCAAATCATCGCTGTCCAGCCGGAGGCGTTCAGCGAGATCGAACTTCGTCGCGCGCCGATGGTGACTCAACGGGCGCTGGAAAGTTCCGCTGGCGCGACCGAAGCTGACGCAGTTCATTCGTCTTGACTCATGGAATTGAAATTCATTTTGGAATCGGTGCTGTTCGCCGCGCAAAAACCGTTGAGCGCGGTAGAACTGCGCGAGTTACTCGCGAGCGCGGCGGAGGAAAGCGATGAGGCGGCGGCCAGGTTGTTCAAGAAAACCAAGCTCGAGGAAATCGAGTCGGCGCTCGAACAACTCGTGCAGGAACACGCTGATGCGCAGCGCAGCTACCGGCTCGTTTGTGTGGCGGGCGTCTGGCAATTTGTGAGCCTGCCGGAGTACGCGCCGTGGCTGCGCGCGTTGCTGGGAAAGAAGATTCGTCCGCCGCGCCTGTCGCAACCAGCCTTGGAGACGCTCGCGATCATCGCCTACCGCCAGCCGTTGACGCGTGCCGAGATCGAGCAAATCCGTGGCGTGGCTGTGGATGGCGTGATGCAGACGCTTTTGGAACGCGGGCTGGTCGAGCAGGTTGGGCGAGCCGAAGTGGTGGGCCGGCCGATGACGTACGGCACCACGCCGTTGTTCCTCGAGTATTTCGGGTTGCGGAGTTTGGAGAATTTGCCCGCCGCCGACGAGTTGCGGCGCATTGAAATCAAGAAGCCGGAAGGTTTGTTGACCGCAGATCCCGGTCTGGCGACGGTCCCGCCGGAACAGCTTCAACTGGACGCCGCAGCGGCTGCGCCCGAGGCGATGCCGCCTTCCAGATTGCCGGCGGAGCATGGCCCGGCGGCGAACGGCGGCAATGGCAAAACGGAAGTTCCGGCCGAATGAACATCGCGGAACATCGCAAAGAGATCGACTTGCTGGACGCGCAAATCGTCAAGCTGCTCAACGAGCGCACCAAACACGTCCTTGAGATTGGCGCGTTCAAGCTCAAAGCCGGCGAAGAAATCTACGCGCCTCATCGCGAACTCGCCGTGCTGCAGCGCGTCTGCCGGAAGAACAAAGGCCCGATCACCAACGCATCCCTGCGGGCGGTCTATCGCGAAATCATGTCGAGCGCGCTGTCGCTTGAGAAGTCGATGACCATCGCGTATCTCGGCCCCGAAGCCACGTTCACGCATCAGGCAGCGATCCGGCGCTTTGGCGCGAGCCTGCGTTACTCGGCGCAAAAGACGATTGCGGATGTGTTCGCCGAAGTGAGCAAGAACCGCGCGGACTACGGCGTCGTCCCGGTCGAGAATTCCACTGAAGGCGTGGTTACGCATACACTCGACATGTTCGTGGACAGCGACCTGAAAATCGTTTCGCAAATTGTCCTCCCGATTCAGCACTGCCTCGTGAGTAAATCCAAACGCGAGAAACTTAATAAACTTTTTGCGCACCCGCAGTCACTCGCCCAATGCCGCGGCTGGGTGCAGAACCATTTGCCGCACGTTGAAATAATTGAAACGTCGTCCAACGCGCGTTCGGCGCAGTTCGCGGCGCGCCAGAAAAACGCGGCGGCAATCGCCGGCACGCTTGCGGCGGAACGCTATGGCTTGAACATCCTGGAAGCCGACATCCAGGACAACGCGACGAATGTGACGCGCTTTCTCGTGTTGGGCCGGCAGTGCAGCCCGCCCACGGCGAAGGATCGCACGAGTGTGATGTTCAGCATCACGCATGAAGTGGGCGCGTTACACCGGGCGCTGGCACCGTTTCGGCGGTTCCGTTTGAACATGACGAAGATCGAATCGCGACCGAGCAAACGCAAAGCCTGGGAGTATTTTTTCTTCGTTGATTTTGACGGTCATCAAAACCATCCGCGCATGGCCAAAGCCATCGCGCAACTGACGACGCACTGCAACTTCGTAAAAGTCCTCGGCTCGTATCCGAACACGGACTGACAGCCGTAACGGCGGCGACGGCTCCGGCGCTTGGCCGTGACGAGTTCCACGTCGAGCGCTGCAACTGGGTTCCCTTCGACGCGCTGCCAGCCGAACTAGCGAATCTATTTCCTTTTGGAGCCGGCCTCGGGAACTTTCGACTCAAGCCCCGTCATCGTGAGTAACGGCAACACGGAGAAACCCTGAACGTGAATTTCCCCGGCGGGATTCTTCCTTCTTTACACGACTGAGAGTTGCTTCTAGCGTCGGGCTGTGTTCCACATGCAACTGTCAGTCCGCATGTCCGCCACCTGGCCGAAGGCGACGAGCAACGCTCGCTGGCAAACCTAACCTCGTCATGACTCACTCCTTCCGCTTTGGCTGCCAGCTTCGATTTCACCTCGCGCTCCTATGGCTGGGAGCAGTGCTTTTATGCGGCGGCGTCCCCGTTCTGAACGCGGCTGATGCGCCGCCGGATTCCGCCGGCGGCCAGGATTCGCTCAATGAAACGGAGCGAATGCAAAAGGAAATTGAAAAACTTCAAGAAACCAACCGGCAGCTCCAGCAGGAAAATCAGCAACTCCGGAAACTGCTCGGTGAATTGATCGATCCGTTTAACTCGGGCCGCGTAGTGACTCCCACCGCCCCCGCAATCACGAACCTGGCTAAAGTGATCAAACCCAGCGAGGTCAAAACGAATGACGCAAAACCCCGGGTGGCGGCCAGCGTGCCGCAGGCGTTCACTCATTGGCAGTCCTTTAGTGGTAAACGGCACAACGCCACTTGCCGTTATTTCAAGTATCCAGGCGGAAATCCCTGCGGCCCGACCGACGGTGTCGCGTGCAGATTATGCGGTGGTTGAGCGTTTTGTCGGTCGTGATTTGCCTGTTCGCGCTGCCGGCGCGTGCCGGGCGGATTCGAGTGACGACGTGGAACATGCATCTGTCGGCGTCGGCCGCCAAGGCGGCTGAGGCAACCGGCGCCCCCATGCAGACTGTGGCCGAGTTCCTTCGCTCGCTCGACTCCGATGTCCTCCTCTTGCAGGAAGTCTGTGATCGCGAGGTGTGCGAAAATCTGGTGCAACTCCTCGGTTCGGAGAGTTATCAACTGCTGGTTGTCTCTGATTTTGCCCAGGGCGCGAGCGGTGACGGGAGGAAGAAACAAATCGCGATCGTGGCGAAGCATGCGGCGGTCGCCGTCGCCGCCGAAGAATGGCAGACCGGCGGCGCTTTGGATTTGCCGGGTGGATTTGTGCGCGCCGTCGTCCGCATCGGTCAACACAACCTGGGCTTCTTCTGTGTGCATCTGAAAAACAACAGCACGCGGGGCAATTATCTTCGCGACAACCAACTGAACATTTTCAAGCGGGAGTCAGCCGCGGCGCATCTGATCGAGCGCGTCAAGGCCATCGAAAGCGAAAAATCCCCCCGTCTGGACGCCGTCGTCGTGGGTGGCGATTTCAATACCTCGCCCGACCAGTCCCGCTTTGTCAGCGAACAAACGCTTGGCCTGCTCCGGGACGCTCATCTGCAAGATGTTTTTGACGGCCTGGCGGCCAGCGAACGCGTCACCTGTCCCGGCCGGGGACGCTATGCCGATGTGACGTTCGATTACATTTTTGTGAACAACGCGGAGTTGCGGGCCGAGCCGACCATCATGCGCACCAATCTTTCCGACCATTTCCCCGTTACGTGCGAACTCGAACTCAAGGAGGTCACTCCGCCATTGGCAGTCACAACGCCCGCGCCGCCCGCCACGACGGAAGACATCGCGCTGACGCCCACCGGCGTGCCGGCCACGATCCCCGTTGCGTCCGCCCCGCCGACGGCTTTGCCGGGCAAGGAAGGCGCGCCCTGGTTACTGGCGCTGGCATTGCTGCTGGGCATTGGCGGATTTGCCTGCTGGCGCTGGAGCCTCAAGTGATGCCCGCCTCGTGTCGCACGGCAAAAGAGTTGAATCTCCCGCCCCGCAGTCGAGTCTCTGAGAGTTGAGCACTATGCGTTACTTCAGGCTGTTTCGATTAAGCACGCTCGCGGTGATTTTCACCCTCGCGGTGTGCGCGAGTTCGCCGGCGCAATCCGCTGCGGACGCCGCAGTCCGGTCCGGTGGTTCGGCTCTGGAATTCAATCGCGACATCCGGCCCATTCTTTCCGACACCTGTTTCGCCTGTCACGGTCCGGACAAAAATCAGCGCAAAGGAAAACTGCGCCTCGACGTGCGCGAGGATGCCATCGAGAAAAAAGCCATCGCCCCCGGCAGGCCCGACGAAAGCGAACTTGTCAAACGCATCTTCACCACCGTCGAAGACGACATGATGCCGCCGCCGGATTCGCACAAGCAAATCACGTCGGCTCAAAAAGAATTGCTCAAGCGCTGGGTCGCCGAGGGCGCCAAATACCAGGCGCACTGGGCTTATCTTCCGCCGCAACGCACGGCCGCCCCACTCACGAAAAAAGCTCGCTGGATTCGCACGCCCATCGACGCTTTCATTTTGCAAAAGCTTGAAAGCAAAAACATCCAGCCATCGCGCGAAGCGGACAAGCGAACGCTGCTGCGCCGTTTGAGCCTCGACCTCATCGGCCTTCCACCCACAACCGCCGAGATGAAATCTTTTCTCGCCGATAAAAGTCCGCGCGCCTACGAGCGGCAGGTCGAGCGACTGCTGGCTTCGCCGCACTTTGGCGAACGCATGGCCGCGCCGTGGCTGGACCTCGCGCGCTTTGCGGACACGGTGGGTTATCACGGCGATCAAAATCAGCGCATCTTTCCGTACCGCGACTACGTGATCGATTCATTCAACCGCAACAAGCCGTTTGATCAATTCACCATCGAGCAACTTGCCGGTGACTTGCTGCCGAACCCAACGCTGGAGCAGCGCGTCGCCACGGGCTTCAACCGCCTCAACATGGTCACGCGCGAAGGCGGCGCGCAGCCCAGGGAATATCTCGCGAAGTACGCCGCCGACCGCGTGCGCACCGTTTCGACCACTTGGCTCGGCTCGACGATGGGCTGCGCCGAATGCCACGATCACAAATACGATCCCTTCAGCACGCGTGATTTCTATTCGCTCGCCGCGTTCTTCGCGGATGTGAAGCAATGGGGCGTCTATCAGGATTACGACTACACACCGAATCCTGACCTCAAAGGTTGGAGCAATGATCATCCTTTCCCACCGGAAATCGAAGTGCCCAGCCCATATTTGAAAAAGCGAATCGAGAATTTGCGCCATCACATTGGCGAAGTTGCCGTGGGCGCGGCATTGGAATTCAAAACCAATCGAACTGCACGAGCGGACTTTGAGGCATGGCGAAAAGATTCCCTCGCGTTTCTCGAAAAAAATCCGAGCGGTTGGACCGTGCCTCGCCACTTCTACGCCATTACCGATAAAACAAACGAAGCCCCGGTTAAGTCTTGGCGCGTGGAACTGAATGAACAAATTGTTCTCGATGGGAAGCCTGACGACAACGTCTCGGTTTTGCTGTTGATCAAACCTGGCGTGCTTTCAGCCATCCGCGTCGAACTGCTGCCGCATGAACAGCACGGAGGCAAGGTCGCACGCGGTGAAAACGACACCACGTCCATTTCGTTGTCCGCCTCGATCCGCCACGCACGTAAAACGAACGAGACCGAGGTTAAGGAGGAAAAATTGCCGTTCTATTTCGCGGACGCCAATTATCAGGAGCCGCGCTACGCCAACGGCTACGAAATCATCGGTGTGAAAGATTCGTGGCGAACAGCACGCGCCCACCAGTCTTCGCCGCATGTGGGCGTGTGGCTGCTCGATGTGCCGCGCCAGATCGGCGGCGACTTCTGGATCATCAAACTCGGCAAAACTTCGGCGGGTTGCGTGCGCATTTCGGTGTCCCCGTTCGCCGCGCCGGATGAAGTGGCGTTGAGAATCGCGCCGCGAAATCCGGCGAGCGGCCCGACTCTTCCGGGCGACTCTCGGGAGCGATTGAGCCAACTCTTGCGCAAAACATCTTGGACGCGCGCCGACCGCGAGTTAGTTCACGAAACCTATTTGTTCAGCACGGGCTGGAACAAGGAGGCACTCCACGAAGCGCGCAAGTGCCACCGCGAGCTGCTCGAATGCCGCGACGGCAAGTTTCCCTCGCTCGTCACCGAGGCTTGGCCGCCGGTCACGACGCGCGTGCTGCCGCGCGGCAACTGGCAGGATGAACGCGGCGATATTGTCCACCCGTTGCCTCCACACTTTTTGCCACAACCCAAAAGCGCCGCCGCTGAACGGCTCACACGCCTTGATTTGGCGCACTGGCTCGTCTCGCCAGAAAATCCGTTGACGGCCCGCGTGTTCGTGAACCGTTTGTGGAAACAATTTTTCGGCGCGGGGATTTGCAACACCGTCGATGACCTTGGCGCGCAAGGCGAATGGCCCGTGCATCCGGAGCTGCTCGACTGGCTCGCGTCGGAATTCATGCAGCCAACTTTCGCCGCCGAATCCGCTCCGGCGCACGCGTGGGACGTGAAGCACCTCATCCGGCTCATGGTTTTATCATCGACCTATCGCCAGGATTCGACGCAGCGGCTCGATCTGGTGGAGATCGATCCGAACAACCGTCTCCTTTCGTTCCAATCACCGCGCCGGCTCGATGCCGAATTCGTTCGCGACAACGCGCTCGCTGTCGCCGGCTTGCTGAACACCGAACTCGGCGGGCCGAGCGATCATCCGTACCAGCCGCCCCGCTACTACGAGGCGCTGCAATTTCCCGACCGCGACTATCTGCCCGAGCGCGATGAGCGCCAATACCGGCGCGGGGTTTATACGCATTGGCAGCGGACGTTTCTGCATCCGATGATGGCGAATTTCGACGCGCCGGCGCGCGAAGAATGCACCGCCAATCGCACGCTTTCCAACACGCCGCAGCAAGCGCTGACGCTGCTGAATGATCCCACGTTTGTCGAAGCCGCGCGCGTTTTCGCGGGGAAAATTCTTACCCCCAAGCGCGCCTCCGATGAGCAACGCCTCGACGCAGCATTTCAACAGGCGCTCCTGCGTCCCGCCAAATCAGTTGAACGCGATTCATTGAAAAAGTTTCTCGCGACCCAGCGCGACTATTATCGGAGCAATGCCGACGAAGCGAAGAAGCTGCTGCACATCGGCCAAGCGCCAACGACGTCCGGCGCGGATGCCTCGGAATTGGCCGCGTGGGCCAGCGTCTGCCGCGTGGTGCTTAATTTGCACGAGACCATCACCCGTTACTGACAGGCTCCCATGAACACGACTTTCGATCTCCAGCAATTCGAACTCAGCGTCAACCGTCGCACCTTTCTCACACGTGCCGCGTACGGTTTGGGCGGACTTGCGCTGGCCAGTCTGCTCGATCCAAAGCTAGCCCATGCCGCCGCCGCACCGGTCGATCAACGCTGGCGCGGCATCATCACTTCGCCGCATTTTCCGGTGAAGGCCAAGCGCATCATTCATCTCTGCATGGCCGGCGGGCCGTCGCACTTGGAATGTTTGGACTACCGGCCGGCATTAAAAAAATTGGACGGCCAGCCATTCCCTGAATCGTTCACGAAGGGGCAGCAACTCGCGCAGTTGCAGAACAAGGAATTGAAAGCTCGCGGGCCGTTTTGCGAATTCAAAAAGTGCGGAAATTCCGGCCAGGAGATCGCTGAGATTTTTCCGCACATCAGCAGCATCGCGGACGACCTGTGCATCGTGCGCTCGATGCAGACGGAGCAGATCAACCACGACCCGGCGCACGCCTTCATGAACTCCGGCTCCATCGTCAAAGGCCGGCCGAGCATGGGTTCGTGGCTGCTCTACGGACTCGGCGCGGAGACGGACAATCTGCCGGGCTTCATCGTGCTCACGTCGGCGGGGAAATCCGGCCAGCAGCCGATCTCCGCGCGACAGTGGTCGAGCGGATTTTTGCCGAGCAAGTTTCAGGGAATTCTTTTCCAGTCAAAAGGCGAGGCCGTGCATTACGTCGGCAATCCCGAAGGCGTTTGCCAGAGCACGCAACGCCAGGTCGTCGAGGAAGTGAACCGGCTCAACGGTTTTCTGGCCGAAGAAAAACTCGACCCGGAAATCGCGACGCGCATCGCGCAATACGAACTCGCGTTCCGGATGCAATCATCCATTCCCGAGCTGACCGACTTCAGCAAGGAACCCAAAGAAGCGCTCGAACTTTATGGCGTGAAGGAACCGGGCGACGGCAGCTTCGCTTCAAATTGCCTGCTCGCGCGGCGGCTCGCCGAACGCGGCGTGCGCTTCATCCA
>JACPZS010000087.1 GCA_016195385.1 Verrucomicrobiota bacterium
AGCACAAAAACTCCAGCCAGAAACTGACTTTGGAATTCCAAGCGTCTTCGGCTTTCCCAATCAAGCCGGGCGAAAAGGCCGGTGGTTCACGGCGGTTCCGGAGCAACGGTGCCCGCCGGCAATTGCTGGCGAACGCGCGGCTGTGGCACCGCGCATCCACCGGCTTCGCAAGCACACAACAATAAACAATAAAACAAACAATGAATATGAAATACTCCCTTCCTAAATTATTATCCGCCGCTTGTCTTATGCTCTGGCAGACACACGCGTTCGGCCAAAGCTACCACTCCAATGACCTCACGCCGGCGGGCAGCTCCTCCGGCAAACTCAGCGGCGCGTCCAACGGCAAACAAGTCGGCACCGCTACCGTTTCGGTCTCCGGCTATTCGCACGCCATGCTGCTGAGTGGCAACGCGCTCGCCGTCACGGATTTGAATCCCGTCAATTATTATTACTCCACCGCCAATTGTGCCGACGACTTCCAGCAAGGAGGCTGGGGCTACGGATTGTCGGGGGGGATGCATGCGCTCGTCTGGAACGGCTCCTCATCGTCCTACGCTGATTTGAACCCCAGCGGTTACATGTTCTCCTCCTGCTTGGGGGTTCACAATGGTGAGCAGTGCGGTTACGCGCAGAACCAAAGTTACTTCGTGACTGCCTCCCACGCGATGAGCTGGCATGGTTCGGCGGCCAGTTGCGTGGATTTGCATCCGATTGGGACAACTTACCCGTTCTCAAAGGCCCTGGGTTGCCACGACGGCGAAGAAGTTGGTTACGTCTCGACGGTGGCTTATCCTGAAGGTGACTACCCAGGCTACCAGACCGCCAACCATGCGATGAAATGGAATGGCACGGCGGCGAGCGCCGTGGATCTCCATCCCACCGGTTACGATGCCTCTGCGGCAACCTGCACATCCGGCACCCAACAAGGCGGGTGGGCGTACATCGCACTGGGCACGTCGCACCAACACGCGATGCTCTGGTCCGGCGACGCCGCGAGCGCGCTGGACTTGCATCCCGCCGGTTACACGGATTCAAAAGTGACCGCGATTACTCCTACTCAACAAGTCGGCGAGGGCTGGGTGGGGCCGGCCTACGGTGCCACTTCGACGCGGCATGCGTTGCTGTGGTCGGGCGACGCCACCAGCGTCGTGGATCTCAACCAGTATCTGCCCGCTGGCTACACGAACGCGGCGGCGACCGGCATCGACGCCAGCGGCAACGTGGTGGGCTACGCCTACAACGGTGCCTACTATACCGCAGCCATCGCGGTGGTCTTTGCGCCTGGCGCGCCCGCACCGACGCAACTGGCGTCCATCGTCCTCGCGCCGGCGAACGCCGTGCCCTTGGATCCCGTACAATGCACCATTTCACTCGGCGGGATTGCACCGATTGGTGGAGTGAACATTTCGTTCCTCAGCATGAACACCGCGCTGCTCACGACACCGGCTTCAGTCGTGATCCCGGAAGGCGCCAGCAACGCCACGTTCACCATCGTGACCGGCGGTGCGACGCTCACCACGCCCGCCAGCGTGAAACTCTACGCGACCGATGGCTCGGTCAGCAGCGCCACTTCACTCACCCTCACGCCCATTGTTAAATTGGCAACCGTGAGCGTGAATCCCGTCGAAGGCGGTTTCGCCACCTACGGCACGTTGAGCTTGAATATCCCGGCGCAATTCGGCGGCGCGACCGTTTCACTCACAATTGGGAACACATCCCTCGCCGCCGTCCCCGCGACCATCACCGTGCCACAAGGCTACGCCTCCTGGAGTTTCTCCGTGAACACAGCGCCCGTGACCGTGGCGACGACGGTTCCCATCACAGCATCATTCAACGGCACCACCGCCTCCGGCAGTGTGAATCTTAGTCCCGCGCCCGTGGTTTCACTTGTGAGCCTGAGTGGCCCGGATGTCGTCGGCGGTCAGCCGATGCCCGTAACGGTGACGCTGAACAACTTCCCTCGTGCGTCCGCCGGCGCCGTCATATCGCTCACCAGTGCTGACACTGCGACGCTCCAAGTTCCCACCACGGTGACTGTGCCCTACGGCGCTTTCAGCGCCACAGTGAACGCGACGACGGTGGTCGTGCCTGGACGCAAAGGTGTCACCTTGAAGGCGACCTACAATGGCTCGACCCTCACCACCACGGTGTTCGTCGATCCGATTCCGACGGTGACCATTACGCAGGCCGACTACCTCACCGACTTGCAAATGTTTAAAGTGCAGGCCACAACCACTTACACCAATGCGGTGCTGACCTACGGCGGCGATCCGAACAGTCCCCCCTTGGGCACCATGCAGTTTGAGGCAGGCGTCTTCAAAGGCTCAATGATTCTGGCTACAGCACCAACCCGGGCCACCGTCTGGAATTCGCTCGGTGGTCAAGCCACGGTCCCAGTTACCTCCAAGCTGTCGGGTGGTGGTGGTGGCGGCGGTGGCGGTGGCGGCACCTCGACGACCTACAAGCTGACTATCGTTACGAATGGCAAAGGCACGGTAACGGCGAGCCCAGCTGCCGCATCCTACGCTGCGGGCACCGTGGTCACATTGACCGCGACTCCGGCAGCGGGTTCGCCTTGGATCGGCTGGTCCGGCGCCATCACGGGCACGAAGAATCCGGCGACCGTGACCATCAACGCCAACACTTCGGTGACGGCGAACTTCCGTTAAGCCGTTAATTCAAACTCGGCTATTCCGCAAGGCGTGAGCGAAAGCTCACGCCTCTTTTTTTCTTTTCTCTCAGTGGAACCACTCCACAGCGCGTTTGAAAAATTGGCGGCAAACGGACCGCGAACCAGAGCCAGCAACTCGAATCCGGACCAAATCAAACCTGCACTCCTCCCATTTCCAGCCAAACGAGTTGGCACAACGATTGCCTTTAGTGATCGCAGATGATGCTTGCGAAGCAAAACAACCTAAATATGAAAAACCAAAAGCCAATCGAGTTCTTTGCGATCGCTTCAAGTTTCGGCAAAACAATCTGGGCGAAACACCTTTCGGTTACAGCCTTCATCGTAAGTGGCGTGTTGTTCTTCGGTACATTCACCGGAGCCGCTGCCGGTGCTGAAGACATCGACGCACTTCTGAAACGGGCCTTGCGGCAAGCCGGATTCACCGGTCGCATTGAGTTGTCGCTCGAGTCGAAACTCGGCCGGTCGCTCGACCCACAACTCGCCGAACTGGGAAGACTGCTGTTTTTCGACAAAGCCGGCGGTCTCCATTCCGACAACACCTGCGCGGGCTGTCACTCACCAACCGCCGGCTTCGGCGACACGCAGTCGATTGCGATCGGCGTCCAGAATAACAACGTCGTCGGGCCGCATCGCACGGGGCCTCGCAACCAGCGCCGCACGCCGAGTGTCGTCAACACGGCGTTCTACCCGAAACTAATGTGGAACGGGCGTTTCTCAGCGCCCTCAGGCGACCCGTTCGACAATAGCCTGGGATTTCTTTTCCCACCTCCCGAAGGAGCCACACAGTTCCCGCCGCTGGATCCGCTTGTCACGCACTTGCTCGTCGCCCAAGCCCACATTCCGCCTACTGAACTCGTCGAGGTCGCCGGCTTTACAGGTACGGCCGGCACAATCGGTCCGTTGTTTGATCAGTTTGACGATGGGCTTGGCGGCACGGTTCCACCGCCGGATGCCAGTGGATTCCGCAATGAACCGATTCGCCAGGCCGTGCTGCAGCGTTTGAATGCGACCCCGAATTACCGCGCGCTGTTTGGCGGCATCTTTCCGTCTGTCGCGGCGGGCGCACCAATCGACTTCGTGATGTTTGGCCAGGCAATTGCCGAGTTCGAGTTTAGCCTGGTGCGCGCCACCGCGCCGCTTGACCAGTTTACGCGAGGCAACAACTCGGCAATGACGATGCCCCAGAAGCGAGGCGCGCTCCTTTTCTTTGGCAAAGCCAACTGCGTGTCGTGCCACAAGGTTGATGGGCCTTCGAACGAGATGTTCAGTGACTTCCAAATGCACGTGATTGGCGTACCGCAAATTGCACCGGACTTTGGAGTGGGCCGGGGCAACGTCGTGTTCGATGGACCCGGTGCCGACGAAGATTTCGGGTTGGAGCAAATAACCGGTGACCTGGCCGACCGCTACAAATTCCGGACCTCGCCGCTGCGCAACGCCGCGCTACAACCAACCTTCTTCCACAATGGCGCATTTACACGGATCGAGGATGCCATCGCCCATCATTTGAACGTGTTCGCATCCGTAAAATCGTACGACCCGTCTCGTGCCGGCGTCGATCGTGACCTTACCCACCGCTTGGGACCAATCCAGCCCGTGTTGGACCGACTCGATCCGCTGCTGGCCAAGCCGATCGCGTTGACGGGGTTCGAGTTCAACGATTTGGTGGCGTTTGTCAAAAAGGGACTGCTCGATCGCCGCGCCGGCAAGAAAGCATTTTGCCGACTCGTGCCGAACGCGGTCCCCAGCGGATTCAGCCCGCTCGATTTTGAGGGCTGCGCTTTTGATGATGAGGACGAGAACTAGAACCGGGAATCATCCGGCAGAAATCAAGCGATGGGAAGGCGTGCGCGAAAGCGCGCGCCTCTTTTTTTTGCTTCACCATGAAGAAGAACGGACGTCCTCGCTGTTTCGCCTCCGCTCTTTGGGCGCGTGCAACAGCCTTCTGGATACGAGTGAATATCTTTGCGGCGTGCGCTGCGAGAGAATGAAACTGTGCGCTGGAACGCACACTTGACCCAACCGGAAATTTTTATCATTGTCATGCGCCTGAGCCCAAATGTCGTTAAGCAATGTTAAATTTGCCTCGTACAACCAAATCAAATCATTCCATGAAAACACCGAAACTCATTCCATCATTCTTGCCTGCCGTGAAAGCGCGCCGCGCCCCGGGAGGCTTCACCTTGATCGAGTTATTGGTCGTCATCGCCATCATCGCGATCCTGGCGTCCATGCTTTTGCCCGCGCTGGCCAAGGCCAAAACGAAGGCGCAAGGCATCAAATGCCTCGGCAACAACAAGCAACTCGTGCTCGCCTGGCACTTGTATGCGGGCGACTTCGACGATGGCTGCGCCAATAATTTCACGATTCCCGACACGGAAAACGCCATCACGACCAAGAAGTTTAACAATTGGGTCAACAATGTGATGACTTGGGGAACCACCGGCGTCGATGGCCAGAGTGTCACGAACGTGGAGTGGGTAAAAAACGGCGTGCTCGCGAAATACACGACCGCCGCGTTGGATCTCTACAAATGCCCGGCGGACAGCCAGGTCAGCCCCCAGCAAAGGAAAGCCGGTTGGACGGCACGCCTGCGCAGCAATTCCATGAATGCGCTGTTCGGTCTGTCGGACAACAACGCGACCTCGCTCAGTGGGAAAGCCTGGGCCGATGCTACCTACAAGCAGTTCTTGAAAGTCAACCAAGTGCCTTCACCGTCCCTGACCTGGCTCACCGTGGATGAACACCCGGATTCAGTGAACGACGCCTTTTTCGTCGTGGGCCGTGGAGCCTCGCAATGGGGCGACCTCCCGGCTTCCTATCACAACAGCGCCTGTGGTTTTTCTTTTTCGGACGGACACGCGGAAGTTCATAAATGGTTAAGCGGAACGTCCGTTTATCCGGTGAAATTTAATTTTGCCGTGCGCCCGTTTGACGCGGCGGGCAAGCGAGATTTTAAATGGTACGATGACCGCACCGGCTGGACGCTCTACCGGTAAAATCCTCCAAAAACCAATTTACGCATCGATCTTCCCGGTTCAACCCGAAAAGCTAAGTTGAGTGGGTAGGATTGATCAAATTCTGCATGGGGCACAGGCGACTTGGTCTTCGGGCGGGACCAACTTCGGCGAGATCGAGTTTCGCCAGCCCAAGACCGCGTCCAGC
>JACPZS010000111.1 GCA_016195385.1 Verrucomicrobiota bacterium
GCCGGGCGGCAAGGCAAAGTTCGGCGACGAAACCCTTGATGTAATGACGCAAGGCGAACTGATTGAAAAAGGCCAGACAGTGAAAGTCATCGGCCACAGCGGCACCGAGGCGATCGTGGAAGCGGCCGGCTGACGCGATCAATTTTTCGGCATTGCAGCGGGAGGTGGCGAAAGCGGCCCGGTCTCCGGAGGAAGTCCGCGCGACGGACGCTCCCGGCGCTTTTCGATTTTTTCGCGTTCTTCGACTCCGCCCGGACGGCGCACACGAGTTTTTCTAATCAGATCATCAAACTTTACGAGTTGTGGCGGCTCCAACTCCTGGCGGATCTGTTTACGAACTTCGTCAAATTCTTCGCGCATCCGGGGTCCGATCTGTTCCCAAAGTTTGGCGGTGCGCTCCTGGCTCTCGCTCAAAATTTTATCGATGCGCTCGCGCTGCGCGTGCGACAAGTCCAGCCGTTTTTCGATCCGGCGCAAAAATTCCACGCGCTGACCGGGGCCGGGCAGGCGCACGGGTTGCAGCCGCTTCATCGTCACCGCTCCCGTGACCATGCCGGTTGCGAAAATCAGCGACGTCGCCAGGATGAGCTTCCAGTTTTTCACCACGCCTCTCCCGTTGTGTCCGTCGCCGCCAGCACGGTGTTCTCCAACGCCACATCGAGCGCCACCGAACTCTTGTCGGTGCCGGCTTCAAAAAAAGACCACGTCAGGGCGAGCAGCATGATCGCCACGCACGGCGCGGCGGCCCGCCAGAGCGCGCCACTCCAAAGCATCCAAGGATCGAGCCGCGCCGCCGGAGCCAGCCGCGCCATGATACGCTTTTCAAAAGCGTAAGGCACACGGTTATCCAGCGGTTTGGCTTGTGCGGCGGCGACTAATTTTTTCTGGAGTTCGGCGATATTCATGGTGCCTTCTTTGTTTCAGACGAAATTTTCTTGCGCAGGTTACAAGTACTTCTTGACCGTCGTTCTTGCGAGACATTTTCGCATCGCGGCGCGCGCGCGGAAGGCGCGGATTTTCACGACCGGAATCGACCAGCCTGTCAGTTCGGCGATTTCTTTGATCGAACGTTCTTCAATTTCCAGCAGCGTGATGACGAGTCGCGCCTCGAGTGGCAATTGTTCCAGCACGCGCTCGATCAACCGGCGGGCGGCGTCTTCATCTTCGCCCGCGCTGGACGGTTCGGCGGCGTAGCGATCCAGCCAATCTGTTTCATCCGTCGTCAATTCGCTGAAGGATGATTCACGGTTGCGCTGATGCGCGCGCAAAAAATCATAGCACGTCCGCACGGCGATCCGCATGAGCCAGTGCTCAAACGGCGCATCACTGCGAAAACTCGCCAGCCGCTGGAACGCCTTGATGAAAACTTCCTGCACGATGTCTTCGACTTCACTTTCGCGACGCGCGTAACGCCGGGCGGTGGCAAACACGCGCGGCTGATATTTCACCACCAACGGCTCGAATCTCGCCGTGTCGCCGTCGAGCACAGCCGCGATGAGTTCGGCTTCGGTTTGTTCCATCGCCTCGGAATCTGCCATGAAGTCGATTGCCGGACGAAAAAAAATGCTGGCGAACGGCCCGCCTTCCAAACGAAAAAGGTCATCGCCTGGCGGCGATGACCCTCCTGAACTCGATGCAAATCGAATCACGCCGGCTGGAGCGCGCAGCGTGACGCTCTCCACCTGGCTTCCTTACTGGGGTTTTTCGTTGCCAGCGGGTTTGTCTCCCGCAGGCTTCCTGGCACGCGGCGGCCGCGGCCCGGCTTGATCGGGATTCTTCTTCCACGCTTCGAGCCGATCCAGTTGCTTCTGCTCCTGGGCAGTGATCGAGCCATCAGCCTTCTTTTTCTGGAGTTGAGCAAGGCGCGTTTCCATTTTCGCTTTGCGTTCCTTGATCTTGGCGGCCTTTTCTTCGGGCGAAAGATTCTTGAACTCATCGCGTTGTTTCTTGATTTGTTCGCGACGCTCCGCCGGAGTTTTGTCACCCGCCGTGGCATCAGCCGCGGTCAGGATCGGAGTCGCCATCGCCAGCAAGATCGCTGGAACCAAACTTCTTAGCATGTGATTTGTTTTCATTGTTTATATCATTTTTTCCGTCGGGCTTCATTGCCCATACAGCGACACAGACGAGGCGTCCGCGGAGAAAGTTACGCGCGTGAGAAGAAAACTGAGGCGCGAGCGGTTAATGTTTCTGAACCTTTAACAAGCAGCCGAGGTCATCCGAGAACTGGCGCAGCGCCTGTTCGATCTTGCCAGACTGATCAGAAATCGTACCCACCATGCGCTCGGATAGTTCGGGCTTGCGGCGCAGTAATTCAGCGGCGCTGATAATCAAAGTGAGGTTGTTGTTCACATTGTGGCGCAGCTTGCCGAGCCGTTCGACGAGCTCCTTCATCTGTTCCGCGCTCAACGTGACTGCCGTTGTCTCTGATGCCATCCCGGAACGATGCGCGGATTCTGCGCGCGCTGGCAAGCGCGCTTCAACGCACGAGCAACACCTCGTCGCGCAGCCGCCCGACGGTTTCGCGCGAGAGCCGCAAATCGAGCGAGCCGGGCGCCGGCTTTTCGGACGCGACATGCCCATCGCAAAAAGCCGCGGTGGCACATCGTTGATGGCGGAAGTGCGCCGTCGGTTCGCTTAAGTTGACGTAATAAAATTCTTCCAACAGCGGATGCTCCGGCGAGGCCGGCGCTTGGAACGTGTTCACCTGCGCCGCGTCGGCGAAGAGAGCGGACGCTCCGGGTGAGGCAAGCTGATGGACATTCACGGGCGAGAGCGCTGTCGGCGGCGCGAGCTGGAGATTGTAGCCATAGCCGTACGCGGCGCCGGTCGCTTTGAGTTTGAACGATTGGAGGGAGTAATTCAGCGCCGGGCAAACCTCCACGCCGCGCCGGCTCAAATACGGATACAACGCGCTGAGTTTGCCATCGAATGCACGCTGCCCCTCCGCGCCGCGCGCAAGCCAGCCGAACCAATACACATCGCCGCCGTTGGTCACGCCAACGCGATAGCGAAACGTGTTGCCGCCGTTATCGTCCCAATACATCTGCGCCGCCAGGCCGAGTTGCCGCAGATTGCCCGTGCATTTGGCGCGTTGTGCCGAAGACTTGGCGCGGCTCAACGCCGGTAAAAGCAGACTGGCCAGAATCGCGACGACGGCGATGACCGCCAGCAGTTCGACCAAAGTGAAAGCCGAGCGCGCCGCTGGCGAGCTGGAACTTTTCGCCGCAATTGCTTTCGCGAGGCACTGCGGGCAAAGGCAGTCGTGGTCGGGAAACGTCAGCGCTGATAATGGAGGCA
Source organism: Verrucomicrobiota bacterium (assembly GCA_016195385.1). GTDB lineage: Bacteria > Verrucomicrobiota > Verrucomicrobiia > Limisphaerales > JACPZS01 > JACPZS01. The sequence continues at coordinate 3,301 of JACPZS010000111.1, forward strand.
GCGAGATGCACCAGCAATCACGACCGCCCGCGCCATCGGCGCAGAGGAACTCAGTCGCGCATCCCGGACAATGAGTGATTCGCCCGGTCGAGGACAAAACCATTTCTGAACAGGCCGAGACCGGCGCTGGCATCGCGCGGTTATTTTCTGGATTCGCCTCGGACATGATGGCGTTGATTCAGTCAACCGGTTGCGCGCTGACACGATAAAATCGGGCGCTCAAATTTGCGGCATTCTCATCCGCCAAAGACAACTCAACGCCAGTGCCGCTGGCCCGCGATGAAGTTTCATTCCATTTTCTAAAATCCGTCGTGGCTTCAAGCGCGTAGCTCCAATTCGTGTGGCTGAGGAACACGACCTGCCACTGGCCGTGAGCAAAAACGGCGCGCAGGTTTTCCACGGGCGGCGGTGGCGCGGTGACGACCACGTTGTCCACGGTCCCGTGCGCGAAGAGTGAACCGGGGAATGACGAAGACTGTCCGGCGTCGCTGTAACTTTCGATGGCGAATGTGTCCAAGCGAAACTGCGTGAATGATCGGCTGAGTGTGATCGGGGCGACGAAGCCGAGCGGAGCCCCATTCGCAGTAATCGAAACCTGCGCGGTTTCATTGCTCGCCGTGTAGTTCATCGCGATGTGCAGCACGACACTCACGGGCAAATCCAGAATCGTGAAGTCGCTCGTGCCGTTGTAGCTGAGGATCGAGTTCGTGGACCAGATGGCGGGCCAGATGGTTGGCCCAAAGCCGGTGTCGGAAAAAAAATTGAACTCGACCAAATTCGGGGAATCGTGCCCGGAGCCGCGAAAAAAATTTGTCCGCTCCGCGTCGTCCGCGTTTTGGAAGCCGAACGCCAGAGCGAACGTGGTCGGCTTGTTCGTGTTCACGCCCGCCGCGATGTCGTCGAGCCGCAAGTCCAGCGCGAACCCGAAGTCGTCATGACGAGTAAGAATCGTGCCGAGCGGGAGCTGGAAGTAGCTGTTCGGCTCCGACGAATCCCACGTGACTGCGAGATTTTGATTCGTCGCGTTCCAACGAAACAATTCGGCGTCACTAAAAATCTGCCAGCCGTGAGTTTGCGGATCGGTGTCAAAATTTTCCTGAAAAGTCGCCGCTCCCGCGAAGGAAGCGGCGACCCAACTGGCTAGAATCAAAATCCAACGCATGGCTCTTTACGACTTTTGCCGTCGCGCTACGAAGAGTCCCACTGCGCCGAGCAGCGCCAAGGCCAGTGTGGACGGCTCTGGCACTGCCATGATCGCATCGACGGCTGCGAAGCCATCGATTTCCGATTTGCCGCTCAACACATCGACGCGCACAAAGCTGATGTTGCCAAGCGTCACTGGTTGGCCGTTGGCATCCTGCGCCCAAGCAAGGTCAAAGCCTGCCCCGCCGCCGGAGTCGCCGTAGAGCGCGCGAATGTTGGCGAGATCCTTGCCGCTGAAATCAGACGGGCGCAGATTCGGATCGACGGCCTGGCCGAAATCGCCATTGCCGTCCGTGGGAAACATCGCATCGACTATTGGCGTAAGTGCAGGATTGAGCGTGAAATAATTCTGCCCATCGGAACTCACGGAAACGCGCGTCGCACCGTTGTTTTGTCCGAAGAGCGAACCATCGGTGATGCCGCCGCCGGAGAAGTCGCCATTCGTGATTGTGAAACCAGCGTTGCCAAAGATCATGAAGTCGATGCCGAAACGATGGCTGGGATCGTTTTGAATCGGCGAGTTGAACCGCACCGTGAGCGAACCGCCCGCGCCGACCGAGAGCAACTGCGACGCGAGGTAAGGTGAATTAAAAGGATCGATTGGCCCGCCGAATTGTCCCGGCGTCACGTGCGAGGGCTCGCCGAGCGCGACGGACGCGTTGGTGTGACTGACGGCGCTGCCGGTCAACGCGCCCGGCGTGTACGCCACGACCGAATCCGCGAATTCGGCGGCGTGAATTGAAGCGATGGAAAAAATGCCGGCGAGCGCCAGCGACGATAAACTGACTTTGTTCATGCGACTGATCTTTCAAATTGTTCCGCACGGGGCGGAACGGATTTTGGTTTTGAGAGACCAGCGCGAAGCCTGAAAATGAAAAACCTTCAGACTCCGGCAAGACGGCGAATGAAGGCATCGACGAACTCCCGCGAAAACAGTTCCCGGGACTGGCCTCATCCTTCCCTTTGACGGAGAAGTCGGCCCCGCGCGAGCGGAGCCATGACGAGCGCAATCAAACCGGTATCCTGACTCCGGGCTTCGAACCGCGCTCCCGCCTTCCCGATCTTCCGACCAGTGGCTGTGGGAGTTTGTAGCCCGTTACAGTGGCGCAACCGTCCCCGATTCTCACGGGGTTCCCTGACATCTGACTGCGATAAAAGCTGGACGAATTCCAGCCCGTTTCAAAGAACGCTGCTTTTCTGAAGCCGGCGCGCCGGAAATGCAAAACAAAATTCTACGAACCACGTGCAGCGTCACAGATCCGTCTCAAGAAAGGGGAGAACCTTTGGCCCGTTTGGGCAGCGGCGCCTGCCAGCCGGTGTCGGTATTGCCGAAAGGCAGAGAGTTTCTCCTACAACGCCTCGGCGCGGAAACGAAGGAAATCCAAGTCCAGGGCAACCAAATCACCGGCTTTGCTACTGCGGTGAAGCAAGTGTCGGAAGCAGCCGCACGCCGAAAGTTTTCTCAATTACCCACGGCGCGGTAGAACGCCGGGAATTTTAGCGCGGCGTCCTTGTCTTCAAAAACCGCCGTGCCCGACGCACTCATGGTGACCGGCCCCAACGCGTTCCAAGCCGGGAGCGCCAAACTGCTTTCGCGTTGAATCGTGTAGTTTTTCCCGGCGGAACCGGAGAGAGTTAACTCCGGATGGCCGTTGGGCAGAACGCGAAAGCTGGTAAACTTTGCCGGCGACACCGTGTTTGTGCCGCCGTTGCCACCGGTGCCGCCCGTGCCTTTGGCCTTAAGAGCGAACGTGGTGCTCCTTTGCACGACACCATACCCGGCCATTTGCGGGACGTCCGTCGTGGAGTTGTAGAAATTAAATCCAAAGACCAGAAGCCCCTGGTAGTTCACTCCCGCACTGAAGTGATTCGTAGGAATGACAATCGAAGTGGCGGTGGGATCCAGCGTTCGCGGCACGCACGGATTCGGCGCCATGAAAACCAACTTGCCCAACTCGTCGGTGATGATCAGCCGGATGAAAGGGCCCGGACCTTGAGGCGTGAAGGGATTCCACTGCAACGTGAAGTCGCTGGCCGCGTCGATGGCTTGCGCTTCATCGTAGTTGAGGATCTTCGGGATGGCGGTGGGCGTCGCGGGCATCGTCATGGGAATCACGCGTTCGGGCTGTCCGGTTTGGTTGAAGCGCACAGTGTAGTTGCCCGCGGGATAAGCCGCCTCCAATGCGGCCTCAGAACCAAGCGGCGCGAAGAGATTGTAGTACCCGAACTGGTTTGTAAAAAACTTCGTGGTGCCATCGGGCAGCGTGAGTGAACCATTGGTGACGGCGGGCCCGGCAGTTGGGCTGGCGATGGTGGTGTTAAATAAAGCCGGGTTATTGGGCTGTGGAATCACCTCGGCGGCGGAAATCTGGCGGTATCCGAAGAGTTTGGTCACCGTGTAAGAACCAAGCGTCGATGTGCCTTGATCGCAAAGCTCGCTGGGCATGCTACCCGCGCCGTTGGCGGCCTTGAGCGTAAAAAAAGTGGCGCGTTGGACAAAGCCATTGCCAGTCATCTGCGCCACGTCGGTCTTCGAGTTGTAGAAATTTTCACTGAAAATGAGCTGCCCCTGGTAGTTGAATCCGGGGCGCAAATAATTCGCCGGAATCACCACGGAGGTTGCCGAGGGATCAAGCGTTCGCGGCACGCAGGAATTCGGGGCCAGGAAAATTCGGTTCGCGAACTCGTCGGTGATGACCACGCGGACGACTGCGTTCGATCCCTGGGGTGAGTAGGCGTTCCAGCGAAGGGTAAAATCATTCGTCGCGTTGATGGCCTGCGCTTCGGCAAAGTTTTCGATTTTGGGGATCACGCCCAGCGTGGCAGGCAGCGTCATCGTGATGACGCGTTCCGGCTGACCGGTTTGGTTGAAGTGCATAGTATAGCTGCCCTCGACGTAAGCTGCGTTCAGAGCGGCTTCGGTGGTGAACGACTCCGTGAGTCTAAAACCTCCGACTTGGCCGACGAAATTCTTCGATGTGCCACTCGGATATACAAGCGAACCGCCCGTGACCGCCGGGCCGCCGGCCGGACTTAAAACGGACGCGACGAAGAGCGCTGGATTCCCGAAGTTAAGAATCGGGTCCAAGGCCGAGGTTTGAAGATATTGCACGAATTTGCTCACGACATAGGAACCTGACGCGGACGTCGCCGGAGAGCAGATTTCATTCGGACTGCCGCCGGAATTGCTGGCGATTCTGAAACTGCCCGTGATGGTTTCGAGCGGTTGACCTGTCACGCTCTTGAGCGGAGCCGGGCTGTTGCTGGGATTAAGCGTCCACGTGAGTGCGGTGTTCAACGCAATGAAGGTGCTGGGTTGAAACGTCAACGTTCGCCGGTCCGCGCTCCAACTGCCGCTGAACAGCAAATTCACCGAGGCGGGAGTGAATTGGTAGTTGCCGATGATGTTGGTCGAAACGGTGATGAGCAGCGGCGTCCGCTCCATGTCCTGATCGAACACAAAGACCACCGAGCCTCTGGGCGCGGCGTTGGTCGAGCCTTCGGCGGGGCTGACCGAGACGAGCTTCGGCGCCGATTGCGCGCATGCCGCGAACGCCGCCGTCAGTACGCCCAAAATCATCACGTTTTGGAAAAGGAATTTTGAAACAGACCGTCTTTGCCACGATGCGATCGACTGAGTTGCTTGGTGAATCGGATTCATAATTTGGTTTTGCCGAATGCCCTTCGATCTTCAAGGTTTGCGCAAGTGAGTTGTCTTAAGCCGGGAACAAATCGTCAATCCTTTTGAGTCAAGCGCGAACTCCCTTCCGATCTGCGCGCGAAGCCTTGAACTTGGTTGGCGCTCGTGCCAGCCTCCGTCTGTTCTCATGCATACAAAACTCAATTTCATCGGCTTGGTTTTCCTGTTCACGCTTGCTCCACTTTTCGGCGCTACGAATGAAACTACATGGAAAGCGGGCGTGGCTACCGTCGTCATCACGCCGGACCGGCCGATGTGGATGGCCGGTTACGCCAGCCGCACGAACGCTTCGCAAGGCGTGGCCACCGATTTATTCGCCAAGGCGCTCGCGCTCGAAGACACGCGCGGCACGCGGCTCGTGATCGTGACGCTCGATCTCATCGGCGTACCGCGGTCTTTGCGGAACTGCGTCGAAGCCGCGGTGACTAAAGAACATAGCCTGCCGCGCGAGGGTTTGCTGATGAACTGTTCGCACACGCATAGCGGGCCGGAGTTTCGGATGGGGCCGGGGCCGCAGGATTGGGCGATGTTCGGCAAGGAAGGAATTCCGGGGGCGAAGTCTGGCGAAGAGTATGGCCGTGAGTTACAGGCAAAGTTAATCGACGTGGTGCGCCGAGCGCTGACCGAGCGCGCTCCAGCGAAATTGAGTTATCAACATTCGCGCTGCGGCTTTGCGATGAATCGGCGGACGCTTGTCGGCACGAACTACAACAATTTTCCCAATCCCGAAGGCCGGGTGGATCACGATGTGCCCGTGCTGCGCGTCGAAGGTGCCGATGGCAAATTGCGCGCCGTGCTGTTCGGCTACGCCTGTCACAACACGACGCTCGCGCTTTATCAACTTTGCGGCGACTACGCGGGCTACGCGCAGCAATACTTCGAGGCCGCTCATCCCAGCGTGACCGCGCTGTTCATGCAAGGCTGCGGTGGCGATCAGAATCCATATCCACGCGGGACCTTCGAACTGGCCCAACAACA
>JACPZS010000112.1 GCA_016195385.1 Verrucomicrobiota bacterium
TGGTTCAGGTTGATGGTCGTCAGAAACTCCGGCTGGGCTTGAGGTTTTCCACGCATGGTTCTCTGACCCGTCCGTTTCGCCAGTGTTCAAATCTTCCGAGAGTATTTCAGCAAGCTGCTAACTAAACCATGCCTCATACGTCGCCCGAACGGTGTCCACCAAATCGAGGCAAGGGCTGCCGCGCAGAGTGATGTTGTCATCGCCGCAACTCGCGTGTTAGTTTCCCGAACGATGCAAGTCATAGTCGAATTACCCGATCAAGTCGCCCGGCAGTTCGGTGAAACGCCGGACGCGGTGGGCCGTCACGTCATGGAAGACGCCGCGATTGAAGGTTATCGCGCGGGCCGGCTTTCCCACCGGCAATTCGGCGTGATGCTGGGCCTCGATTACTGGCAGACGGAGACTTTTCTCAAAGAGCGCGGCGTGCCGTTGAATTACTCCGCTGCGGACTTGGAAGCCGACAACGCGACGCTCGACAAAATTCTCGCCTGCCCGTGAGCGTCGTTGTCTCGGACACTTCGCCGTTGCACTACCTCATCCTGTGCGGCGCGGAAACCGCGCTGCCCCGCCTGTTCAGCCAGGTCGTGATTCCGCCGACGGTCTTTCGTGAGCTTCAACAACCAAACACACCGCCGCTCGTGCGACAGTGGGCCAACTCGCTGCCCGCGTGGGCGGCTGTCCAAGCGCCCAAAACGATGAATCTCTCGCTGGACGTGGACGCGGGCGAGTTGGAAGCGATTTGTCTGGCGCGCGAGATCAAAGCCGACGCTGTTTTGATGGACGACCGCGCGGGACGAAACGCGGCGATTCATTGCGGCCTCGCCGTGATCGGCACGATTGGCTTGCTCGAACAAGCGGCGGCGCGTGGCCTGATTGAACTGCCGGCAGCGATGGAACGGCTGCGCCAGACCAACGCGCGGGTTTCTTCCGAATTGATTCAAGCCGCCCTTGAACGGGACACGGCCAGGAAACAAGCGCGGCCAGCCGGAAGCAGCTAAAACGGGAGAGCGTAGGAAAAAAAGCTACCTTCTCCGCTCAAAACGCCGCCTGAGCCAAGCTGGGCACGAAATTGCCGTGATGTAATCGGCAACCTCACAACGCGAACTCATCGCAAATCTCACCGCACAAATCCCGCACAGATTCTCTATCCCGCACAGTTCCGCACAACCTCTAGGCAACCGCACAATCCCGCACAACTTTTCCTGCCGTTCGTTGATCAAATTTGCAACAATGTGCTTGTAATTACGGTGCTATTTGCGTATCAACAGCGGCAGGCAATCGCACAAAAAGGCAACCATGAGCAACAGTGAAAACCAGCAAAATATAGGTTCGAGTCCTAGCCGGGGCACCACTTCTTTTATTGGGGTTTTCTGTATTTTCACGCGGATTCTTCGGTGTTTCTCAAGTTTTCCAAGTGCTGTTTCCAATTCCTGTGTGTGCCGTTATATGCCGTTGTGAGCGCATTCCGTGTTAGCCAAAACGTTTGCAGGGTATTAGCAAAGGGGTTCATGGCTGATAGTTCGCGGCGGCGTCAGGTTGGTGGAAACGACCAATGTCAGCGCAGCGCGTTATGAAACACGTCCTCACCTCTGGCCCACCGTTCTGCCGCATCGGGGTTTTCCAGTGCCGTCGCCAGTGCGCTGTTGAGTTCGTAGATGTTCGCATCCAAGCCGGCGGACTTCAGCGCCCGCGTCACACCGGCTTCGATGCCTTCGGCGACGATTCGTTCGTGCCGAGGCTCATCGGGCGCTTGCGCTGGCGAGTGGGCGGGTGGCGCGTCGTGGCGGCTCATTTCTTTGGCCACGGATATCGCATGGAGAGGACGGCAACGCAATGGCCGCTGAGCGAAGACGCAGCATACGTGATCCCCACCTTGCAGCGCGCAAGGGTGCGGCGTTCCATCGCAGGCCTTCCGGGAGGCGATCTTTTTCGCGTTCTCCACAGCCAAATCGTAAATTCGCTTTTGTTCGGCGCGCGACTTGTTCTTGCGGATGTAATCGGCAATGGCGAGCGCCTCCGGAGCGGTTACGCCGACTCGTCCCTGACCGGTTTCGGGGCATGCTACGATGCGTTTGAGGTCCGCAGGTTCTACCAATGGAAGCATCGCGTGCATCGCCGCCTCCTCGATTTCCATCGCAAGTTGGCTAGCCGTCTCACCGGATCGTTTTCCGGCAAGGCGTTTCTGTGCCAGTTGCTCGGCGGCCGTTGCCGCCCAATCCCGCAGCGCTTTGCCGCCCAGAAATGGCGGCAGCCAGTTAAGGACAGATTTGGCTGGCTCGCCTAAGAAGGATTTTGGCAGAAGCACGACCACCGCCAGCAGGAGAAACAGCAGCAACGCATAAAACAAAAAAGTCAGGATTAAGCCGGATGTCAGCATAGCCAAGGTTCTACGCCCCTCTCGGTGCCACGATGCAGGCTAAAGCAAATTGCTCTAATAACGACTACCACTGTCGCGAGACTCTCCCGTGGACAGCGTTCTTGTTTCGAAGCAATCACAACTTTAGATGACCCCTCACCGGCGTTCGATGCCTACCCGTTCTTGGCGCAGGATCGACATTTTTTGCATGCCGGCAGCGGGCCACTCAAGCTCGCCGCCATCATCACTTCGATTTGCTACCGGAATCTCTCTCGAGAAACACTTCGACACTATGTCAAAGGTGTTTACGGGAGCGGTCTAGCGTGGGCGGTTTACAGATCGGCGGCGGGAATTTAAGCAGGCGGCGGATTCCTGTAAACCCAGCTTCACCCATTTCGTTTTGAACGCAGCGAGAGGTATCAGCGGCTTTTCTTGCATTCCGTTTGGGCACCGACTCGAACGCCGTTCGCATCGACCGAATTGGACGCGCTGTGGAGAGCGTATGCAGCCGCCGACAAATGCCGGGCTTTCCCAATCACTACTCTATGGTGAAGGCGTACCGACAAAAAATTCTTTCAAGGCTGATTCTCTTTCACGAACTTCAGCGCGCTGGCCACAAAGTCCGTTGGATCCTTGTAGTCGCCATCAGTTTCGATCGCGAGGATGCCGTTGTAGTTGGACTTCTTCAGTTCCGCGAACAGGCCTTTGAGATTCGTCTGGCCTTCGCCGATCTTGGTGTCGATCGATGTGTCCTCGCCTTGGGTTTTTTTCTCGATGCGTTTGTCTTTGAGATGAATGTCGAACACGCGACCTTCGTATTCGCGATAAACTTTCGCGGCATCGAGGGTGGCCGCCGTCGCCCACCCGACGTCCAGGCACACACCGATGCGCGGGTCGCGATGCTTGAGGACGTTTTTCACAACGAGTGGATTGCCGTACATCGACTTCAAGCCGTGATTGTGAATGGCGACCTTGATGTCGTATTCCTTCACGAGTTCTTCGAGGTTGTCGAAAATCTTGAAATCACCCGGCTCGACGATGATGAGTTTGATGCCCATGAATTTGGCGAACTCGAAAAGCTTGCGGTTTTCCTCCTTGTCCAAAGACGTGCCCGCCACGCCAAAGGTGTAAACATGCAATCCATTTTTCTCCAAGATTTCCCGCTTGCGTTTGATCTCGTCCATCGGCCCCGTTGGATTCAAGTGCATCGCGGTGATTTCAACTTCCTTCAAATGATGTTTCGCGGCGAACTCGACCATCTGGTCGAAATTCAAATTGCGCAGCGTCCACGTCTGGATGCCGATGTTGAGTTCAAAAGCGGCGGCGCGGATTGAGAACGAGGCGATGGCCAGCGCGGCCAGCAGAGTCGCGAAGGAGAGGGAAATGGATTTGATTGGTTTCATAATGATTTTGGTGACGCGAAGCATTGAAACGGGAAAAATGCCAACGTCAACGCCAAAACCGATTTTCCCACGACGACGAAAGGCGAAACGGCAACCGCGTTTTCATTCTTCCCTTTGCCTCGAATTCGCGATTTAGTCGATGCCCATGAATGTTGATCTGGGGATTTGGGCGAAGCTTTCGCGGTTGATTCTGGTTTTGCTTTTGCTGGCGACCGTGGCGGCGGTGGCGGTCTGGTATTTCCCGCTCATCGAAAAAAACGAGGGCTTCCGCAAACAGAAGCTGCGCCTCGAAGAAGAAATCAAAAAAGCCGAAGACGATCAAAAGCGGCTCAAAGCTTCGCTTTATTCTTTGGAGCACGATCCCCGGACGCTGGAACGGATGGCCCGCGAAAAACTCGGCTACGCGCGCTCGAACGAAACTGTCGTACGTTTTGAAACCGCGCCGGCTCCCGCAACCAACTCTGCTACGGCGCGGCGTTGAGTTTCCAAAGCGCGCCGACGAAAACCAATCACACCGTCATGATTTCTTTTTCTTTGTGGGCGAGGTGGGCCTCGATCTTGCCGATGTAATCGTTCGTCAGCTTTTGCACTTCCTTTTCCGCGCGCTCCACATCCTCTTCAGTGACGCCGCCGTTCTTGGCATCCTTTTTCAAAGCCTCCATCGTATCGCGGCGCACGTGCCGGATGGCCACGCGGCCGTCCTCGGCCATTTTTTTGACGATTTTGGAAAATTCCTGCCGTCGTTCCGTGCTCAACTCCGGAAGCACGATGCGAATGAATTTTTTGTCGATGGTGGGATTGAGTCCGAGGTTGCTCTTCTGGATTGCCTTCTCAATGGGATGCACCGTCGTCGCGTCCCAGGGTTGGATCACGAGCATTCGCGGCTCGGGCGCGGTGATGCCAGCCAGTTCGCGGATGCGCATGTGCGAGCCGTAAACTTCCACCATGATGTTTTCAACCAATCCCGGCGAAGCCTTGCCGGTGCGCACCGAAGAGAATTCGTGCTGCACGACTTCTTCGGTCTTGATCATCTTCTCTTCCGCTTCCAACAAGATATCATCGAGTGCCATAACGCGAACACGCTACCAAGTTAACGGCGCGCTGTATAGCGTGATTCCAACGACGCGCGCCGCCGCCGTCCGTAAATTTCAGGGAAGTTCAAGGCGGCGTGTCATGTTCCGCTTGCAATGTTCGCCAGTTGTCGTTTAATTGGCTCCGAATGCAGACTAGATCGTCATCACGTCGTTTCACCTTGGTGAAGGCGTCCGGCGTGATCCTGATGCTCGGCTTGTGGCTCGGCCTGAGTTCGCTGGCGGTCTGTCCCCAACTGCATCAATTGCTCCACAAGGACTCGCAAAGTGTCGATCATTTCTGCCACATCACGCACCTGAGCAAAAGTCCCTGGCTGATGGACGGCGGAAGCCACGTCAGTGTTGTTCCACTTCTTACCGCGCTCGATTTCTTCCGTGTTTTGGAATTTCGTTATTCAGCCACGTCCAATCATCGACTGTCCGCCAGTCGCGCCCCTCCTGCCGTTTACTTCCTCAACACGGTTGTTGGTTAGAAGTAGGGCAGAACAACTCCCGGCCCTCGACTCTCAGCCTTCAGCCCTCCTTCGGTTTTCGACCAGGGGAGTTTTTCACTTTTTGTGGGCGCGTCACGCGCCCGCATGTTTTGCGGAAAGCAGATGTTATGAATTTGAGAAAGTCATTGGCGTGGTCTTTTGCCCTTTGCCTGTGTGCAACGCTCGCTCAGGCGCAGGAGGCAAAGGAAGTTGAAAAATTGAATCAGCAGTTAAAGCAGCTTCGGGAAAATTTCGAGCAGCAACAGCGCGAAATGCGCGAAAGTTTTGAGCGCCGTTTGCGTGAGCAACAAACGCAGCTCGATTCACTTAAACAGCAACTCGACGCCAGCAAGACAAACGCCCGGCCTGCGCTCGCGCCCTCGCCGGGGGTTGTGAGTGATGTACCGATGCCAGCGAACACGACGACCAAGCCGTGGCGGCCGAGTGATCCGATCCGGCTCGGCGGCGCGCAGAACTATCTCAACATCTCGTTCGACGGCCTGTTTGCCGTTGGCACTTCAACGGCGAAGGACATCGAAAAGTTGGAGACGGGCGGGCACGACCCCAAACAACGCGGGTTCACGGTGGAGAATATTGAAACCACGTTCGAGGGCAAGGTAGACCCGTATTTCCGAGGACAGGCCGCCCTCGTCCATCAGATTGACACGAGCGGAGAGTCCTTCGTCGAACTCGAGGAGGCTTATGTCGAATCCCTCTCTCTGCCGGCCAATCTGCAACTCCGGGGCGGCCAGTTCTTCACCGAGTTCGGGCGACAAAATCAGTCGCACCCGCACACGTGGGATTTCGTTGACCAACCGCTCGTCATGGGCCGGTTTCTCGGCGACGATGGTCTTCGCAGTGCCGGCGCGCGGCTTTCGTGGCTCACCCCCACGCCGTTTTATTCGGAACTGTACTTGACGGTGCAAAACAGTCAGGGACCAACCCTGCACAGCTTTCGCAACGACAATGGCGGTGATCCCTTCTTTGGCCGGCCGAGCAGTCAGGGGAGGGTTAAGGGTTTAGGCGACATGCTCTTTGTGCCGCGCTATGTGGCGTCGTTTAATCTGAGCGATTCGCAAACCTTGGTGGCGGGCGCTTCGGGCGCATTTGGCCCGAACGGCACCGACGGCGACACGCAACTCTACGGTGTCGATTTGTTTTGGAAGTGGAAATCGCCCCAGCAGCACGCGGGCTTCCCGTTCGTCTCCTGGCTGACCGAAGCGATGCTGCGCCGATATAAAGCGGGCGCGTTCAATTGGGACCTCAATGGCGATGGCCTGGCCGACCCGAATGAAATGGTTGATCCGGCTACCGAGTTGCCTGCGGTGCTGCCGCGAGAAACGGTGACTGACTACGGGATCTATTCCCAACTGCTTTACGGGTTCCGCAAAGGCTGGGTCGCTGGCCTGCGCGGCGATTACGTCGCCCCGACCGAGCATGCCAAGTATGAGTCCATCGTTGGGTCTGACTCCGACCGCGCCTCGCGCTGGCGCGTTTCGCCCAACCTCACTTATTACCCGAGCGAGTTCTCGAAAATTCGTCTGCAATACAATTTGGACCACCGGAATGGCATCGGTGACGACCATTCGGTCTGGGTGCAGTTTGAATTTCTCTTGGGCACTCACGCCGCGCACAAGTTTTAACCCGGTTAACGATTCAACGATTTAACTTTTCAACATTTGAAAGATTTTATGAAACTTACCGTGAAGAAACTCAATCTCGCAGTATTTCTGGTGCTCGTCGCCGCGACAGCGCAGGCCAAACTCAACGTGGTCGCCACATTGCCGGACTTCGGCGCGATTGCTGAAGAAATTGGCGGCGACAAAATCAAAGTCACCAGCATCGCCCGCGGCACGGAAGACCAGCACTTCGTCGATGCCCGGCCAAGTTACGTCCGCGTGCTCAACCAGGCCGACGTGCTCATCGAAGGCGGCGCGGAACTGGAAGTCGGGTGGCTGCCGCCGCTCGTCAACGGCGCGCGCAATAATAAGATTCTGTCCGACGCGCCCGGCCATGTGATCCTCTCGCGCAGCATTCAGTTGCTCGAAGTGCCGACCAGCCCGGTGGACCGTTCGATGGGCGACGTTCATCCGTTCGGCAACCCGCACTTCTCGGTGGACCCGGCCAACGGCAAGATCATTGCCGCGCGACTGGCGGAGACCTTCAGCCAACTGGATGCAACCAACGCGGCGTTTTATCAGGCCAACTTGCAAAAGTTCAATGAGCGTCTCGACAAAAAGTTGGCTGAGTGGACTAAGTTGTTGGAGCCGTATCGCGGAACCAAAGTCATCACGTATCACAAATCGTTAAATTATTTTCTGGAACGATTTGGTTTGGAGTTGGTCGGAACAATTGAGCCAAAGCCGGGCGTCGAACCGTCGCCCAGCTACGTCAACGCGCTCATTCCGCGCCTCAAAGCCGAGGGCGTGAAGTTGGTGCTGATCGAACCATTTCGTCCGCGCAAGACGCCCGAATACGTAGCCCAAGCCATCGGGGCCAAGCTGGTGCTTTTGCCGGGCTCGGTGGGCGGCAACGAAAAAGTTAAGGACTACCTGAGCCTGTTCGATTACGACGTGGAGCAAATCGGTGCTGCGTTGAAAGCCTCGCCTTGAATTCGCCAGGCGGCGATTCGGGGAAAAGAACCGAACATGATCTCGCAACGAGTGGGGGTTAATTTGTGAAACGGCCGCTTGGGAGGCGGAGCAACGACGCATGAAAGCAGGATGCAGCGGTCAGTCGTGGATCAGCGGTTTGCGCGGCTAGTTTCTCACGAGCCTGCTTGTTTCAATCTCCATACTTCCATCACATGATACGGTCCCGGCTCGCAACCGCCAGCCTCAAACTCAGCGGCAAGGCGAAACGCGACGTCTACATCTTCAAGCAAACACTGACGAGTCACCTCAACCTGCTCCGCCATGTGATTGCAGGAAAGTGGTGAACACTCAAAGCTGCTCCCAGCGCTACGACTAACAATATCAACCCCAAGACGCTCAAAGTAGCCGGGTAACGGCTGAACGTGCAAATTTGGAATTTCAAACGGCTGCTGCTGGCCATCGATGAAGACAACCGGGAACATCTTGTACGCGTAAAGCTCAAACTCTGAGCGCACAGTCTCGGGAATGATACTGAGCGCCAGCTCTGGAGTGTCGTAAACCCACATCTCATTGTGTCGCCACTCGTCCCTCCAACCATCGGGGTCTTCCGAAACGCAGTTTGAAACACTGCACACCTCCTCTACGCCTGCTGCTTTAAGCCAGTCTGGACGCTTCATCGTCCGCTTCGGGAAATAGCCAATGAGTATCGGAGTCATGTGCGTGAACGCCGACTTTGAACTCAGCCTAGCTCCAAAAAGTTTTTCATGATCGTGCGGCCGCTCTCGGTCAGGATGCTTTCCGGATGAAACTGCACGCCCCAGATCGGAAATTCCTTGTGCCGCACGCCCATGATTTCGCCTTCGTCCGTCTCCGCCGTGATTTCCAAGCACGACGGCATTGTGTCGCGCTTGATGACGAGCGAGTGATAGCGCGTGGCATTGAACGGATTCGGCATGTCCTTGAACAAATCTTTTTCGTTGTGCCGAATCGGCGAAGTCTTGCCGTGCATCATCCGGTAATTCACGACCACTTGCGCGCCGAACGTGTGACCGATGCATTGATGACCAAGGCAAACGCCGAAGACCGGCAATTGTGGGCCGAACGTGCGGATGATTTCGTTGGACAGGCCGGATTCGCGCGGCGAACACGGCCCCGGCGACACGAGGATGCGCTCGGGTTTGAGCGCGCGGATTTGATCGAGCGTGATCTGGTCGTTGCGCTGCACTTGAAGATCAACGCGCAACTCGCCCAGATACTGGACGAGGTTGTAGGTGAAGGAATCGTAGTTGTCGATGACTAGCAGCATACTTCGTTGCCGCACACGATAACGAGTTGCACAGCTTGCGCCAACCGAAATCCCTTCTCGGCGAGAACTCGCTCGCTTCGACTTGCGGGGTAATCCCAAAATTGAATTCTACCGGCTGGCCGCAGTGTCGGCTTTGCTTTGTGCGCTGCGTGTTCATTTCGGGACGCAGCCTAACCAAACAGCCAACGACGCGGTTAATTGAAAATTCCGAAACCTCGTCGAAGCACAGATGATGAATCCGTTTGCTCGAACCTGCCGTGAAATTGGAAGAAGCAACGAAGCGCGCCGTCCTGAAGCGCGTCTTCTTTCGCGTGAGCAATCGTGTGGCAGCGATGTTGCGAGGAAAGCAGCGTCCTATTTCTTCGTGTCTTCACCCGCGCTCAGACCGCCGATCGTCCAGTCCAGGTTGTAGTCGCCGTACGGTTTAGTCAGGTTCAAATTGCGAAACAGCGTGAATGCCGAATGACTGTCCACAAACAGGATCGGGAATCCCTCCTTGCCATGAGCGATGTTCTTGTCGCCGAGGTTGCCGAATTGCGGTTCCGCGAAGCACGCGATAATGGCTTTCTTGCTTGGCGACTTCACCTCCGTGGTGCTGCGCTGCCGGAGAACCGGATTGAACGTGTCGTCGTTGTAAAACTGGTGATAGTAATAATACGAACAGCCGAAGAGCAGTTCATTCGTGCGGATGCCGTTTGCCGCGCCGTTCATTTTCGTCCAATCAAAGTTCCACGGCGGCGGACGATCGCTCGGGCAAACATAGAACGCGTAGGAGTTCGTGCTGAGGTAAGGATTGAACAATTTGAGCAGATCGACGAACGGCATCTGCGGCCAGGCACGTCCGGAAAAAGGGAACCTGTCGTTGTTGTCGCCGGTGTAGAGCGCCATCGTGATGCCGAGCTGGCGCAGGTTGGAAACGCATTTCACGGTGCGCGCCTTGACTTTGGCTGTGGCGAGCGCGGGCAACAACATGCTGGCAAGGATGGCGATGATCGCGACGACAACGAGAAGTTCAATCAAAGTGAATGCGACACCAGGCAGAAGAAAACCGGAACCGTGCTGATGCCGCCGACAGGACAGGCTGGGTTTCATGTAGCCGAGAATAGAGAAAACCGCGCTGTGCTGCAAGCAGCGGTTTACAACGGAGCGCAGGGTGGTGTGTGTCGCCGCCGGCCAGCCGGAGCACGGTCGGAAACTTGTGATTGGCCGTGAGCCTGACCTCGAACAATCCATTTCCTGCCCTCTTCCAGCAGCAACATCGCAAGCGCGAAAGGCAGCATGAACAGCCATGCCGCGAGCGGAATGGGCGCGGTGCCAAAAACGGCGTTGCCCCACGGCGAGTAATCAATGAGCAGGGTGAGAGTGACTTCAACCGCGATGCCCAGGAGAATCAGCGGATTGCGGAACAGGCCGAAGCGAAGGACGGACTCGCGCCGGCTGCGACAGAGGAGGACGTTCACCACCTGCATCACAATGATGGCGGTCAGGCATGCGGTCGTGGCCTGCCGATAGAGCGGCGCGTTCGCGGCGAGTGATTCGCCGTAGTTCCAACCGCCGGACTTCAACACGAAGAAAAACGCAGCCATCGCGCCAGCGGCTTGCAGGAGTCCAAGCCAGAGGTAGGCGCGGGCGATGAGCGCGAAGTTGAGCAATCGTTCGGTCCGCGGGCGCGGCGGCTGACGCATCGTCTGTGGGTTCGATGGCTCGGCGCCGAGCGCGAGCGCGGGCACCATGTCCGTGCCCAGGTCCACGGCGAGGATTTGGATGATGGTCAGCGGCAGCGGAATTTTGAAGAGCACGAAAGCCAGATACGGCACCAGTTCCGGGATGTTCGAGGTGAGGATGTAGGCGAGGAATTTGCGGATGTTGGCATAGACCGCGCGGCCTTCCTCAATGGCGGCGACGATGGTGGTGAAGTTGTCGTCGAGCAGGATGATGTCGGAGGCTTCGCGCGCCACGTCGCTGCCGCAACGGCCCATCGAGATGCCGATGTCCGCCTGCTTCAGCGCGGGCGCGTCGTTCACACCGTCGCCGGTGACGGCGACAACTTCCTTCTTTCGCTTCAGCGCGGTGACGATGCGCATCTTCTGATCGGCGGCGACGCGGGCGAAGAGAACTTCCGGGGCGTCGAGGGCGAGTTGGAGTTGTATGTTGGAGAGGCGGCGAAGCTGGTCGCCGGTGATGACCGAAGGCTGCGCGGACTTCACCAGGCCAATGGTCCGCGCGATGGCAACGGCGGTGTGCGGGTGATCACCCGTCACCATGATGACCCGGATCCCGGCCTCACGGCAGCGCGCGATGGCGGCAGGCACCTCGGGTCGAGGCGGGTCTTCGAGGCCGACGAGGCCGGCGAAGGTGAGATGCTCTTCCAACTCGTGCATTTCGAGGCCGCGATGGACCCGTTCCCCCTCACCCCGGCCCTCTCCCCCAGGGAGAGGGAGAACGGCATCCCGTCGTGGGCTAAAGACGGGAGTGCTCGACGGATCGCTGGGCGGCGAAGTTTTCCCCCTCTCCTTGGGGGAGAGGGCCGGGGTGAGGGGGAAGGGCGCTCCCGAAGCTGTCAGCGCGTCGGGCACCTGTCTCCACGCCAGCGCCAGCACGCGCAATCCTTCGTTCGCCATCTCGTTCTGCGCCGTGACGATGCGCGCCCGCCACTCGCCGTCGAGCGCCGCCGTCCCGTCGCTCACCTCCACGTGCTCGCACAACGGGAGCACGGCTTCCGGCGCGCCCTTGATGAAAAGCACGTTGCCCTCCGCGCCCTCGTGCAGGGTGGACATGCGCCGCCGTTTCGAGTCGAAGGGGATTTCGTCAAGACGCGGGCGCTCGATGGCGCCAGGGATGATGTCCTCCGCCAACTCGACCAGCGCGACTTCCAACGGATCGCCGAGCCACAGCCGCCCGCCGTTCTGCACCGTCGGCTTCAAGTTGTGCGACTGGCGCGCAATCTCGAAAAAGCGTCGATGCGTGCCTGACAGCGAATGCACTCGCGCTTCGTCCGATGCCTCGACCCTTTGGTCGCCAAGCCACAGTCGCTTTGCCGTCAGCCGATTCTCCGTAAGCGTGCCGGTTTTGTCCGTGCAGATCACCGTCGCCGCGCCCAGCGTTTCCACCGCGGGCAGGTGTCGCACGAGGGCGTTGCGTTTCGCCATGCGCTGCGAACCCATCGCCAGCGCGAGCGTGAGCGTGGGCAGCAATCCCTCGGGCACGTTCGCGACAATGATGCCGATGGTGAAGATGAAATTGGTCCAGAACGGCAGTCCGATGGCGCGTCCGATGAAGAAGAACACCACGCCCATTCCCAGCGCCAGCAAGCCAACGAGCCGGCTGAGGCGGACGACTTCCTTCTGCAAGGGCGAGAGCGGCTCCCTGGCTGCCTGCGTGAGGTGGGCAATCTGGCCGAACGCCGTCTGCATACCCGTGGCGAACACCAGCGCTGTCGCTTCGCCCGACACGACGGACGTGCCGGCCAGCAGCACGTTGCTGCTATGGAGAAAATCCGGTTCGTCCGAAGTGTTTGCATCGCGCGAATGCGGCAGCGACTCCCCGGTGACCGTGGCATTGTTGACGCGCAGAGCGAACGCCTCGATGACGCGGCAGTCGGCCGGCACGATGTCGCCGGCTTCGAGGAAGAGCACGTCGCCGGGAACGAGGTCGGAGGCGGGCGCCTGCGTGGCGCTGGCATCGCGCCGCACTTTGACCTGCTGCGGCAACAGACGTTGCAATGCGTCCAGGGCCCGCTCCGCACGATACTTCTGCCAGAAGGAGAACGTGCCGTTGATGATAATCACCCCGACGATGGCAAAGCCCAACGCGAGCATGCCCTGACCCGGCTCGCGCGCCTCCGCGACGAACGCCAGCGCCGCCGCCACCCAGAGGATGATGGCGAAGAAGTGGGTGAAGCTTGTGAAGAAGCGTCGCAGCAAAGGCTCGCGCTGCACGGCCTCGAGTGCATTCCGGCCAAATTCCCGCAGCCGGCGAGCCGCCTCGACCGCCGACAATCCTTCCGGCCCGCTCTGCACGCTGGCGAAGGACTCCTCGACGGTGAGGTGTTGGATTCTCACACCGACTCACGCTTTCTCCACGCTCACCGCCACGACCTTGTATTCCGGCGTCATCACCACGCGGTCGCGGTGCGGACTGGTGAGCTGGTTCAGGAACACTCCCGTGGTGTGAAACGTGGCGAACAACTCGCCGGGCTTCACGCGCGCGTCAAGTCGCAAAGGCATGACCGCCGCGCCGTGCCGGCTGCGGACGCGCACGCGCTCGCCGTCGTGCAAGCTGAGGCGCCTGGCATCCGCCGGCGCAATGTCGAGCGTGTCAGTTGCGCGCAGCATCGCGTTGGGCGTGCGCATGGTCATGGTGCCGGCGTTGAACTGGTAAAGCGTGCGGCCCGTCGTCAGCAGAAACGGGAACTCGGCGGTCGTCGTCTCGGTAGTGGGCGTGAACTCGACGCGCTTGAGCGGGGCGCGCTGACCGTGCGGGAAGCTCTCTGCGTGAAGAATGGTCGTGCCGGGATGGTCCTCGGCGGGACAGGGCCATTGCAATCCGCCGTGTTCGAGCCGCGCGTAGCTGATGCCGGCGCCGGCTTTCCAGACGGCGCGGACTTCGTTCCAGATTTCCTCGGGGGAGTGGAAGTCGAAGCCGCCTTGAACCGGAGCGCCGGTCTCCGACCCGGCGCGTTGGACAGCCTTGAACACGCCGGGTCGGAGACCGGCGCTCCGTTGCATCGCCTTCGCCACCGCGCAGATGATTTTCCAATCGGGCTTCGAGTGGCCGAGCGGCTTCAAGGCCTGGCGCACGCGCTGCACCCGGCGCTCGGAGTTCATGAACGTGCCGTCCTTCTCGAAGGACGAGCAGGCCGGGAGGAAGACGTGCCCGAACTCGCGCGCCAGCTCGTTCATGAACATGTCTTGTACGACCACGAAGTCCAGTTTCGCCAACGCTCCTCTGGTCACGATTGCGTTCGGGTTCGTCAACGCCACGTCGTAGCCGATGGCCCAGAGCGCCCTCAGCTTTTGGTCGGCAGCGGCATCCATCATCTGCATCAGGTTCCAGCCGGGCGTGTGCGGAATGGGCGCCTGCCACACCGCTTCGAAGGCGTCACGCCCTTGATCAAGCGGGACGAAGCCCGTGAGGTTGCCCGGCTCGCAGCCCATCTGGGCGGCGCCTTGCACGTTGTTCTGGCCGCGCAACGGATTCACGCCGCTGCCGGGCTTGCCGAAGTTGCCGGTGAGCAGCGCGAGGTTCACGAGGCACATGACGCTTTCAGTGCCCTGAACGTGCTCGGTCATGCCGAGTCCGTGGAAACACATCGCCGGCTGGTGCGTCGAATAGAGCCGGGCGGCCTGGCGAATGAGGTCGGCGGAAACTCCGGTGATGGCGGCGGCGCGCTCCGGCGTCCACGCCGCGATGAAGTCGCAGTAAGCCTCGAAGTCGCTCACGCGGTCGCGCAGCGCGGCTTCGTCGGTCAGTCCCTCGGTGACGATGACGTGAGCGAGCGCGTGGAGCAGCGGGACGTTCGTGCCCGGTCGAAGTTGCAGATGAACGTCGGCGTACTGGACCAGTTCGATTTCGCGCGGATCGATGACGATGAGCTTCGCGCCGCGCAAAACCGCCTGCTTGATGCGCGCGCCGACGATGGGATGGTTCTCGGTCGGATTGCAGCCGCAGACGACGAAAGCTGCGGCGTGCTCGATGTCATCGAAGGAGTTGGTTGCCGCGCCGGTGCCGAGCGTTTGTTTCATGCCGGCGGCGGTGGGCGCGTGGCAGACGCGGGCGCAGCAGTCCACGTTGTTCGTGCCGAGCACGACGCGGGCGAATTTCTGCGCGAGATAGTTTTCCTCGTTGGTTCCTCGCGCCGACCCAAGCACGCCGAGGCTGTCAGGGCCGGTCTCCTCCAGGATTCTGCTGAAATTGTTCGCGACGCACTCGATGGCTTCGGGCCATGAGACTTTGTGCCATTCGCCGTCTTCGCGAATCATCGGCTCAGTCACGCGGTCGGCGGCATGGGTGAAGTCAAACGCGTAGCGGCCCTTCACGCAGAGATGCCCCTTGCTCACGGGCGCGTCGAACAAAGGCTTCACTTGAACGATACGGCCTTCGCGCGTGCCGACATTCATTTCACAGCCGACGCCGCAGTAGGGGCAAGTGGTCCGCGTCCATTTCGTCGGCGGACCGTGACGGAGGATCGATTGGTCTTCGAGCGCGCCGGTGGGACAAGTATCGACGCACGCGCCGCAACTCACGCAGGAACTGGTCAGCAACGTCGCGCCGTCCGGCACGATGCGCGCGTCGTGGCCGGGCCCCGTCACATGCCAGACGAACTGGCCCTGCACCTCGCTGCAGATCCGCACGCATCGGAAGCAGTCGATGCAGCGCGACATGTCGGCGGCGAGATACGGGTGGGTGGTGTCCCGGAAGGCAGTTGAGAAAGTGGGAAAGTGAGAAAGTGGGAATAAACTCACTGGCGTCCTCTCGCTTTCGCACTTTCCCGCCTGCTCACTTTCAGGTCCGTGCACTTCAGAGCATCCGTTCACCGACTTTATCCCATAGGCACGCAGCCACCGGTGAAACTGCTTCTCCGGCCAGCGCTCCACCGCTTCTTTTGCATAATCCTCCGCGAGCAACTGGAGCAGCGTGCGACGCGTCTCCTCAACTTCCGGCGTGTGGGTTTCGATCTCCATCCCGTCGGTCACGGGCGTGGCGCAGGCGGGAACCAGATTGTGGATGCCGCGCACTCGTACGAGGCAGAGCCGGCACGCGCCCGCCGGTTTGAGTCGGTCGTCGTGGCAGAGCGTCGGGACTTCGACCCCGGCCAGCCGCGTGGCGCGCAACACGGTCGAGTCGTCCGGCACGTCCAGCGTCCGACCGTTGACGCGCAGTTTCATAACGCCAACTCCGCCCTGTATTCGTTCCCTCCCTGGACATGTTCAACCTTGAAGCCGACTTGCCGGGCGACGTGCTGCATCTCGTGGTTGTCGGCAAGCATGGTGGCGGTGATACGTTCAAGTTTTTCGTCGCGGCCGGCCTGGACGAGCAGTTTCAGAAGCTGTGCGCCGAGGCCTTGCCGCTGCCATTGGTCGCTGACGGTGAGGGCGAACTCAGCTTCATTCGCGCCGTGCAGTTTGCTGAGGCGGCCGATGCCGAGGATTTCCGCTTGGTGGGTCTGCGGGTTGCGGCGCTCGACCACGAGCACCATCTCGCGGTCGTAGTCGATGAAGCACATGCGGCTGAGGCGCTCATGGGCAATGCGCTGGTCGAGCTTCAGCGGCGCGAAGTAGCGCAGATAGACACTGCGATCGGAAAGCGTCTGGTGGAACTTCACCATCAGCGGCTCGTCTTCGGGCCGGATGGGGCGGATGCTCACCTCGGTTCCATCCCCCAGTTTCCACGGCGTGATATAACGCGATGGATAAGGCCGGATGGCGGGTCTGGGCAGATGTTCTTCGGACGTGCCGGTGGGGTGCAGCACCACCCGCGCATCGAGCGCCAGCAACCGATCGGAGGACGCGAGCAGCGGGTTGATGTCGATCTCGGCAATCCAGCGCAGTTCGGCGACGAGCTGGCTGAAGCGAACAAGGAGTTGTTCGAGCGCGGCGAGGTCAACCGCCTTTCGCCCGCGCACGCCTTGCAGGGCCGTGAAGATTTTCGTGCGCTCCATCAAGCGCCGCGCGAGCGTGGCGTTGAGCGGCGGCAGGCCGAGGACCGTGTCCTTGATCACTTCGACGAGCTGGCCACCGGCGCCGAACAGCAGCACAGGGCCAAACTGGGGATCAATCGTGCTGCCCAGGATTAGCTCGTAGCCATCCGTCGAGACCATCGGCTGGACCGTGCAGCCAAGGAAGTGCTGGGCGCCCGCGCGCTCGCGGCATGCATTCTGGATCACCTGCCACGCGTTACGGACGCCGCCCGGCGTGCGGATACTCAACTGCACACCACCCACGTCGGTCTTGTGGGTGATGGTTTCGGAATGAAGCTTCAGCACGACGGGAAAGCCGAGTTTCTCCGCAAGCGCCACAGCTTCGTCTTCGCTCCGCGCGATCCGTGTTTCGACTGTAGGAATGCCATAAGCGGCGAGAAGGTCCTTGGATTCAGTTTCCGTGAGGATGGTGCGCCCACTGCGACGAATGCGCTCCAATTCCGCCGCAGCGCTCGCAGGGGCGGCTTGTGCCCCGGACGAGGCTTCCAGTGATGGCGTCTCGTAGATCGCGCGCAAGTTTTCGCTGTAACTCCACATCCGTTCAAAGGCCCGCGCGGCGCTGTCCGGGAATGGAAACGTCGGAATGCCGGCTTCGTTGAGCATCATCTCTCCCGCCTGCACCTCCGGCCCTCCCATCCAGCTGGCGAAAAGCGGCTTGCCCTCCAGTTTGGCGAAGGGTTTTAGCTGTTCCGCCGTCGCGGCGCAGTCGGTCATTTTTTGCGGCGTGAGAATGACGAGCAGCCCGTCGTTGTTGGGATCCTTGCTGACGATCTCCACCGCCTTCGAGTAACGCGCGGCGTCGGCGTCGCCCAGGATGTCCACCGGGTTCCCGTGGCTCCAGGGAGGGGGGAGCATCGCATCCAACGAAGCGCGCGTTTCCGGCGACAACTCCGCGAGCTTGCCGCCGCTGCGAATGAGCGCATCCGTGCTCAGCGCGCCCGGACCGCCCGCGTTCGTGATGATCGCCAGGCGCGGCCCGCGCGGGCGCGGCTGCTTCGCCAGGACCTCGGCCATGTTGAACAATTCAGCAATCGAATCCACCCGCAGCACTCCCACCCGTCGGAACGCCGCGTCAAGCACCTCATCGCTCCCGGTCATCGACCCGGTGTGCGAAGCTGCGGCCTTGGCCGCCGCGTCGGTGCGGCCGACCTTGAGCACGATGATGGGCTTGGACAGCGCGACCTCTCGCGCGGCGGAAAGGAAGCTTCGCGCGTCACCCACGGACTCCATGTAACACACGATGCTTTTTGTCCGCGGATCATCGCCGAGGTAGGTGATGAGGTCGCCCCAGCCCACGTCGAGCATCGAGCCGATGGAAACGAACGCGCTAAAGCCGACGTTTTCGCGGAAGCTCCAATCGAGAATCGCGGTGCAGAGCGCCCCGCTCTGGCTGAGGAAAGCCACCTTTCCCGGCCGGGCCAGGCCGGCGGCGAAGGTCGCGTTCAGTTGCGCGTGCGGCATCATCACACCGAGGCAGTTGGGGCCAATGATGCGCATGCCGCCGCGCCGAGCCTCCGCGAGAATCTCCCGCTCCATGTCGGCGCCGGCAGGCCCGGTTTCCTTGAAGCCAGCCGAGATGATGATGGCGGAGGGAATGTCTTTCGCGACGCACTCGCGAATGACGCCGGGCACACTCGCTGCCGGCGTGACAATGACCGCAAGGTCGGGGACTTCGGGCAGTGCGTCGATGCTGGCGAAGGCCGCGCGACCGAGCACGACAGCGCGTTTTGGGTTTACCGGGAATACACTGCCTTTGAAGCTGGAGAGATTCTCCAGAACCGCGCGCCCCACGCTGCCTCTCTTCTCGGTGGCGCCGATGACGGCGACACTCTTCGGGGCGAAGAGCGTGTCGAGCGCGGTGGAGCGGCGACGGCGCGAGATGTCGTGAACATTTCCGTGCGAGGGATGTCTGCCAATTGTCATGCCTCCTTATCGCTTCAAGGCGCGTTCCTTTTCAAGGATGGCGACCGTCGTCTTTATAACGGTGTCGGGATTGAGCGAGATGCTGTCAATGCCTTGCTCGACCAGGAACTGGGCGAAGTCCGGGTAATCGCTCGGCGCCTGGCCGCAGATGCCGATCTTTCGCTTCTTCGCACGGCAGACGGCGATGACCTGGGCGATCATCTTCTTCACCGCGGCGTTCCGCTCGTCGAAGATCGGCGCGACGATCTCGCTGTCGCGGTCCACGCCGAGGATGAGCTGCGTAAGGTCGTTCGAGCCGATGCTGAAGCCGTCGAAGATCTCGGCAAACTCCGCGGCGAGGATGACGTTGCTCGGAATCTCGCACATGACGTAAATCTCCAGTCCGTTGACGCCGCGCTTGAGGCCATGCTTCTCCATCTCGGCCTGGACGCGCCGGCCTTCCTCGACCGTGCGGCAGAAGGGAATCATCAGCTTGAGGTTCGTCAGGCCCATCTCCTCGCGGACTTTCTTGACCGCGCGGCACTCGAGCGCGAAGCCGGCCTGGTAGCGGGGGTTGTAGTAGCGGCTGGCACCGCGGAAGCCGATCATCGGATTCTCTTCGGCCGGCTCGTAGGCGCGTCCGCCGATGAGGTTGGCGTATTCGTTCGTCTTGAAGTCGCTCAACCGGAGAATGACGTCCTTGGGAAAAAACGCGGCGGCAATCATCGCGACGCCCTGGGCCAGCTTATCGACAAAGAACTGCGGCTTGTCTGTATAGCCGGCGGTGAGCGCATCGATCTGGGCGCGAGTGGCGGGGTCGAGATTGGGAAGCCGTGGTTCCCCCTCACCCCGGCCCTCTCCCTCAGGGGGAGGGAGGATTGCATCCCGCTTTTGCACGAAGTCGGACGCGCTGGATTGTTCGACACGCGGCGAATGTTTCCCCCTCTCTCCCAGGAAGAGGGCCGGGGTGAGGGGGAAGGAAACATTCGCACGAGGCAAGGCGCGATCGTTTCGATCGTAATCGATCAACGCCAGCGGATGGATCTTGATGTAGTTGCTGATGATGAATTCCTCGCGCGCCAGACCGACACCGTCATTTGGAATGAAGCTCAATGAGAACGCCTCTTCGGGGTTGCCCACGTTCATCATCACCTTGGTGCGCGGGCGGGCCAGTTCGTTCAGGTCGGCGCGCTGCACTTCGAACTTCAGCTTGCCGTCGTAAACAAATCCCACTTCACCCTCGGCGCAACTCACCGTGACCATCTGCCCGTCCTTCAACACTTCCGTGCCTCGCTCCGTGCCGACAATGGCGGGCACGCCGAGTTCGCGGCTCACAATGGCCGCGTGACACGTGCGCCCGCCGCGATTGGTGATGATGGCCGCCGCCTTCTTCATGATCGGCTCCCAATCGGGGTCGGTCTTGTCCGTGACCAGCACCTCGCCCTGCTTGAACTGCCCGATGAACTGCGCGCTCGGGATCACACGGACCGGACCGACGGCAATCTTCTCGCCGACGCTGCGCCCGGTGACGAGCACGGGGCCGCGTTGCTGGAGCTTGTAGCTCTCGACAACCTCGACCGGCTTCCGCGACTGCACCGTCTCGGGCCGCGCCTGCACGATGAACATCTCGCCGGTGTGGCCGTCCTTGGCCCATTCGATGTCCATCGGCACGGACTGGCCGCGCTTGGCGGAGTAGTGCTCTTCGATGAGACAGGCCCAGCGCGCGAGCTGGAGGATCTCGTCATCTCTGATGGCGAACCTTATGCGGTCACCGGGTGAGACCGGGACATTCTTCACCATCTTCCCGCCGCCGATGTCATAGATGAGTTTGAATTCCTTTGTGCCAACAATTTTCTGGAGGATGGGCCGGTGGCCGGTCTTCAGCGTGGGCTTGAAGACGTAAAATTCATCAGGGTTCACCGAGCCCTGCACGACGTTTTCGCCCAGGCCATAGGCCGCGTTGATGAGCACGACGTCGCGAAAGCCGGTCTCGGTGTCGAGGGTGAAGATGACGCCGCTGCTGGCAAGGTCGGCGCGCACCATCTTCTGCACGCCGATGCTGAGGGCGACCTTGAAATGGTCGAAACCTTTGTCCACGCGGTAGCTGATCGCGCGGTCGGTGAAGAGCGACGCGAAGCAACGCAGACAGGCGTTGATGAGTTCGAGATGACCTTGCACGTTGAGATACGTCTCCTGCTGTCCGGCGAAACTGGCGTCCGGCAAGTCCTCCGCCGTCGCACTCGAACGCACCGCGACATCGACCGGATGAAGCTGCCGTCCCTTGAGAGAATCGTAGGCGGTGGTGATCTCCTTCTCCAAATCCAGCGGGCATGCGGCCCCAAGAATGAGATTGCGAATCTGACTCCCGCGCTTGCGCAACTCCCCGACGTCGCGCGTGTCGAGACCGGCGAGCGTCTGGCGGATCTTTTCCTCGAGCCCCGCCTCGCGCAACAGATGCCGGTACGCCTCCGCCGTGATGGCAAATCCGTTCGGCACCTTCACGCCCTGCGGAGTCAGCGCGCGATACATCTCGCCCAGCGAGGCGTTTTTCCCACCGACCAGCGGCACGTCGTCGATGGAGATGTCGGCGAACCATTTGATGAATCGCGGAATCCCCGCCCCTTGAGAATTTGTCTTGCTTGGGGACTTAACTTTCAGAGCGGTGGATCTCGCGGGAATCTTGGATTTGGGAAACGCGGTTGCGGGCATAAGCGTCGTGTCCTTTCGTGAAGTTCAAGTCGATTGTAAAAGCGCATTCACCGTTGAAAGCGTAGAAGTGACTCTGCCCTCTGGCTTGCCATGAGTTGTTGAGCACAGACCGTTTCTTGATTGATGTGACGCTAAATTTAGCCAAGCCGCCTCAATTCCCACTACGCCGATACAAACTCATGCTCCCGCTCGCGCACGACGAGGACGGGAGACGGCGCGTGACGCACGACTCGCTCCGCCGTGCTGCCGAGCAAGGCACGGGCGATGGCACCGCGACCGTGCGCCGCCACCACAATCAAATCGGCGCTCTGGTCATAGGCTTGTTCGGCAATTTCGTGGAAGGGGTTTCCGTGGCGGATGACGCACGCCGCTTTGACTCCGGCGTGGACCAACTCCTCAGCGAGCGATTCCAATTTTTCGCGAGCATTCCGTTTCAGTGCTGCTTCTTTAGCGGGAATGCGCGCGTAGCCGAATTCCGGATAGGGCGGTGGTTCGATGACGTGGATGAGGGTGATTTCGCCGCCGCTGGCTTGTGCCAGCGCCACCGCGTATGCCAAAGCGCACCGACTCGCGTCGGAGAAATCGACGGCCAAAATGATGCGCAAGAAGCGGCCCACCCCTTCGCCGGGGAAACCCGGAGTGGTCGGCCGACAGCGGACAACCAAGACGGGGCAGGGCGCGTGCCGCACGATGCGTTCGGCCGTGCTGCCGAGCCAGAGGTGTTTCAGCCCGGTGTGGCCGTGTGTCGCTGCGATGATGAGATCGGTTTCAGAATCCTTTGCCAGGCGGTTGATTTCAAACGCCGGCCCGCCTTCGAGTAAAATGGTTTCGACCGGCAGAACTGCCGGCAACTCCTGCTCCCGAAAGCGCAGCAGTCTTTCTCGCGCTTGGGTGGCCAGGCGCTTTTGCTCAAACAAGATCCCCAAGTGACTCAGTTCCGTTGGCAGTGCCGTCGGGAAGACGTGAATCAAAGTTATGCTCGCGCGAAACTGAGTGGCGAGTTCCGACGCGACTGCCAGAGCCGGCCGCGAAGCTTCGGAGAAATCCGTCGGGACCAGTATCCGTTTCAGTCGAATGCCCGCCGTTTCTGTTGCGAACCGGTTGATGGAAGTTGGCTTGGACACGGCTGCCTCCGTTCATTCAAGGACACCGTAGAATTCGATCAATTTGCGCCGCGTCGCTTGGAGCCGATCCAACATGACCTGCGACACGCGCCGCATGAGATCGTAGCCGAAGTCGTGGTTCTCATCCGCTTTCTGGCGCAGGCTGGCCGCGCCGAACGCGACCAGTTCACAAGGTTCAATCGCTCGCGCCGTGAAATGCCAGCGATACGGCGGATATAACCACGACCATCCCAGCGCCTCCTGCGACCCAATCGTCTGGACGGCGACAACTCCTTTGCCGGGAACGAAAGTTTCCAGCGAAACCTGGCCGGTGTGAATGAGGTAGAAATGATTCGCATCCGTGCCTTCACGAAAAACATCCTGGCCAATCCCGAAGCGCAGCAGCGACGCGCCTTCAGTGAACAGGTGAAAATAGCGCGGGTTCAGCCCGTGGAGAAACCGATGTTCTCGAATGATCCGGTTGAGATAAGTCGTTTCCATAAATCCCGTGGTCAGCCTTCGAGGGCTGACTCGATTTGCTGTTGCAGGAGTTGTTTGCGCGTCGTTTGCAATCGTTGAATGACCACTTGCGCCAAGCGTTTCATAAGTTCAAAACCAAAGTCGTGATCCGCCTCAGCCGTTCGCAACAATCGCGCTGCATCTAGCTCGATCAACTCCGTTGGCACCACGGCGCGCGCCTGAAAATGCCAGACGAACGGAGGGAACAACCAGGACCAGCCGAGCACCGCGCCGGGTTCGAGGGTGCTGACGAGCACCGTGCCGTCGCCCGGTTCGTGCGCCTCCAGCGCAACCCGTCCGCTGTTGATGATATAAAACTGGTTGGCCGGCTGACCTTCACGGAAGATGACGTCATTGGTGTTCCAAGTGGCTGTCTTGGCATTTTCGGTGAGGATGTTCAGATGTGCGGGTGTCATCCCGCGCGAGAAAGGGTGAGTGCTTAACTGTTTTACGATCGTGGCATTCATGAAGTGACTCTAGGTTGATTTTTATTTTCGGAAGACGGCTGGGCCATCGCATCCCGCGCAGCCGGCCGCGGAGGATTCAAGTCAGCTACTTTCTTTCCGCGAACATATTTATGGCACTCGACGCAACTCAACGTGACTTTGAAATAGGCTAGAGTGGCTCCATCCAGATTGTGATCGGTCGCGGCTTTGGTCAGCGCATCCACACTGCGGCGGAAGTTTTCGCTGTGCTGGGCGTAGTCCGGATTGTCGAAGGCACGCCAGCTCATTTCCCGGCTCATGGCACCCAGACGGCGGGCGTGGTTAAGCACGAGATTAAAATCCTCCAGCGCGAGACCTTCGAGCACGCTTTGAGAATGTCCAAGTTTTGCGCGCATGAACTCTTTCGTTGGCGAACTTGTTTTGGGTGGTGCCGAGGCTCCAACCCACAGGAGCAGCGACACTAGCACGGCTCCAGCTATAAACGGCCACTGTTTCATAAATTGCCCACGGTTCGAGTTGAATTGGCGGCCACAAATTCGTGCTCATCTTCGCGCACCACGAGGACAGGACAACTGGCATGGCGCACAACCCGTTCCGTTGTGCTGCCGAGAAAAACGTGGCGCAGTCCAGTGCGACCATGGGTTGAGATAATGATCAAATCGGCGCCTATGTCTTTTGCCGCTTGCGTGATTTCAAATGGTGGATTTCCCAGGCGCAGTTCCGATTTTGATGCGACTTCCGCCGGAACCGACTGATGGACTTTTGCCAGTGCCTCTTGGCAACCTTCGCGCGCTTGCAATTGCATGGTCTCCACATCCATCGCCGCCATCTCGGGCACGGGCAAATACGGCTCCAAGACATAGAGCAAAGTTAATTCGGCGCCGAATTGCCGGGCGAATGGGATGGCGTACGCGAGCGCTTTTTCCGAGCATGCGGAAAAATCCACCGGCACCAATATCTTCTTCAGCTTGAAAATTTGGCGCGGCTCCACGCTCGTACCGGTGGCCGCAACTGGAAGTTGAGTTTCTTTGGGGCCGAGTTCGACGAGCACGCCGCCACCGTGATTGGTTGGTTTGAATTTCATGATTTGAGTTGGGGAATGGTGATGACGGAATTGTAGCTGCCGAATGGATTGGCCATGGCCGCGCGACAATTGGGATCGGTCACCCACTTGCCGTCCACAACAAACCGATACTCGTAATTGCCAGGCGGCAGCGCCAGTTCCTTGATCCAGCGACCACCGTCCGCCTTCAACATTTCTGTTACCGATGGGTGCCAGTCGTTAAATGCCCCGGCAATATAAACTGACTGCGCGCTTGGATTTACATACTCCAAATGAATCACGCCCAGGCGCGCTGGCGCAGGTGCGCTGATGCTTCTGTGAGGCTTTTGTTTGGCAGGAACTCTATTCATAAGGCATAAGGCGTTTGTTCTTTCTGTTGGAAGACTAAGTCCAATCAGGATTTACGCTCACCGATAATTGGCTGACAGCGGCCATAATTTGGGGAGGCCGCCAAGATGCGCCCGCATTGGCGGCGCTCATATTCGCAGCAGGTGCGCGCGTTCGATTCTGCGTGAACACCCCAACTGTGAGCTGCTCTCCAAAAAATGGTTCCAGCGTGACAAAGGAGGGCGAGTGTCAGCGTGCGAAAGATGAACTGATAAGAGAGTGAATCCGGACACACGCGCGAATGGCAAACAACCAGAAATGTGGCGAAGGCGGAGAGTTTGAAGTTGAGGAACGAGCAAAGCGTTTTGCCGCGCTGTGGATAAGCTATCCCATCGCAGAGCCGACGCGAAAAGAAACGCAACATTTCTATTAGAGTGCATACTGACGTCACAACTCCACCCCACATGGTTAAACCACCCTGCGGCATTTTGTGGCACGGCCGGCCGGCTGACGATGTGTTGGCGGCGCTTGATTCCACGCCGAACGGATTGTCCTCGCTGGAAGCCGCACGGCGTCTCGCTGTCAGCGGCGCCAACCAATTGAAGGAGGCCCTGCGCGTCAGCCCGCTGCGAATCTTTCTTGGCCAGTTCAAGAACCTGATCGTTTGGATTCTCATCGTTGTTGGAATCATCTCTGGTGTGCTTGGCGAAATCGTTGATGGCATCGCCATTCTCGCCATCGTCGTCCTGAACGCCGTCATAGGATTCTATCAGGAGTACAACGCGGAGAAGTCGATTGCCTCGCTGAAGAAAATGACTGCGCCACGCGCCAAAGTTCGCCGCGATGGGCGCGTGGCTTCCATTCCAGCGACGGAGATTGTCGAAGGGGATGTCCTCGAGCTCGACGCGGGTGACCTAGTCGCAGCCGATGCGCGTCTGCTAAAGGCTTCCTCGCTCAAGTGTGTCGAGTCGGCGCTCACCGGTGAGTCGGACGCGGTGACAAAACGAGCCGTGACGCTGGACAAAGACGGCATCGCCCTCGGCGACCGCGAGAACATGGTTTTCATGGGAACTATCGTCGCCACGGGACAGGGACGCGCCGTAGTCGTGGCCACGGCGATGAAAACCGAGATTGGCCGTATCGCTGGATTGATTGAAGCGGCGGGTTCCGAAGAGGCCACACCGCTTCAACAGAAATTGGAGGCGTTCGGACGCATCCTCGTGGGAGTATCAGTCGGCGTTGTGGCGGTCCTGTTCGTGCTCGGCCTGCTGCGGGGGATGGAGTTTTTTGAGATGTTCATGACCTCGGTCAGCTTGGCGGTAGCCGCTGTTCCCGAAGGTCTGCCTGCCGTCGTCACCGTTTCCCTGGCGCTTGGAGTGCAACGCATGGCGCGGCGACGCGCGCTGGTGCGCAAGCTGCCTTCAGTCGAAACTCTTGGTTGCACCAACGTCATCTGCACTGACAAGACCGGCACTCTGACGGTCGGCGAAATGACCGTGCGCCAGCTCCATGTCGGCGGCCAAACCTACGAAGTCACCGGTGAGGGTTACGGGCCGCATGGTGAAGTGCGGTTGGAGGGAGAGTCTTCCGCCCCGCCTCGGGCAGCACCGTTGTTGGAGTTGGCGACCGTTCTCATTGGCTCCAACAACGCGCATCTCGTCCTCGAAGACGGGACTTGGAAGGTCGTGGGTGATCCGACCGAAGGCGCGTTGCTTTCGGTCGGTCACAAGGCCGGGGGCAGCAAGGAGCGCATCGACCTCGAACTGCCGAAGCGACACGAAATTCCCTTCGACTCCGACCGCAAGCGCCGCACGGTCGTCCGCCAGATGCCCGACGGGCGGTTGCGCGCCTTCATCAATGGAGCGCCTGACATGCTGCTGCCGCATTGCACGAAGATTTATGCCGAGGGGGGCGTTCGAGTGATGACCGAGGCGGACCGGCAGCACATTATTGCGCAATGTACTACGATGGCGGAGCAAGCTTTACGAGTGCTTGGCTCGGCTTATCGTGACGTGGAAGAGCTTACGCCGGCTCGCCTGATTCCCGAAGTAGTTGAGCGCGACCTGGTGTTCGTCGGCCTCGCTGGCTTGCATGACCCGCCGCGTCCGGAGGCAAAGGAGGCGGTGGCGAAATGTCGGCGGGCCGGGATTCGTGTGGTGATGATCACGGGGGACCATCCACACACCGCCATGGCCATTGCCCGTCAGCTTGGCATTGCCTCGGATGGCGACGCGGTCATCGCCGGGCCAGAGTTGGATAAAATCACGGACGAAGAACTGTGCCGCCGCGCGGCAACGATCACGGTTTATGCCCGCGTCACCGCCGAGCACAAACTCCGCATCATCCGCGCCTGGCAAACCAACGCTGCGGTGGTCGCCATGACCGGTGACGGCGTGAACGATGCGCCGGCCATCAAACAGGCCGACATCGGCATCGCCATGGGCCGCAGTGGCGCCGAAGTTACCAAGCAGGCTTCGGACATGATTATCGCCGACGACAACTTCGCCTCCATCGTCGCCGCCGTCGAAGAAGGCCGTGGCATCTACGACAACATCCGCAAAACTCTGCAATACCTCCTGGCCGGCAACACCGGTGAATTACTGCTGATGACTTTCTGTGTAGTCGCTGGACTTCCGACACCGTTGCTGCCGATTCAGTTGCTCTGGATTAACCTTGTCACCGACGGTCTGCCCGCGCTTTGTCTGGCCATCGATCCGATCGACCCGGACGTGATGAAACGCCGCCCGCGCCCCCGTGCCGAGCGCATCACCGAGGGTGGCTTCCTCAGCGCGATGTTTCTCACCGGTGTACTCACCGCCGCGATTTCATTCGCGGTTTATTTGTACGGTTTAGAGAACAGGAATGTGGAATTTGCCCGGACTCACGCTTTCACCACACTGGTGTTCGCTGAACTTTTGCGCTCGTTCGGTGGCCGTAGCGAGAGCAAGCCGGTTTGGCGTGTCTCGCTGTTTTCCAACTTGAATCTCGCGCTGGTCGTGGCGGCTTCGTTCGGTCTCCAACTGTGGAGCCACCACAGCACGACCTTCGCCCGCTTCCTCAAAACTTCTCCCGTGCCGGCGACTGACTGCGCCGTGCTCCTGGCTGTTTCCGCATTGCCGCTGATCTGGCTGGAACTCGCCAAAGTGATTCGGTTGCGCTCAAGAAGAGGTCTTCCCCAATAAGTCGCTTCATGCCTGGGCGGACTGAGGAGTGAGTGCCTGTCCCGGGTTTGGATGACTTCAAACTGCCGGATACGCGGAAAGCTTCACCGCCGCAGATCGCTCTCGACATTGCCATCGCGGAGGCGGATGGCGCGTTTGGCGTGGCGGGAGATGGATTCGTCGTGCGTAACCAGGATCAAAGTCTTTCCCAAGGAATTCAGTTCATCAAAGACTTTGAGGATGTCCGCTCCAGACCGTGAATCGAGGTTGCCCGTCGGCTCATCGGCCAGGATGACCAGCGGGTCATTCACCAGCGCGCGCGCGATGGCGACGCGCTGCTGCTGGCCGCCGGAAAGCTCGAACGGCTTGTGATCGAAGCGATCCTTCAAGCCCACCAGCGCAGCCAGGTCTTTCGCGAGCGCACGGCTGTCGCCTTCCGGCCAGCCTTGATAGTAGAGCGGAATTTCGATGTTCTCCACGACCGTCAACTGCTGGATCAAATTGTAGGACTGGAAAATGAAGCCGAGACGCGCGCCGCGGATGCTGGACAACGCATCGTCCGTCATCCGCGAAACATCTTCGCCGCCGAGCAGGAAACGACCGGACGTGGGGCGATCCAGGCAGCCGAGCAGATTGAGCATGGTGGATTTGCCGCAGCCCGATGGCCCCATGATGCTGATGTATTCGCCGGCAAAAAAATCGAGCGAGACACCACGCAACGCCTCGACCGTGACCGGCCCCATCTGGTAGGTCTTGCGCACGTCTTCAAATTTTACGATGCAGTCGTTGGGCATGGCTGTGATTGAGGTGGCGCAGTCGGGAGCGAACAGGGCAGGGGGCTAAGTCATTTGTGGCTCCGGCTATTTTTTCTCCGGAGTGGCTTTGGCGGCCGGGGTCGCGGCAGCCGCCTTTGGTTGCGCCGCCGGCGTTTTGTCGCTGACTTCTTTTTCCTTGGCCTCGGGTGAATGCAAATAAACCTTTTCCCCCTCGGTCAGCCCTTTCTTCACTTCAATGAATTCATCGTTGAATTCGCCGATCTCCAGCTCGCGCCGCTGCTGGCCGGTTCCCTTCGCGACGTAGCAATACTGTTTGCCGTCCTCGGGAGTCACGGACTGGATCGGCACATAGACGACGTCGCTCAGATTCTTGACGAGGATTTCCACCTTCGCGCTCATGCCGGGCTTGAGCCAGTCGTGGACGCCCATGATGTCAATCGTGGTCAAATATTCCTTCAAATCCGGATTCATCCAGCGGCCTTGCGAATCGGGCAGCACGGCGACTTTCGTCACTTCGCCGGAAAGTTTCTTATCCGGCACGGCATCGACGGTGATGCGCACTTTCTGGCCTTTGGAAATTTTTTTGATGTAGGTTTCGTGGACGCGAACTTTGACGGCCATGCGCGTCATGTCCGGGATGGTGATGATGGGCTGCTGCTCGCGCACGAGCGAGCCTTCGCGAATTGGCTCCTGACCGTACCAATAATAATTCATGTTGCCGCCCCCATAGACCACGAGGCCGGTTTTCTTTGCCTTGATGACGCACTTGTCAACCTGGTCGGTGAGTTCCTTCATCTGGCGGACTTCGAGTTCGTAGCGGCCTTGGGCTGACTTCATCTTCGCCTCGGCTTGCGCGAGTTTGGAAATCGCGCCCTTGCGCGAACGCTCCAATTCGCGCGCGGCTTCGATGTATTTGGAAAGCGACTCTTCCGCCGATTTGGGAAATTCGTATTTCAAAAACAGCGTGCGCGCCGTCTCGGCCGTCTCGGCTTTGATTTGATCGCTTTCGAGATTGTACTGGTCGGTTTCCAAATCGTTCTTGGTGACAAATCCCTTGTCGAACAGCCGCTTGGTTCCTTCGAACTTGCTTTTGGAAATGCCGAGCGACTTTTGCGCCTGTTGGAAATCGTCCTCCACCTTGCGAATCTTCTGCTTGGCCTCGCCATCGCCCAGTTGTTCGACTTTCGCATATTTCATGAAGTCGATGTTGAGCTTGTTGGTGAACGATGCGGAAGCTGAAGCGGCGGCCTTTTTCCCGACCGGATCCGTCGGCAAGCTGGGCGGCGTGATCGTCCGTGCTGGCACCGAGTCATTGGATGCCGGTTTGGATGGAAAAACGCCACTGGAGGACGATAAAACAACCGGCGGCGCTCCATCCGTGAACTGAATCGTTACCGGAGTTTTTTCCACTGGCGGCGCGTTCGTGTTTCCCAAAACTGGCGGAACTGTTTTCTCCAGCTTGTTGGTGAAAGTCGGATTGGTTTCCGCCGCGAGATCGAGCTGGTCGATGATTTCCTGCCCGACCGAAGCGCCCATGAATTTGTCAAAATCCATCCGCGCGAATTTCGCCTTCTGCTCGGCGGCTTTCACGTCGCTCAAATTTTGGTTCAACTGAATTTCGTAGGACTCTTCGGCTTCTTTGAGCGAGGCGACGGTGCCTTGAAACTGGATGTCCTGCTGGTTGATCTGTTTTTTCAGTTCCGACGAATCCAGTTCGACAAGCAACTTGCCGTTCTTCACATCGTCTTCGGTGACTTGATAGCCTTCCTCGACGATCTTCAAAATTTTCACGCCCTGATAGCCGCGCACTTCGCACTTGATGTCCTGCGACTCCAGCGCCTCCAGACTGCCGCCCACGAGGACGTTAATTTCCAGCGGGCCGCGCCGCGCGGTGAACGTCGTGCCGCTGATGGCGATTTTACCGCGACCGAAAACGGCGTAGAGCGCCGCGGCGACCAGAATTAACGTGACGGTCTTGAGCCAAAGCGGAGTCCGTGAAATGAATTTCAGCATATCAATTTGGTTTTGCCTCGGCGACCTCCTGCCACTGGCCGTTTTCTTTGATGAACAGGATCCCCATGTTGTTCCAGAATTGCAACCGGGCAATCGTGTGCCCGACCAGCGCGGACGTGCGACCGTTGCGTGACGCAATCAGCGCCGTCTGTGCATCGACGAGTTCGCGCCCGGTGACCTTGCCCAGCTCGGCGCGCAACTCCTGCTCCTCGACGCGCCGCTCGGCGAGTTTCACGCCCAGTTCGCTGATTTCAAAATTACGCTTCGCCTGATCGAGGCTGCGCCAACTTTCAAAGACGTTGAGCCGGAGTTGATCCTCCTGCAATTCAAGCTGGCGCGCTGCCTGTTCCTTTTGAATCAACGCGGCCCGGTAGCGGTTGCGCTCTGCTTTGCGATCCAATGCGAAATCCATGCTCAGTCCCGCGGAGCCGCGTGCCCGGCTGGTGTCCAAATCGAATGGGTTATTGCTGCCCGGCTTGCTGTCCACGTTGCCCGAAACCACGAGATCCAGGCGCGGCTTGAGGGCGTTGGCGGCGATCCCGACCTGGCGGTCAACGTCCTGTTTGCGGTCGCGAAAATTTGCCAAGTCCAGCCGGCTTGTGAACGCCACCGACACCGCGTCCTCCGGGAGGATGTTCGGGTGCGCGATTTTCAATTGCGTCAGTTCCGCGTCATCCAGGATGATTTTCGCTTTCGCCGGCAGGCCGAGCAACAGTTTGAACTGGTCGAGATTCTGGCGGTACGTCCGCACGGCGCTGATCCAATTCCCTTCGGAAGACAGCGCGGCTTGTTCCAATTGGCCGAGGTCGGCCAGCGCGGCGCGGCCTTCCTTCGCCAGGGCGCGGCCGCGTTCGGCATTCAACAAAAAATTCTGATAGCCTTGATAGGCGTTGCGCATGGCGTCGCGCGCGCCGAGCACGCCGTAATACGATTGCGCGATGCGGACGGCGAAGTC
Source organism: Verrucomicrobiota bacterium (assembly GCA_016195385.1). Classification (GTDB taxonomy): domain Bacteria; phylum Verrucomicrobiota; class Verrucomicrobiia; order Limisphaerales; family JACPZS01; genus JACPZS01. Next base: position 31,897 of record JACPZS010000112.1, read on the forward strand.
TTTGCGAAACTGCGTGAAGTCGCGCAAAGCGTAAAGCAGGTTGCGCTCGCCCTGCGTCAGATTTTCCATCGCGACCTTGTAGCCGAAGCCGCGCAGGAGTGGTTGCGTGAGCGTCGCGGCCAGGGACGAGCGGATGAACAAGCCCGCGTCGCCGCTGAGAAAGCGCAGGAAGTCGATGCTGAAGCTGTTCGCAAGTTGTGCGCCGCTGCGCAGAAGGATGCTGGAACCAACATTGCCGCCGCCGCTCACGTTGTATTGCTGGACGACCGTCGTGTCCTGTTCCAGCAACGAAGTCTGCGTGCCGGCGGCGCGGTCGATGGCCCGCGCCACGTCGATGGGCTGGTTCTGTGCGCGGGTGTTGCCGGCGCCGGAAAAGATCGGCGTGTAGGAATGCCGAACCAGCGCCAGATCGAGAGCGCGCAAGTAAAGCAATTCCTTCTGGGCTTGATAGTCGCGGGAGTGGTTGACGCCGAGCGCCAGCGCCTTTTCCAGCGAAAGCACCCGGGCGTCGCGCTCCAGTTCGTTTTCCGCGCCGAGAAATTTTTCAATTATTTCACTGCGCGGCAGTTCTTCCAACGACGCCAGCGCTTTCTGCTCGATGGTGAAATTGGGATCCATGTTCGGCACCGCCGGCGTCTTCTCGGCGATGAGCCGGGCGGCCTCGCGATCCGCCGATTTGCGGTAATGCGCAGTGCCGCAACCCGCCAGCGCCAGCGCCGCAACACCACCGATGATGAAAGCCATCCACTTCATGATTGTCCCGACAATAGAAGGTGTTCCACGCCGCTGTGTTCAATCTTTTGTTTATCCATTTTCAATTCTGCCCTGCGTGGCTGGACACTTTGACCGCGCTGCCGCTCCAAGCGCATGAAAGGTTCCGCAGGAATTTGAACCGGCTTGCCAGGCGTCGCTGGCAAGTATCATTTGCCTTGGCGCTGCCGCGATGGATTCAACACGCTGTGCCGTCCGACGAAACAGCTTTGGGCAATCGCCTGCGAGATAAATTCCTTGGCGCGGGCAACGGCCTCCGGCAGCGCGCGACCGAGCGCGAGGTGCGCCGTGATCGCGGCGGAATATGTACAGCCGGTGCCGTGCGTCGCGACGCCGCGAATGAACGGCGCGGTCAGGAGCAATTCGCTCTTGCCGTCAAAAAAAATGTCCACCGCGTCACGCGACTCGCGCAAATGACCACCTTTGACGAGCACAGCGCAACCGTATTGGCGCTGGAGCAGTCGTGCGGCGGTGCGCAAGTCTTCGGGCGTCGAAATTTTCCGGCCAGTGAGGAACTCTGCTTCGTCGAGATTGGGCGTGATGAGCGTCGCAAGCGGAAGCAGGCGTGTCTTGAGCGCGATCATTGCCGCGGGTCTGAGCAACGCTGCACCGCTGGTGGCGATCATGACGGGATCGACGATGAGTGGCGGGCGCTTCGGCTGGCGGAAAAAATCCGCGACGATGTCGATGATCGACGCCGAGTACAACATGCCGGTCTTCACCGCCGTCGGAGGAAGCTCCGCGAACACGGCTTCGAGTTGCGCGCGGACGATCGCTGGCCGGCACGCTTGGATGGCGCGGACTTCGCGCGGATTTTGCGCCGTGACGCAGGTGACGGCGCTGGTTCCATGCACGCCGAGCGCGGCGAAAGTTTTCAGATCGGCTTGGAGACCCGCGCCACCGCCGCTGTCGGAGCCGGCGATTGTGAGCGCGATGGGAATTGTTAGTCGCTTCGACATGCAGCGAAGCTAGCGTGGCCGAGAGTTGGAGAACAGCAGATTGAAAATGGGAGTTCGTTTTTTGGGAATTTGCAAGTCGCTAGTTCCTGCTTTCCTGAGTTCCAACTTCGCCGTTAAATGGCCGCATGGACAAAGAACAAGTCGCGGCCGTGCTCGCGGAGATCGGAACGCTGCTGGAATTGAAAGGCGAAAATCCTTTCAAGACGCGTGCCTACGTGAACGCCGCGCGAACGCTGGAGGGTTTGAGCGAGCCGCTGGAAAAAATCATCGCCGAAGAGCGCCTCGGCGAAATCAAAGGCATCGGCGACGCGCTCCAGAAAAAAATCACCGACCTCGTCACGACCGGCAAGCTCGCTTACTACGACGAGTTGAAGGCGTCGATTCCCGCCGGGATGGTCGCGATGCTGCAGATTCCCAGCCTGGGGCCGAAGAAAATCAAAGCGCTTCACGACAAGCTGCAGATTGAAAGCATTGAGCAATTGGAGCAGGCGTGCAAAGAGGGCAGGGTGGCCACGCTCGATGGCTTCGGCGAAAAAACGCAGACGAAGTTGCTTGAGGGAATCCAATTCCGCCGCACCTACGCGTCGCGACATCACTTGAGCGACGCGCTGGTCGTGGCGGAGCCGGTGCTGGAAAGTTTGCGCGGGCATCCGGACGTGATTCGCTGCAGCACGGCGGGCAGCGTGCGGCGGTTCAAGGAAGTCATCGGCGATATTGATTTCCTGGCGTCGAGCAAGAAACCGGCGGCGGTGATTGAATTTTTCACGAGCCAGCCCGGCGTGTTGAGCGTGAGCGCGAAGGGCGAGACGAAGGCGAGCGTGGTGTTGACCGGCGGCATCCAGGCCGACTTGCGCGTGGTGAGCGACGCGGAGTTTCCGTTTGCGCTCGCGTATTTCACCGGGAGCAAGGAGCATAACATCGCGATGCGCCAGCGCGCGATCCAGCGCGGGCTGCGGCTGAATGAATACGGTTTGTTCAAATCGACGGAGGAGACGCGCGATCCAAAATTGCTCGTTGAGTGCCGGAGCGAAGAGGAGATTTTCTGGAGCGACGGTCGCGGTACGTTGGAGGAAATCGCCGCCCACATGCACGAACTGGGCTGCGACTATTGGGCAATCACGGATCACTCGAAGGCGTCGTTTCAGGCAAACGGACTCGATGCCGCGCGGCTGCGCGAGCAAATCAAGGAAGTCAAACGGATCAACGAGCAGTTTGCAGAGGAGGGGAGCGACTTCCGTCTTTTGAGCGGCACCGAGGTGGACATTTTGAAGGAGCGGCTCGATTTCGACGACGACCTGCTGGCGGAACTCGATGTGGTCGTCGCGAGCCTGCACGTCGCGGGCAGCGACGAGGCGGATAACACGAAGCGCCTGATCGCAGCGGCGGAAAATCCGCACGTCCACATGCTCGGTCATTTGACTGGCCGGCTCTTGCTCGAGCGCGAGGCTTACAAGGTGAACCAGCAGGCCGTCATCGATGCCTGCGCCGAAACCGGTACATGGATTGAACTCAACGCCAATCCCTATCGCTTCGATTTGGATTGGCGGCTCTGGCCGTACGCCAAAAGCAAAGGCGTGAAATGCGTCATCAACTGCGACGCGCATCGCAACGAGCACGCGGGATTTTTGCGGCTTGGCGCGGGCATCGCGCGTAAAGGCTGGCTGACGAAGGCCGATGTGGTGAACACGCTGCCGTTGCCAGCTTTGCTGAAGGAGTTGGGTAAGAAAAACCGCCACCCGAAGCGCAAATGAACTCCCCCCGGCACGGGCTTTCCAACCGTAACCGCCTCGGCCGGCGGCCGTGTCGCGCGGTTTGCGAGATGGGATTGCCGGAATTCGAGAAAAGTTTGTGATGGCATTCACCCCGGCGGCGAGTTAATAACTCCCCCGAACCAGCACGGACGAAGATGTTGTAATCATGTTGCGCCGGCAAAAAGAGATTCGCACGCAAGTGCAGCGCGTGATTGATGCGGCGCTGTTCGCGCTGAGTTTCTGGCTGGCCCACTGGATCCGCTTCAACGGCGACAATTTCGGTCCCTGGTTCCGTTCGCAGATCCAATTCTTCGGCGGCAAGCTGGAGATTCAGCCATTCGAGGCCTACAGCACGGTGCTGCTGCTCATTTTGCCGCTGGCGCTGGTGCTGCTGGAGTCACAGGGCTTTTACAACCGTCCCCTGATCGCCTCGCGCCGGCAGACAGCCTGGCAACTCCTCAAAGCCTGCACGCTGGTGACGGTCAGCGTTGTTATCGCGCTGTTCTTCCTCAAAGTGGAACTGGCGCGCGCCGTCATCGTCCTGTTCGGCGCGCTGAGTTTCGTGCTGGTGATGCTCAAGGAGATTTTGCTGCGGCTCTGGGTGGAGACCAAGGTGAGCCAGGATCAACTCAAGAAGCGCCTCATTCTGGCCGGCACTGTGGAGGACACCGCGCGGATACGCGCGGAACTGAAGCGGCGTCCGCATGACGATATTGTGATCGCTGATCGAATTGATTTGAACGTCTCGTCCATCGAATCGCTGGTGGAATCACTCCATGAGCACAGCGCGAACGCGGTTCTGTTGAGCGCCAAACACACTTACTTTGGCCAGGTGGAAAAAGTGATCCAAGCCTGCGAACTCGAAGGAGTCGAAGTGTGGTTGATGGCGGATTTTTTCAAGACGCAGATTTCGCAGACCGCGCTGGATGAGTTTTACGGCCGGCCGATGCTGGTGTTTCGGTCGGCACCCGAGGCCTCATGGCAGGGCGTGGCCAAGCACGCGCTCGATTTGGTTGGGGCATTCTTCCTGTTGCTTCTATCAGCAATCCCGATGCTGGTGATCGCGGCGCTCATCAAGCGCAGTTCGCCCGGGCCGGTGTTTTTTCGTCAGTCGCGCAGCGGACTGAACGGCAAGCCATTCACGATGTACAAATTTCGTTCCATGGCAACCGATGCCGAGCAACGCAAGCACGAACTGGCCGTGTTGAACGAAATGGACGGCCCCGTTTTCAAGGTGACGAACGATCCGCGCGTTACGCCCATCGGGCGCTGGCTGCGCAAATACAGTCTGGATGAGTTTCCGCAGCTTTTCAACGTGCTGCGTGGTGAGATGAGCCTGGTCGGGCCGCGCCCGTTGCCGGTCGATGAAGTGCGCCGCTTTGACGATGTGGCTCATCGCCGTCGGCTGAGTGTGAAGCCCGGCCTCACCTGTTTGTGGCAGGTGAGTGGGCGAAACAACGTCTGCAAGTTTGAAGACTGGGTTCGGCTGGATCTCGAATACATTGACAACTGGTCGATCTGGCTCGATTTCAAAATTCTGTTCCGAACCATCCCGGTCGTGCTGGCGGGAACCGGCGCCAAATGATCGGCGCTTTAATTTTCAATCGGTTTAATTTTTACTGAAACGAGGTTCAATCCCCGCTGTCTTGTGCATGAGAATCACGAAAAAAGTTTTGAAACACAAACACACCCAATCGCCGACCTCCGTCGTGACCGGGGGCGCGGGGTTTCTTGGTTCGCACTTGATTGATCTGTTGCTCGCCCGAGGTCATCAAGTAATTTGCATCGACAACTGTGTGACCGGGACGGTGGACAACATCGCGCATCTCGGTGGGCGAAACGATTTCAAGTACATCCAGCAGGACATCACGGAGTTCATTTTTCTGGACGTGCCGGTGGATTACATCTGGCATTTTGCCTCGCCGGCCAGTCCGATTGATTATTTGGAGCTGCCGATTCAGACGTTGAAAGTGGGTTCCCTCGGCACGCACAAAGCGTTGGGCCTGGCGAAAAACAAAAAAGCGCGGTTCCTGCTCGCATCGACTTCGGAAATTTACGGCGACCCGCTCGTGCATCCGCAGAACGAAGATTATTGGGGCAACGTGAATCCCATCGGCCCGCGCGGTTGTTACGACGAAGCGAAACGATTTTCCGAAGCGCTGACGATGGCCTACCACCGCGAACATAAGGTGGACACGCGCATCGTCCGCATCTTCAACACGTATGGACCACGGATGCGGCTGAATGACGGGCGCGTGGTGCCGACCTTGATCAGCCAGGCGCTCAAGCACAAGCCGCTGACGGTGTTCGGTGACGGCAGCCAGACGCGGAGCTTTTGCTACGTGTCCGATCTCATCGAAGGAATTTACCGGCTGATAATGTGCCCGACGCATCTGCCGGTGAACATTGGTAATCCGGACGAAATGACGGTGCTGGAATTTGCCCGCGAGATCAACCGCGTCACTGGCGCGTGCAGCAAAATCCAGTTCAAGCCGTTGCCGCAGGACGATCCGCGTCAGCGCCGTCCAGATATTCAGCGCGCGAAGAAATTGTTGCGCTGGCAACCGCAGGTTTCATTGTCCGAAGGGCTGGCGAAAACGATTACGTATTTCCGTGACAGAATCTGACGGCAGCGGTCTATTTCTGAGAAGAATTTGCGCCAAACTGATTTTTATATTTGACCATCGAATTTAATTAAAGTAACCAGCACGCTCAATTTCTCGATTACGCTCGTGGCCGAGTCAAAGTGAAGCAGGGTCGTGCCATGAGAAAGGTCGGGTAAAGCCATGTTAAGCTCGTCTAAATCATTTCTGGCTGTGGATTTCGGGGCCGGCTCGTTGAAGCTGGCCGAATTTGAAATCACCGAAGCCGGTGCCTTGTCGCTCAAAAACTACGGCGTCAAATCGCTGGGGTTGGAAGGCTCGCAGGAGAGCAAACGGGAGGCGACCATCTTGCGCGCGACGCAGGAATTGCTCGGCTCCAAAGCGTTCGGTGCGAAAAACGTCAACGTCTGCGCGCCGGGTTTCCACGTTTTTTCCAAGTTCGTCAAACTGCCGCCGGTGGATGAATCGAAAGTCACGCAGATCATCCAGTACGAGGCGCAGCAGAATGTTCCGTTTCCGCTGGAGGAAGTCGTGTGGGATTACCAAATCCTCGGCACGTTGCCGTCGGGGGAGCTGGAAGTCCTGCTCGTCGCCATCAAGGCGGACATCGTCGAGGGATTGTTTCGGACGGCGGACGCGGCCGGCCTGCGGCTGCAATTGGTCGATGTTTCCCCCGCCGCGCTATGCAACGCTTTCCGTTACAACTACAGCGACCTTGAAGGTTGCTCCATGTTGTTGGACATCGGCGCGAAGACGAGCAACGTGCTGTTCTTTGAAAAGGGCAAGGTTTACGCGCGCAGCATCAACATCGGTGCGAACTCCATTACCCAGGATTACGCCACGGAAGCGAAGATCAAGTTCCCCGACGCGGAAGATTTCAAAATCGCCGAAGGTTTCGTGAGCCTGGGTGGCGCGTACGAAGAGCCGGAGAGCGAAAAGCAGGCGAAGATTTCCAAGATCGCCCGGCAGGTGATGACCCGCCTGCACATTCAAGTAAACCAGACACTCCAATTTTACCGCGGTCAGCAAGGCGGTTCTGCACCACAACGGCTCTTTCTTTCCGGCGGCGCTTCGATCATGCCCTACACGGCGCAGTTCTTCGCGGAGAAACTGAACGTGGCGGTCGAGTACTTCAACCCGCTGCGCAACGTCCAGATCAATCCGGGCATCAACCTCGAAGAACTGGCCAAGGTCGCGCATTCGCTCGGCGAAGTCGTCGGGCTGGCTTTGCGGAATCTCGCGCAGTGCCCGATTGAGTTGAACTTGATGCCGAAAAGCTCGCTCAATCAGCAAAAGCTTTCGGCCAAGAAGCCTTACTTCATCGCGACGTTGTGCAGTGTGGTGCTCGTGGCGCTGGCGGTCGGCTGGTTTTCCTATTCGGTGAGTGCTGACAAGCAGGCCACGCTCGATTTTCTCAACACCCAACTTGGGCCGATCGAAAAAAGTTCGACTGAATTGGCGGGCGCGCAGGGGAACGTCAACAAATTCAAGCAGGAGGCGGATACACTGACCGCGCTGTTGGAGGACAAAACTTACTGGGTGGAGATGATGGGCGAGTTGCGCCGCGTTTTTCTACAGACCGAGCAGGACTTCAAGCGGCGCCAGGGGATTGACGCGGGAGTGTGGATCGAAAAATTCACGGCGGGCAAACCGCCGGCGGCGTTTGAAGCGGCCTCAAGCGAGGATTCGGAGGAGAAGCCGAAAACCCAGTGGAATGAGGCGATGATGAAACGCTACGGGAAGTTCTTGCGTCCCCCCGGATCGGCCGAAGCAGGAGGCGATTCGGCCAGCACGGACGACGCCACCGGCAAGCCCAAGCCAGTCGGCAAAACCAACGAGATCGAAACTGTCAGCTTTACGTGCCGCGGGGTGAACCTCAACACCATCAAACCGACCCACAACAAGGATTTGGCCTTCACGCTCGACCGCGAACTTCAGGCCGCCACGAATTTCTTCACGATCGGCACCAATGCTTCTTTTCTGACGAAAGACAGCAAACTGGTCGTGGATTCAAACAACACCAACACGTTCACCTTTGAAGTGACTTTGAAACTCAAGCGTCCGGTCAAGCTATTCTAATATGGGCTGGATCAAGAAAAACCTGTTCTGGGTGGTCGGCGGCTTGGTGGCGGTGGGACTGCTTGGCGTTTCCTTCTTCTACCTCTACGTCAACATGCAAAAGGAAAAGCAGTTGGACGAGGAGATCGCAGCCAAGCTGGCCAAACGGGAGGAGGCTCAAAAAGTCGGCGTCCCGGGCAAGGACGCGATTGAGGCCACCAAACAAGATCAGCAGCGAGTTGAAAAACTTGCCGGCTCAACGCTCGATTTCTTCCGGCCCGTGGCGCGCGATTTGCCAAAGAGCGGCAGTGCGTTCCAGAGTAGGTTAGATGTAGTGCTGGATGTTCTGGAGAAATCTGCGGAGGCGTCGGCGGTCGCGCTGCCGCCCAAGCCCTATTTTTTTACGTTCAAGCCCCAAAAAGAAGCGGTCCAGATTGATGCGCCAAACGTGGTGCCGTTAAGCATGCAACTCGCGGAAATCAGCGCCATCTGCGACATCATCTTCAAATCGAAGGTCAACGCCATCGACAACATCCGGCGCATGCCGATTGCCAAGGACGACGTTGGCCCCAATGAATTCCACGACAAGAAGGCCGTCACCAATGCGCTGACCATCCACGTGCCGTATGAATTTACCTTTCGCGGCTTGAGCAGCGAGTTGGCGGCGGTGTTGGACGGCCTGGCCAAATCGCCTTACTGCTTTTTGATCAAAGCCCTCAACATCGAAATCAGCAACGGAGCGTCGGCGACTTCAGTTGACTCGACGACTCCCGGCGCTCCGCCTGGCCCGATGCCCGGCCACGATCCGTTCCGCAGCCGGTACGGCGCGCTGCTGCGATCCCCAGGAGCCCCGGCGGCGGGCGGCGATGGCGATGCTGCGGCTTCCGCTGCGGCTTCGCGATATTCCATGATGCAGCGTTATGGGAGGTTCATGCAGCCGCAACAACCCGAAACGCCCCCACCAACCGTGCAAGCTCCCAAGGGGCCTTCGATCCTGCTGGACGAAAAACAGCTTCGCGTCACCATGACCATCGAAGCAGTTCGTTTGAAAGACTCCAAAGGCACGGGGGGCGGCGCAGCGACGGGCGCGGCGGGAAATCCACCAAAAACCACACGCAAATCTGCAACGCAAGCGGATCCCACCGCGGCGGAAGGGGGCAATTAGTTCATGGCGTTCCTAAAAAAACTGGGAGCCTTCTTTGGCAACCATTACGAAAAAATCATTCTTAGCTTCGTGCTCCTCCTGTTGGCGGGCGGGGCTGCGTACCTGCCGATTAAATTGAAAGAGTATCAGAAACAGGACGAAATCATCCGGACAGCTCCGCCACCGCGGCCGGCGCAGGCGCCCAAGCCAGCCGATCTAAGTTCCAACGAAACCGTCATCGCACGCGTCAAAACCCTGACCAATCTCGATTTGGCGAATCCCCACCACTTGTTCAACCCGGTCGTGTGGAAAACGCGTGGCAACAGTATTTTCAAGATCGATTCGAGCGACAAAGAAGGCCCGGGCGCATTGGTAATCAGCAAACGCACGCCGCTGAACCTTACGATTGTTTACAACAGCGCCTTCAAGGTGGGCGACAGTTACGCTTACCAGTTCACGATCAAGAACGAAGCCGATCCCAGCCGCGCCAAACGCGGCAACATCCAGAAGCAGGTTTCCCTCGGCGCCAAGAGCGACTATTTCACGCTGCGCGAAGTGACTGACCCGCCTGAGAACCCCACCGAAGTCGCCATCGATCTGGCTGGCACGGCGGAACGCATCCGCCTGGAGAAAGGCAAGCCCTTCGTGCGCGTCAACGGTTACGCGGTCGATTTGCATTACCCGTTGGAAAAGGACAGGAATTTTTTGGACCGGCGCGTGAAGGACAGTTTCGAGTTGGGCGGCGAAAAATACAATATCGTTGCCATCGATGAAAATGCCGTTACAGTCGAGGCCAATTCAGCTCCCAAAAAGCGCACGAACATCAGATTTAATGCAGCCACTTTACGCTAAAACCCCTATGCCATTCGTCTCCAACGAAACCCAGACCATGCGAAAAGCAATCAACGTAGCGCTCCTTTTGCTGCTTGGCTGTGCCAGCGCTCAAATCGCGCCGGCCCAACCGGCGCCCGCCAAGACCGCCGAGGATGAAGCCGTGCGCCGCGAGGAACGCAAACTCATCATGCGGGAAAAATTGCGCCAGGCTCAGGAAGCTCAGAGAACCGGGCGCCTGACCGACGCCGCGAAACTTTACGACGACGCCTACGAGCACGGTGCCTATCTCGGCGACGTGGTGGAATACGAGAACGCGCAAATCATCGCCGGACTTGTCGCGACCCGGATGCAACTGGCCGGACTCGCGCAGAAGAGCGGCCACTTGGAGGAAGCGGACGGCCACGTGACGCGCGTGCTGAAAGTCGATCCCAAAAATATCGAGGCCGCCAGCTTCAAGTTAAAAAATGACATACTGCTCGAAGGGCTGAAGGGGATGAGTCCAGGAAAGGATGTCCTTGCTCGAATTCCGGAACTCCGGCAGGAGACGATTTCCAACGCTCAAATGGTGCAGGAAGGCCGCTTCTTTTACGAAGCGGGCAAGTTGGACGAGGCCGAGGCGAAGTTGCGCGAAGTGATGAAGCGCGATCCTGCCAACAAGGTCGCCAACTACTACCTCAATCTCGTCCTCGACGCCAAACACAACGAGGAAGAACGCAAGCGCGGCTACGTCTCGCGAAATGCGCTCGTGGATGTGGCCAAGTCATGGAATTCACCCATCCTTCGCAGTTCGCTACCCATTCCGAACCCGTTTGCGACCACGAATCTGGTACACACCAGTCCGGGCCGGCGGATGATCAAATCGAAGTTGGAGCGCATCATGATTCAAGACACTCCGCCGTTCGATGGACTCGCGCTGTCTGAAGTCGTCAAGTATTTGCGGGATGAATCCGTCAAACGCGACCCAGACAAGAAAGGCATCAACTTCATCGTCAACTCGCTTGTCGATGCCAACGCGCCGGCGGCGGCGGTCACAATTGATCCCAATACCGGAGCGGCGACTCCGGCGCCACCGCAAGAGTTGCCAGACCTCAACAGTGCGCAAGTCAAGATCCCAACGCTTTCGGGTGTCACGCTTTCGCAACTGTTGGACGCGATCACCAAGTCATCCGATCAACAAATCAAAATCTCTATCGAAGAGTATGCGGTTGTCTTCACTCGCAAAGCACCAGAGCAGCCCCAGCTTTTCACGCGCACCTTCCGGGTGAACCCGAATACCTTCGTCTCCGGTCTGGAAGGCGTCCAGGCGCTCGCATTTGACATCGACACTGGTACCGGCGGTGGTGGCGGTGGTGGCGGTGGTGGCGGTGGCCGGGGCGGCGGCGGTGGTGGTGGCCGGGGTGGCGGTGGTCAAGGTGGTGGCGGCCAAGGCGGCGGTGGCATTGGTGGCCAGGGTGGTGGCGGCAGCATTACGACGCCATTTATTCCTCGAGTGGTCCCGGCTATAGGTGGATTTGGCGGCGGGCAGCAGGGTGGACAGGGCGGTGGTGGCGCTCGTGGTGGTGGCGGTGGTGGTTTTGGTGGTGGTTTTGGTGGTGGTCTGGGCGGCGGCTTAGGTGGTGGTGGCGCTTCCTTCGGAACGCCGCCGGGAGCCGGCGGCCTGTTTGGAGTCACGACTTTGGCTTACACACAGTGGGTCCAGGACGCGGCACGCGCTTATTTTTCGGCGGCAGGAGTCAATTTCACGCAGCCCACTCAGAATACCTTGTTTTTCAACGACCGCGCCGGGATTCTGATGGTGCGCGCTTCGCTGGCTGATTTGGAAATCATCGAAAGCGCCATCGAGGTTCTCAACGCGGATCCGCCGCAAGTGACCATTGAAGCGAAGTTCACAGAAATCAGCCAGCAAGACTCCAAGGCCCTGGGTTTCGATTGGTTCCTCGGCAACACTTTGTTGGGTGGTGGACGCCTTGGCGCGCAACCTGGCACGGCACCCTCCTTTGGTGGCGCATCGGCCGCAACTGCGGCCAATCCTTCCGGCATCTTTCCAGGCCCTGGCTCGCGTGATCCAACGACGGGTCTGTTTACGCCCAGTGCCGGAGCTGTCAACGCCAGCGACTCCGATAACAAGTTGACCGGAGGCATTCGCAACACGTTTGGTGGTGGTGCCCAAGAAATTCCGGCGGTCGGCACCCTGACCGGCATTTTGACGGATCCACAATTTCGGATGGTGATCCGGGCTTTGGAGCAACGTGGTGGCGCTGATTTTCTGGCGGCTCCCCGGGTGACAACTTTGAGCGGTCGCCAGGCGCAGATTCAGTTGAACGATCTGCAAACGGTCGTGCTTGCGCCTGATCTCCAACAGAATGGTGCGGGCGGTGGCGGCGTCGGTGGGGGAGTTGGTGGTGCCGCAGGCGGACTCGGTGGTGGCAACGGCGTCATCGGCAGCGTGGTGAACTACGTCACTCAATTGCTGCCCTTGGGGCCGACCTTGGACGTAATTCCTTATGTTGAGGCAGACGGCTACTCAATCCAGATGAACTTGATCCCATCATTGATTGAGTTTCTGGGTTACGATGATCCGGGGAGTTTTGTTCCTCGCATTCAAGGCGCTGCCGGCAGCAACGTGGGGCTGCCGCTTACTGCGCAACTGCCATTGCCGAAGTTTCGCGTGCGACAAATCACGACATCGGCGAATGTCTGGGACGGCCAGACCATCGTGCTTGGCGGTTTGATCTCGGAAAATGTTTCCAAAATAAAAGACAAAGTGCCAGTGCTGGGTGACATCCCGCTCCTGGGGCGGTTCTTCCGCAGCGAATCGAATTCTTCGACCAAGAAAAACTTGGTGGTCTTTGTCACGCCTACGCTCATCGACCCGGCGGGAAACCCGATCCACACACCGGATAATTTGCCGTTTGACCCGCATACAATCCCTGCGCAAGAAGAGAAAAAGTAGAAAACCCTGAAGCCCACCGGGCCATTTGTTTTCACTGAATACCATGTTTGGCGTGAGGCGTGTCCAACCAGCAGGTCTAAATCGGAATCAGTTCGCTATGATGATTGCCGCAGCCCGGTCGATGGCGCCGTCGGCGCCGATGACCGCCAGACTTCTGGTGGTGGACGGCCATGCCTATGCCTACCGGGCGTTCTACGCGATCCGCAGCCTGAACTCGCCGTCGGGCGCGGCCACCAACGCCATCTACGGTTTTATAAAAATGCTCGCCAAAATGCGGGCGCTGTTGGAGCCGACGCATGTGGTGGTCGTGTGGGATGGCGGCTTGTCGGAGCAGCGGACGGCGAGTCTGCCCGGCTACAAAGCCCAACGACCCCCGATGCCGGAAGATTTGGGACACCAGATTGAAGAGATCGAAACCTATCTCGCGGCGGCGCGCATCACTTCCTTGTGCGATGCCGGCGTGGAAGCGGATGATCGGATTGCGACCTTGACCCGGCACGCCGTCGCGGCGGGGGCAAACGTCGTCATCGCGAGTTCGGACAAAGACTTCATGCAACTGGTTTCACCGCAAGTCGGACTGCTGAACCCGAACGACAAATCGGAAACGATTTGGAGCAATGAACAGGTCCTGGCGAAGACGGGCGTTCGGCCGGAGCAAATCGTCGATTGGCTCAGTCTCATTGGCGACAGCGTGGATAACATCCCCGGTGTGACTGGCGTGGGGCCGAAGACCGCGACTGAACTAATTCGGCAGTATGGTTCGGCTGCCGGGGTGTTTGAGAAGGTCGGCGAAATCCGTTCCGAGAAATTGCGCGCGAACTTGTTGGCGGCGCGCGAGGCCGTCGAACGCAATCAACGGCTCATCCGTTTGCTGGACGATTTGGACGGCGGATTTTCGTTCGACAATTTTGCCGATGCTGCGCCGGATGTCGCCCGGCTGCGCGAGCTTTACGAGCGTTGGGGCTTCCGATCGTTGCGGCAGGAACTCGAAGCGGCTCCCGCGGCTCAGAGTGAATTTTTTTGAGATGTTATGTCCGGCCCATTCAATTTTGCTGAACAAAACGGAAACCGCGCCACCGGGCGCGGATGCGCGGGATTTTCCCCAAGAATTCTTGGACAACAAATTGTTCCTCTGCTAAGTAGATACCACCTTATGTCATCACTGCGGCGCTGGCGCGCGAAGCCAATTTTTCTCTGTTTGCTGGCGGGGCTTCCTTCGCTCGTCGGCGGACAATCCCTCTATTCCCCCCAGGCGGGGCAGTACGCGGTGGCTGGCTCGTTGCCGGGCGATCAAGTTCATTCCGACGTGAGCGTCAATGGCGCGGGCGGTTACGTCGTGTGGCAGGATCACTTTACCGATGGGGATGGTTTGGGCATCAGCGCCCAGCGGCTGGATGCAACTTTTTCCGGAACGTTGAATACGTTTCGCGTCAATGAGCAAGGCAAAGGAGATCAGGAGAATCCCCGGGTCGCCATGCTGAAGAACGGTGGAGCAGCTTTCGTCTGGCAGGGTGGCCGCTACGGCTTCCAGCGAATCTACGCTCGCTTTTTGAACAAGGATGGAACTTTCGCGACCGGCGACGTGATGGTGAACACTTATGTGTCCGGGCAGCAGATTGACCCAAGCCTGGCTGCCTTGTCCGATGGCAATATCATCGTAACTTGGTCGAGCTTCGGTCAGGATGGCAGCTTGTACGGTGTCTATGCCCAACGACTCGCGCCGGACGGCTCCAAGCTTGGCTCCGAATTTCAAGTCAACCAAACCACCCGGTTAAACCAGCGCGCCTCGTCCGTGGCTGCGCTCGCCGGCGGCGGCTTCGTGGTTACCTGGGTTTCTGAACGACTCGCCGGCGTGGTTCACAATACCGATGATCAAGGCCGCACCACGCCGGTTGGCAGCGGGGCGGAAATTTACGCGGTCGATGTGTTCGCCCGCATCTATGACGCGAGCGGCGTTGCGCAGGGCGCGGAATTCAAAGCCAGTTCCCGGCCCAACCTTTGCGCCAACCCGACCGTCAGCGGAGTTGGCGACGGCGGCTTCGCGGTGGCTTGGAGCGAACGCGTGGGCAAAATCACGGTGGATGGCGAAGTCAAAACGAACGGTTGGGACATCGCGACGCGGGTGTTTGACGCGCAAGGAACCGCCAAAGGGGATGCGGTGTTTGTCAACACTTATACCTATGGGGATCAATTTTTGCCCCGCCTGGCCGGGCAAGGAAACGATTTGCTGCTGGTCTGGACGAGTCTGGGTCAGGATGGTTCGCGGGAAGGGGTGTTCGGCCGCTTCCTTGCCGCTTCGGGAAGTCCCACCGGCGATGAGTTTCTCGTGAACACAACCACCATCAGCCAGCAATTGCATCCTGCGACAGCCGCTGACGGTGCCGGTCGCTTTCTGGTCGTGTGGTCGAGCTTTGTCGGCGGCCCGGCGAGTTTTGATCTCTTCTCACAGCGTTATGCCTCAGCCGGACAGCCTGTCGTCCCTCCCGCCGCGCCTATGGTTTCGGCGCTCAGTCAATCGCGGCTCTCCGTGGCTTGGCCGGAACTGGCCGGTTACGATGTCGAGCGGTATGAACTTCAGATCGATGGCAACAATACACCCATCCTCATTGCGGAAAATCATTACGTGCTCGACGGCCTGGCGGCCACCACCTCGCACAGTTTTCGTCTCGCGGTTCGCTTGAAGGATGGACGGACTTCGCCCCTCTCCGCAGCAGTGAACGCCAAAACATGGGGTGAGGACGCCAATTTTGATGGGCTGCCGGATGACTGGCAGGCGCGATATTGGGGGGCGGACGCTGCGAAATGGCCCGTGCCGGGTGCCGACACCGATGGCGATGGCGCTTCCAACTTGCAGGAATTTTTGGCCGGCACGGATCCCACCAATGCGCAGAGTGTCCTGCGCACGCGGATCATTAACTCCGACCACGGGCCGCGGCTGGAATGGAACTCGGAGCCGGGAGTCATGGTCCAGGTGCAGACTTCAACCGACTTCAAGAACTGGAAGGAAGTGGGCACGCCCAGGTTTTCGGCGGGCAAGTCCGACTCCATCCCGGTCACTGGCAAAGCGGAGACTTCCTTCTACCGCATCATTCGTATCAGGTAACTTACTATGCTGCGATTTCTGAAAAACAGTTTAACGGCGCTGGTGCTGGCGGCAGCAGTGCAACAAGCACCGGCTTTCAGCCTGAATGGCGCGACTCCCGCGTGGCAGATACCAGGCATTGGTTATACTTGGACCACGGATGGCGCAGTGCTGACGATCGGCGGAGTGATGAATCTGGGCGAAGAGTATCGCTGGAACCTTCCAGTCATCTTCTACGCAGTGGACTCCTCTTTCTTGAACTTCTTCGGCGCGCGGGGTGTCGAGGAGATCGACAAAGCGGTCAAGATTTTAAACGACTTGCCGCCCGTGTCGCAGGTTAACATCGACGACTACCCTCTCAAATCACAACGAATCAATTATCAGGCGCAGGCGTTGGGCTTGGTGGATATCAAGACTGCCGCCCTTCAGTCTTTGGTTCAAGAAATTGGTCTGGCGGACCCGGAAGATTTCGTATTCACCCTTCGTTCGCGCACAACTCCCGTGCCGACTGTAACCAACTATTACGTATTCCAACGCAATTTTGATCCAGTCACACTGCGTCCCACCGCTTACATCAATGGAGATCTTTGGACCTATGTGGGAATGGCTGATAACCAGAATGCGCCGATTGCATACCCCATCAAAAGCCGAGTAGACCCGCTTTCGTATGGAGATCCGGTCGCTTCCAGCGAGAGCAGTCAGGCTAACAATTCGTCCGTCGTGGGGCTGTTTTACACGGGGCTGACCCGCGACGATGTAGGCGGCTTGCGCTATATCTATCATCCGCTGAACAAGAATATGGAAAATCCCGCCCCGAACGTTTTTAGCGGTCTGGGTGGTGTGATTGCCGGGCTTGGTGGCAGCGCCGTTACCGGCTCTCCTTGGGAGCCGCTTTTTCTTAGCTCCAGCAACGGCACTACTACCACGGTTAGCGGTGGAGCATTCGGAAACTCACCCTTCGCGCCAGTTTTCATACCGAATTCCAACAATGTTGCAACCGCAGCCGGTGGCGGGACGGGAGGCGCAGTCCTCAACACAAATAACTTCATCAACACCGGGCTTCGCTCCGGGATTGATAAACTTCGATTTGTGCGCGTCCAGTATGATTCGATTCTGGGCCAGTTCGTTTCACCCGTCTTGACCTCCTTCCAGGACAGCATCATCACGAACGGCATTCAAGTGACCCAAACGCTGCAACGCATAATCACGCAGCCAGACATTTTGTTTACGGCTGCGGATCTCAATGCCATTGCACCTTTTGATTTCCTGCGGGTTTATCGGAACCAAACTTTCACCAATAACGCTGCCATCAATCAACAGGCTATCGGCGGAGTCCCGGTCGCAGTTGGTCCCGGCACCATCAACCCTGGCGTGATCATCACTTTCAACAATGCGATACCAAGTTACCTTGCAGTGTTCGCTGGTGCCGGCGCGTCTTTCCTGAGCGAGGATAATCCGGCGGCGAAGTTCCCGATTTGGGCGAGCTTTGATGGCACCACCAACGCCCCGGTGATTTATCCCAACAACGTGAGTATTGAAGAAATCGAGCGACAGGTGCTCGGCGGACGCTAGACCAAGATGACCATGATTTTTTCGCCGAAAGATATGAAACGATACTTTGCCTCGCTCGGTGTCTTGGCGTTGTGCCTTCCGGCGCTCGCCCAGACGACGCCCACGAATGGGCCGGCGCTGCTCTACGAGAATTTTGGAATTATCGATACAACTCAACCTTCACCGCAAATCGACGCGTTGTCATTTGCCAACTACGGATCTTTCACGGTCACGGGATCCCCTCGCATCACGGGTTATCCTTACACTCAATTAGGTGTGCCTTCAGCGAGTACGGTTATTCCCTACCTTTTTCAAAACACGCTGAATTTTACGAACACAGGGTCGATGAGTTCGGCTAGTGGCTTCCGTTTTGAAACCGCGTTTCCTGATCGGGGCAGCCAGCAAGCGGCCAGTTTCTACAACTCGGCATCGGCTTCGATCTTCGGTTCGACTTACCTTCTTATTTCGTCCGCGAATATCGCCGTCGGCGGGTCCCTGACGGCGGGAAGCGATGGATTCATCCAAGTCGAAGGACAAGACGTCACTCTCGCCCGGGCGGGATTGCAGATTCAGCCGCTGGGCCTGGATGTGGGTAATTGTCAGAGTTTCTTCCCCGTTACGACGACGAATTTTTTCCCGAGCGCAGGTGTTTTTGATGTTTCCTGGGATGTGCATACGAATGCGCTGAGTGTGGCTACCCTGGTCGCCACCAACAGTGACGGAACCGTGTCGGTCAGCGCTCCCCGGCCAGTGGGGAGCCTGCCGCGAGCCAAGGCGTTTGTCCGCTTCTCAAAGACCACGCCCACCAACTTGTTCTACCAAGCCGTGTTTGTGCAGGTGCGGGACACCAACGTCACGTCCAGTGTAAGGTTTGCGAGTTTCCCTACGCCTCCGCAGGGGCCCAACCCTCCCTTCGCCACACCCGTTATCAAGATGAGCACGACCTCATCGAACCTGGTTACCGAAAGCTTGGAACAAAAGTCCATTTATATCTGGGACAAGCTGGCGTCCGAAGACGTCATCGGACCGGAGACGAATCTAGTGCTCCTGGCCAATCTTCGAGCCAACACTTTCATGCCGTCACCGTACTATGTGTCCCGTGTTGCGCCATGTGAATATACGACTGGACTTACGCCCAATTACGTCCTCACGAACAATATCTTTTACAACAATACTTACTCCAACAATGTGGTGACGAACGTGGGGGCGTCGTACGTGGCAAGAATAGCAGCCACGTCCACTCAACTACCATCCGTGCCAGGCGCGACGATCACCAACACCAGTTCCCGAATCGAGATTGACGTTGATACGCTGGACCTGAACAGGACACGTTTCAAAGCGGATGGGCTCGTTTCCGTCAAGGCCAGGAATTTACAACCCAGCGCGAACTCCGTGGTGCAAGTCGCGGATTTGAATTACGATCTGGGCGCGCGGGGAATTGATTTGCAGATCAAAGATTTGGTCTTGCCCCAAGTGCCGGCCTATTTTGGCAATCTCGCCATTTGGAGTGGCTTTTGGACGAACCAAACTGGCTTCACGGTGACAAATGTCATGCCGGATCCGGCCAACCCCATGGGGTCAATAACCAACGTGGACACCAATGTTGTGGACATAGTCTTTCACGCCACGTTCGTGGATAACCGGATGGTCACCACAAACAGTGTTAAAGTGCATGACTTGGCAATGCACGGGGCGAACACCGTTTTCAGCGACAAGATGTCTGTGACCGAATCGCTCACGATCGACTCGGAGAGATTCACCATCGCGCCGAGCGGCAGGCTGACGTTGACGGGCGCCGGTGTTAAGAGTCTTACGGCGGCGAACGCTCCCACCTTGAGCTACTTCACCAACTTGGGCACGATCATCATCCCCAACCGCGCGGACTTTGGGACAGCTTCGCGACCCTTGGTGAACTTTGTGAACGATGGCTCTCTTACGGCTGCGACCGAAACCTTCCACGTGCGACAGTTTGAAAATAGCGGATCGATTGTGGGCACTGCCGGCATCGACTTGGAGGCAACTTCAGCCAAATTGGACAGTGGAAGCATTTCCGCCGTCTCAGACATGCGATTGATCGGCAATGACTTTAAATTGCGGAACTACGTCCAAAGTTCGTCTGGTTTGCTGCTTTCGATCACGAACTCTCTGTCGGACAGTGGCGGCGATGCCAAGAACAGTATTATCGTGTCGGGTGGAATCAGACTGGCGATAAAGCCGAGGATTGGAGATCTGTTTGGCACCTCGCTGCGAGCAACCGCGCCGAGGTTTGGGAGCGTGCCCAACACTTGGGCCGGTGAAGATCGCGGTGCAACAGTGGCCGGCTTTTCGAACAACGTGGTCATCGGGAGATTGAATCTCGATGTCGCCCAGGCCGGGCAGTTGACCTTCGCTGGAACCGGAACTCACAATGGTCTGTACGTGGATTTTCTGCAATTTGGGCCGGGCTTGACCAACGATCTCACCGCTGGCCTGCAAATCGATCCGAGCCTGGTCATTTATTTCGCTGATTCCAATCTTCCGGCGGAGGAACTGGATGGACAATTTGATGGGCATCTGCGCTGGGTGAGGGAGTTTGCCGGCCCGAATAGCGGCGTGGATGTGCTGGTTTGTACCAATGGAACTGCTCACACCAGCACGGTCAATCGTTCGCTGCGGAACAGCACGACCATCGATTCCGATGGGGACGGCGTGCCTAATTTCTTCGATCCCTTCCCCTTCAACGTGGATGCCTTGTGTCAAGGCGCCGCCAATTTGCCTGCCGCCGCCCTGATAAACAGTGTGCAGGTGGTTTCGCAAACGCCGATGAGCGCCCTGTTGTCCGTCAATGTAGCGCCGCGAAATGTTTATCAAATTGAGTATGCCACGAACCTGAGTTCTCCCGTCTGGCAGGTGTTCTCGACTTTCACGAATGTGTCCGCCACTGGTTCGCTCAAATTGAATCTGCCCAACGCGCTGCCGGCCGGCGAGTCGCAGCGGTTCTATCGAGTGAAGATGAACCCATAGGCAAATAGTTGCCCCAGTTGTGCTGAGTTCCGAGGGGCACCGGTGTGAAGGTTGATGAAGTCAGCCAGGAATTGAATTAGAATTTGGTGGCAGAAATCGCAAAGTGAAATAATGAAAATCCGCTTCCTGACAGCAGCATGTTCGGCATTGCTTGCGGCTTTGCCACTCGCTTCCTTTGGCGTTCTACCCCCGCAGCAGCCCGCGCTGGCGAATTTTGACAAGCGGCTGGACGCTAATCGTGCCAATGGCGGGGCCGCTGGACAGCCAGCCGGTCCGGTTCTCCAGAATAACATTCCCGCGCTTTCGGAAGAAACGCTCGCGCTGCAAAACCAGGCGGCGGTCAAATTGAAGTCCCGGCTGCCGGGCGTCAAAATCGAACGCGATGGCATTTTGGGAATGCCGCGACTCGTGTCCGCGCCACGTGGATTCCTGACTGGAGCGCAAGGCAAAGGCCGGTCGGTGGAGCCGCAGAGCGTCGATGCGCTGTCGGCCGATGATCCGCACCGTCCCATCAAGGCTTTCTTGAACGAATACTCCGGGCTTTTTGGCCACGGCGCGAATGTTTTGAACTCGGCCCGGATCAAGCGCGATTACGTCACGGAGCATAATGGCCTCCGCACCGTCATTTGGGAACAAATGCTGGATGGAATTCCCGTGTTTGAGGGGTTGCTTTCCGGCAATGTGACGAAGAACGGAGAACTGGTAAACATCTCCAGTCGATTTGTTCCTGATGCCAACCAGGCGGCCAATGCCGGCGCGCCAAACCGCGCCGCGCGAATCCGAACCACGACCATCACCGCCGCGCGCGCGATCGTCTTGGCCGCCGCCAACCTTGGCGCGGAAGTGGATGAGAGCACGCTGGTGAGCCAGGCGGATGCCGATGGGGCGGAGTTGCGGCAGGCTTTTCGCGCCCCAGGTTTGCGGGGTGACGCGCGCGTGAAACTTGTCTGGGTTCCCATGCATCGCAATTTATTGCGCCTGGCCTGGCGGGTGGAATTGTGCAACCGCGCCCTGCCCGAATTGTATTCGGTGGTGGTCGATGCGCAAACGGGCGAGGCGATTGTTCGTCGGAACCTTACGAGCTACATCTCCAGCGCCTCCTACCGGGTTTACGATAGTGACAGCCCGTCTCCCAAATCCCCTGGCTATCCTTTTCCCACGAACACTCAACCTGCCGTGGTTGCGCGCAAGCTGCTCAAAATTACCGCCATCTCCACGAACGCCTCGCCGGCGGGTTGGATCAATGACGGCGACAATGAAACGCGCGGGAACAACGTCGATGCCCATACGGATCACGACAATGATGATCAGGCTGACTTGCCGCGACCACAAGGCAGTCCCAATCGGGTCTTCGATTTTCCGCTGGATCTTAATCAATCTCCGCTTACCTACACCAATGCGTCCGTGGTGAACCTTTTCTATTGGAACAATTTCATGCACGACCAGCTTTATGCGCTGGGCTTCACGGAGGCGGCGGGCAATTTCCAGAACGATAACTTTGGTCGCGGCGGCCAGGGAAATGACGCGGTTCAGGCGGACGCGCAGGATGGAGGAGGATTCGACAACGCGAATTTCTCCACGCCGGGCGACGGCGAGCCTCCTCGGATGCAGATGTATCTCTTCAGCGGACCCGATCCGAACCGCGACGGCGCTCTCGACGCCGAAGTCATGTGCCATGAATATACCCATGGGCTGAGTCACCGGCTGGTGGGAGGCGACGTGGGAATTTCTGAACTTCAAACCGCCGGCATGGGCGAAGGCTGGTCGGATTTTTATTCCCTCGCTTTGCTCAGTCAATCGGGTGACGACCCGCGCGGCAACTATCCGGAAGGTGGCTATGTCAGCTACCTCTTAGGTGGCTTGACCGAGAATTATTATTACGGTGTCAGACGGTATCCCTATACGACCGAGATGACTCGGAATCCGCTGACACTGAAAGACATTGATCCGACCAAGGCGGATACGCACCCTGGCATACCCCTAAGCCCAGTTTCAGGAGGATCCCCGGCGGATGAAGTACACAACCAGGGCGAGGTTTGGTGTGTCACGCTTTGGGAGGCGCGGGCAAATCTGATCGACAAACTGGGATTTCCTCAAGGCAACCAAACCATTCTGCAACTTGTGACCGATGGCATGAAACTCTCGCCGGCGAATCCCACGTTCCTGGAAGCGCGCGATGCCATCCTTCAAGCGGATGAGATCGCCAGCGGTGGTGACAACCGCAGCGAACTTTGGCAGGCATTCGCCAAACGCGGGATGGGATTTAGCGCGACCGTTCCCACGAGCGACACGACCCTAGGCGTGGGTGAAGCTTTTGACGTTCCGGATGACGTTCTGGCTGGAACTCCGGATGGGATTCTGGAGGTGACGGTTACTCCCCATGCGGGAAGCGCTTTATTTGCCTCGACGACGGAACCCATTTTCGTTCGCATTACGGATGGGATCGCAGTCACGAACGCCACCATCCTGGCTTCCGTCAACGGTACCACGCCGCTAATCTTCAAGAATGATGGGACGGCTCCGGATACAACGGCCAACAACTCGGTTTATAGTGCCGCGCTAGCTGTGCCCACTACTACCAATACGGTTACCCTCACGCTGATCATCTCCGCGCCAGAGAAGGATACTTCGACCAACGTGGTCACGTATTCGATCATTCCCGTCCCCGCAAACGACAACTTTACCAACGCGATCAAGGTGCCAACACTTGGTGCCAATTATCTTTCCAACAACAAGGTGGCGACGACCGAGCCGGGCGAACCAAGGCACGCCGGCCTCGCCACTGCCGGAGCTTCATTGTGGTGGGTTTATTCAGCCCCGAATGACAGTGATCTTCTCATCGATACGGCGGGGAGCGGTTTTGACACAGTCATCGCCGTTTACACCGGGAGCTCGTTGAAGAGTCTGAAGAACGTTGCCTCGGCGGACAACGAGGGGAAACGCAAACAAGCGTTTCTTTCCCTTCATGCCGTAAAAGGAACTGCCTACCATATTGCCGTGGCCAGCGCGAATACGAACGGCACAGGAACCCTTAACCTGGGCTTTACAGCGAACGGGCAGCCGGATCTGAACCCGCCTGTGGTGACGGTGAGTTCCCCGCCCAGCGGATTGTTCTTGACGACCAACCGGGTATTGCTCGCTGGAACCGCGGTTGATCCGCAGCCGTTTGCCTCGGGCGTAAATCAAATACTGACGCGAGTGACTTCCAAGGACGGCATTGATGCCTCCATGCCACCTGGAATAGACAACGCGGCCGCGTCGGCTTCTTCACCCGTTCTCACGACGAACTGGTCCCGGATCGTTGCGTTGCAGGAAGGGTTGAATGTGGTGCAAGTCACCGCCACGGATTTCGCTGGCAATTTGTCCGATCCCGTCACGCTCCAAGTCACTTATCGTCCGCCCGATCCAGTGAACGATCTGTTTGTTCGCGCCACGCCATTGACCGCAACTTCCGGCACCAACCTTGCAAATACGGCTCATGCCTCGAAGGAAGCGGGGGAACCGCAGCACGCTGGCAATGCCGGCGGCAAATCCGTCTGGTGGAGTTTTAAGGCGCCGGCCGATGGAATTCTTTTCCTGACGACCACGAATTCAAATTTCGACACCTTGCTGGCGGTTTACACGGGCCAGCATGTCAATGCTTTGAGTGAGTTAGTCAGTAATGACGATGCGACCACCGGTTCGGGCTATAGCCAGCTCCAGCTTGGCGTGACCGCAAACCAAATCTATTATATCGCAGTCGATGGTTATGGGGGAGTTTCCGGCCTGGCCTATCTAAGTTATGATTTCATTCCATCGAGTTTGTTCAAGCTGACGGTTGCCGCCTCCAACGGCGGCAGAGTGAACTTGAATTCGGCCGCAGTGAAAGCCAACACATCGGTGGTTTTGGTGGCGACAGCCGATCCAGGTTTCGATTTCGCAGGCTGGTCAGGTGGCGTTACCTCCACGCAGAATCCCTTGTCAATCGTGGTCACTTCCGACCTTTCACTGACGGCGAGTTTTGTGCCGCACACCGCTTCGGATGACTTCAATTCGGCTAATTTGACTCACCTGCCTTGGACTACTTCTGGCAGTGCTCCTTGGGTTGTGCCAACGGCGTCTGCACGAACAGCTACCACCACCAATGGCCCTGCCAACAGGAAGGTGCCGGCGAGCTACAGCCTGAGCCAAATCTTCCCGGTGACGATCACTATGACGCCCGCTAGTTCTGTGGGAGCCTATTCAATCGTGGAAAACCTTCCAACTGGGTGGCTGGCTTCATCAATAGACAACTCGGGATCAGTTGATGCCAGCACAGGCCAAATCAAATGGGGGCCTTTCTTTGACCACCAGCCTCGCGTGTTAAGCTATCATGCCCTTCCGGCTGGGGATGCAGTCGGAATAGTGACGTTCTCGGGAAGCGCGACCGTGGATGGTGTTACCACTCATATCGCGGGCGACTCTGAAACGGCTCTCCTGGCGGCTCGGTCCGGTGCGATCGGCAGCAGCCAGCAAAGCTCTTTGAGCTTGGTCACGAATCTGCCTGCTGGTTCGGGATCATTCGATGTGCGCGTAAGCTCAGAGAGCGGCTGGGATTTCCTGGAATTTTATATCAATGGAATTCTCGATCAACGCTGGTCGGGTGAAGTGGTTTGGCTTACTCATCAGTTTGTGGTGTCGGCGGGTCGCACCGCTTTGGAGTGGCGTTATGTCAAGGATGCCAGCCTGAGCGTTGGTCTGGACGCCGCCTTTATTGACAATCTGCAACTACCCATAGCCGGGGCAGCCTTGGTGGTGCCAGCAGTGAGATTGGAGATGTTCGCCCATCCGACGGGCGCGTTGCGTCTTCAGTTGCAGGGTGAGTCCGGACGCGAATACATCGTTGAGGCGTCATCGGACTTGAAGAACTGGCAACCGGTGTCAACCAACGTGGCGGCGGAAGGCGTCATCGACATCGTCGATCCACAGGCAAACAAAGTTCCGTTCCGCTACTATCGCGCTTTGTCACGCTAGGCAAAGGCGGTTTGCTTGCACTGACGGCGCAGGCTGCCGATCCGAATCAGGGCTTGGATGCTGCGGCGACTTCGTCGCGAATGAGTTGCTTGAATTTGTCAACGCCGATATCGAATGCGGCGGAAATCGGCATTACAGGAGTCTTGCGAATCTTTCGCTTGAAGGTCTTGAGGTTTTGTTCCGCCACTGGCTCGTCCATCTTATTCGCGACGACGAGCCGTCGTCTTTCGAGCAACTCGGCGGAGTAGAAACCAAGCTCGTTCAACAACTGCTTGTAATCATCCCACGGCTGGCGTCCATCCGTTCCGGCCATATCGATCAGCAGCACGAGGATTTTGCAGCGTTGGATGTGTCGGAGAAAAGCGTGACCAAGGCCGACATTCTTGTGGGCACCATCAATCAAACCGGGAACATCACAGACGGTGAGCCGATGCCAGTCCTCATACTCCACGATGCCAATCTGCGGGTGCAGCGTCGTAAATGGGTAAGAGGCGATTTTCGGTCGTGCAGCAGAGATGGCGCTGAGGAGTGTGGACTTGCCTGCGTTCGGATAACCGACGAGACCGACTTCCGCCATGAACCGAAGTTCGAGCAGGAACTCGCCTTCTTCACCAGGTTCGCCCGGCTGCGCAAAACGCGGTGTCTGCATTCGTGCGGTGGCGAAGTTGCGATTTCCCAAACCGCCCCGGCCACCCTTGCACAAAACGAATTGCTGTCCGTCGCGAACTAGATCCACAACCAGCTCGCCTTTTTGTTTGTCGAGTGCGGCGGCTTGCTGACTGGCGGCTGCTTTTGTCAAATCGATTTCCACGGCGCGCACCCGCCCCGAATGTCGGATGAGCGGCCGTTGTTGGCTGGCCACCGGAAGCGCGGTTGACTGCGCTTGCGCGCTCGGCGTTTCGACGGCTGGGGCGGCAACTGCTGGCAAGCCTGCCAATCGCCACACGAGCGTGCCGCAGGGGACTTTGACGAGGAGATCCTTTCCTGCGGGACCGTCCATGCCCTTGCCCATGCCCGCCTCGCCGGTTTTGGCCAGCAACCGCGGTGAGTAGTATTGCGCGATCAGGTTGTTCAGATCGTGGTCGGCTTGCAGAATTACATTGCCGCCGCGTCCGCCATTGCCCCCGCTTGGTCCGCCCTTGGGCACGAAAGCTTCCCGATGGAAAGCCACGCAACCCGCGCCGCCGTGGCCTGCACGGGCAAATACTTTGATCTCGTCGATGAACATTAAGCAATAATTCGCGCCGTGCCGGAACCGGATTCCTGGCGCAAACAAAAAAGGCGAGGCCCGCAGGACCTCGCCGGAAAACTCTCTGCGACGCGCGGCTTAGGTTTGTGCCGGGACGGCTTCAGGCAGGATGTTCACGCGCCGGCTTTCCTTGTCGAACTTCACCCGGCCATCCACGAGCGCGTAGAGCGTCCAGTCCCGGCCGGTGCCGACATGCTTTCCGGCGACGAATTTCGTGCCGCGCTGGCGTACCAAAATGCTGCCCGCCGTCACCAATTGACTGCCAAATCGTTTCACGCCCAGCCGTTTGCTGGCGCTGTCGCGTCCGTTGCGAACGCTGCCTTGACCTTTTTTATGTGCCATAACTCAGATTTTTATTTCTTTGATCTTGATGACCGTCAACTCCTGCCGATGGCCCACAGTGCGATGATAACCTTTCCGGCGCTTCATCTTGAAGGCGATTAACTTGGGGCCGCGGATGTGTTCGATCACGTCGGCCACGACGCTCGCGCTGGGCACGGTCGGCGAACCCACGGAGAGCTTGCCGTCATTGTTGACCAGCAACACGCGGTCAAACGTGAACGGCTGGCCCGCTTCGACTTCCAAGCGCTCGACCTCGAGCTTGTCGCCGGCGGCGACGCGATATTGTTTGCTTCCAGTTTCTAAAACAGCGTACATAAAAAATCTTCCCACTTCGGGAAAGCGGCGATAGCAACAAACCCGGCCGTTGCTGTCAATCTCCGATTTGAGTTTTGAAAAGAGTCGCGGGCAAATTATTCAGGCTTGAACCATGCGTTCGCACTTTGCCGCTGGCGGTTGCTTGGTGGTGCGACGCGCAGGACTGTCCACGGCTCTGAAATTTGTGGAGGCTGCGGCTTACATGAACTGCGGATGTTGGCGTAGTTTTTCCCACGTCGCAGGTGCGAGCGGCGTTTGACGATACTTTGGTTCCCAGAGCGGCTCGGCGCTTGTCGAACGGCGTGCGCGCTCGAGCCATTGGCAGTTCAGCGGCTCAATGAGCAAGTTCATCGAGTTGGCGGCAATGGTCGTCTCTTCTTTTTCACCGGTCGCGTGGCCGATGCCAACGAAAAAACCAGCTAACAGCAATGAGACGCGAAGCATCGTGCTGCGCGAATATGTCGGCAGCGCACACGGACACGCGGGATCAAGCTGGCGAAAGATATCCGCGAACAAAGGTTGCGTCCACATCGCGGGATTCGTCGCGGGTGAAAACGCGTCGAACAAAATCGCGTGCGGTGCGGGGAATGCGCCTGGCGACGCGCTGGCGATCAATTGCGGAAAGTCCGCGAGATGTAGCTCCCATCTCACCATTTGATCGCCGTTGACAAATCCCACTCGGTGTTTGGCCACGAGCTCGCGCACTGGGGACTCAAACTCGTTGAAGTAGCCGAGTTCGCGCGCGTGTCGCAACGCGAACTCCAGCGGCTCAATCGTGTAGTCAAAACTGATTACGCGCAGCGGGGTCGGAAAATCGCGCGCTGCCCGCAGCACTGTCAACACGTTCGCCGCCGCGCCAAGTCCAACATCCCAGATCACAAATCCGTCCGAATGCGTCGCCAGGCGTTCCGCGAGCCGAAGCTGTTTCACGTAAAGCGCTTCGGCTTCCGCGACCGGCCCGACGACGGGATGAAACGTCTCGCGATGCGCCAGCGAGTGAACGCTGTGGACGCCGTTGGCTAGTTGCACGATTTTGTATCCGTCGATTGACTGCACGCCGCAGGTTCCCACAAACAATCCGGCGAGGCACGTCATTCGTCCGGCAAAAAATTTCGTGTTCAAGTTCACGGCTTCAGGTTTAACTCGTGGTATGGATCCTTTGTTGAAATTAGTGCATGAAAACGCGGCGCTGAAACCGGCGCAGTTGGCCGCCATGCTCAACCTTTCCGAAGCCGAAGTGAGCGCGCGAATCGCGGGCTACGAAGCCGCACAGATCATTCTCGGCTACCGCGCGATTTTGAATGAGGAAAAGCTGCACCTGGATTTGGTGCGCGCGGTCATTGAAGTGAAGATCACCCCCGAGCGCGAAGGCGGCTTCAACCGGCTGGCGGAGCGCATTTCACGCTACGATGAAGTGAACTCGTGCTACTTGATGTCCGGCGGCTACGATTTGCTCGTCGTGATCGAGGGGGCGAATCTGCGCGAAGTCGCGACGTTCGTTTCCGAGAAACTGGCGACGATCCACGGCGTAATCTCGACGGCCACTCACTTCATGCTCAAGCCCTACAAGGAGCAAGGCGTCTTGATGAGCCGCGAGCAAAACGGCGAGCGGCTGTCCGTCGCGCCGTAGCTAAAACAGGACCGCTTGCTGGATTGAACGTCGAGAAATCCAAAGAGTGTGCTTTTTATTGCCATCGAGCTTGATTCGGAGGAACGCTTGAATCGAGAGTAAAAGTTGAGTTCGAGTCAATAGACTTTCCTGGCTTTTTACTTTTTCCGAAGTTGGCGTTGTCAAAAAAGGCATCTAAGTATTCGGAATCTGGTTCCGGAGAACAAAGAGAAAAGAGTTCATTTCCTGCATCGGTCAACATTCTTACGTGGATGATTTCCTGGCTGCCACTAGCTGGAAAGGTGTAGGTATTACCAGAGTAATACGCCGAAAGGAATTTGCCCGCGGGAATTCTAAACTTCAAAAACTGGTTAGCGTCAATGAATCCGAGGCTTTGAAGAGATGAATAAAATTGGTAATTCATACCACGATTTCGTTCGAGCAATGCTTCCGTTGCGTGATTGTAAATCTGGAACAGATTTCGGCCATATCCCTCCCAAACATAGTTTGCAAAAAGCGCGAAAGCATTGGCATCAGATTTCCTGAGAACGCTGATGGAATGAAGCAGCTTCAATGAATATCTGCCAGGATCTACAAGTTCTCCTGCGAGTAATTTTGCCCACAGACCTTGAACGTCCACGTCGGACACATCTTGAGTGAATCGACTCCATTTGAAGAGCCAGTCCTCATCAATTTTTGCTTTGCCAAAACTTTCCGGGAGAATTTTCCGCTGCTCTTGTTCGGCAAGCATCTGTTGAGCACGCGCGAGAGTAGTCTCCAAGTTTATTTGATGGCGAATCGCCTCAAATTCAGTCCGCTTGCGAGCGCGCTCCTTTAATTGCTCTGCATCAATTTCAGCTTTGGCAATTGTACGTAGCCGGTGTCCGTCTGCAAAAGTCTGCGCGACTGTGGAGACGGGCCCGATTATCAGTTTTGCCACTTCCGCAACGCTGCGAACAGCTTTGGAGACTTCAGCGGTCGTACCCTGATCGAACATGATGCCAAACTATCGAATTACTTCTGCAAAGCAAAGCCTCCAACTAACTCGACCCAACTAAAATTAAAGTTGCGACACGGCTTTATCGAGCGCGGCGTAGAGTTGGTTCATCGACTCCGGAGTTTCGTCGCCCATGTTGGAAATCCGGAACGTCGTGCCTTTGATTTTTCCGTAACCGCCATCGATCAAAAAGCCTCGGTCTTTCACGAGTTTTTGCAGCTTGGCGACATCGACCGCGCGACCGCCGGGCTTTGCGCCGTTGTTGACGCATGTGAGGGTAATCGACTCGAATCCCTTCTCCGGAAATAGCGTGAAGCCGTGGCGCGCGGCCCAATCCCGCGTCAGCTGATTCGTCTTTACGTGACGCGCGTAACGATTCTCCAGGCCTTCGGCGAAAAACTCGTCGAGCTTTGCGTTGAGCGCGTAAATGTGCGGAATGCTCGGCGTGCTCGGCGTCATCTGCTCCATGGCGTTCTTCTGGAATTCGACAAAGTCCAAGTAGTAACCGCGATCCTTCATCGTCGCGGCTTTCGCGAGCGCAGCGGGGGAACAAACGAACAGCGCCAGACCCGGCGGCAGCGCGAACGCTTTCTGCGTTCCCGCGAGCAACACGTCGATGCCCAGTTCGTCAAACTTCAGCGGCACGGCGCTCATCGAGCTGACGGCATCGACAATGAACATCACGTCCGGATATTTCTTTTTGAGCGCGGCGATTTCCGCCAGCGGACTCATCGTGCCGGTGGAAGTCTCGTTGTGAATCAGCGTCAGCGCGTCGAATTGGCCGGTGGCGAGCTGCTTGTCCACGTCCTCGGCGCGAATCGGCGATCCCCACGGCGCTTGCAGACCCTCCGCGTTTTTCCCGCAGCGCTTCGACACGTCCAGCCACTTGTCGGAAAACGCGCCGTTCATGCCGTTCAAAACTTTTTTCGCGACGAGATTGCGGATCGCGCCTTCCATCACGCCCCAAGCCGAACTCGTGCTGAGATAAACGAGTTGCTTGGTGGAAAGCAGCGCCTGCAACTGCGGCTGCATTTTGGCGTAAAGATCTTTGAAACCCTGGCCGCGATGTCCGATCATGGGCGAGCAGAGCGCCTGGAAAGTTTTCGCACTCACTTCGACCGGGCCGGGAATATGTAATTTGACGTGTGCCATAAATCAGGGCGCAAAACTTTTCACATGCCCGAAGCCAACGCAAGCGGAGTTTTGCCTGTGCCGCGCGGATAACAAATCCTCTCTCCTGGCCAACGGCACGCGTCGAAAGGTGACTGCGCCGCGCGTAGCCGCAATTCAAAGCGCCGTCGAACCGGCGCAGCCCAAAACGCCCCGCTCATTTGTCGAGGCCCACTTTTTCAGCAGCGCCTGGAAGCGCGGCTCGTTGCGGAGGCGGTCGTAAAATGGAGCGACGTGGAGAAGCCAAGCGAACGGAACCTGTTCTTCGTAACTCGGTTTCTGGCGGCGACTTGATGCTCGAACACGCGAGCAGTTGGCACACGAAGCCGGCGTGCGTTGATGCGGTGGCCCACCCGCGCTCTGCGCACTGTTGTTTTGGATTTACTTTCGAGCGCGACTAGCCCAAGAAAGCGAATCACACCATGACTCGCATCCTCATCGTCGATGACCAGCCGGAGAATCTTTACCGC
Source organism: Verrucomicrobiota bacterium (assembly GCA_016195385.1). GTDB lineage: Bacteria > Verrucomicrobiota > Verrucomicrobiia > Limisphaerales > JACPZS01 > JACPZS01. The sequence goes on from JACPZS010000112.1 coordinate 63,750, forward strand.
CTGCGTGCGTTGCTCACGGGTCATGCTTGCGAAGTCGTCGAAGCCCGTCACGGCGCTGAGGCGCTCGTCACGGCGCGGGAGTCTCCGCCGGACCTCGTCATCTCCGACCTGCTCATGCCGGTGATGGACGGCTACACGCTCCTGCGCCACTGGAAGGCGGACGAGCGGCTCAAGCAGATTCCCTTCGTGGTCTATACCGCCACCTACACCGAGCCGAAGGACGAGCAGCTCGCGCTCGATCTCGGTGCGGACGCCTTCATCGTCAAGCCCGCCGAGCCGGAGCCATTCATGGCGCGCCTGCAGGAAGTGCTGGCGAAGAGCAACGCCGGCCAGATCACTCCCACCCATCAGCCCGTGGGCGAAGAAAAAATCCTGCTCAAGGAATACAGCGAAGTGCTCATCCGCAAGCTGGAGGAGAAGACGCTGCAACTGGAGCAGGCCAACCGCGAACTGGCCACGCACGCGGCCTGGCTCCGCGCCATTTTCGACGACGAGCCGGAGTGCGTGAAGTTGCTGGCCGCGGACGGCTCGTTAAAAGAAATGAACCCCGCCGGGCTGCGAATGTTGGAAGCCGATTCATTCCAGCAGGTGGAGAACCACTGCGTCTATCCGCTCGTGGCCGAGGAGCATCGCGCGGCGTTCTGGGCGTTGAGCCTCGGTTTGCCCTTGTCGGCGGGAGTGAAGGCGTCTTCTTCGCCGTTCAACGAAACTGCGCCGCTCTGGAGCATCATCGAACTTCATTTCCCGGCGCGCGGTAAATTACCGCCCGTGAAGTTGACCTGGTACGGCGGCGGTAAGCAGCCAACAGCGGACTTATTCCTCGGCGAAAAAATTCCAGCGAACGGCTCGCTCGTCATCGGCAACAAAGGAACCTTGCTCACACGCGACTGGCACGGTGGGGAGAACGAGAAAGACATGTTCCTCCTGCAGTCGCGAAAGAGTTTTGTCGGCTACCAACCTCCGAAACCAACGCTGCCGCGTCCGGTCGATCACCATCAAGAATGGATTCACGCCTTCAGAGGCGGCACGCCCACGGGATCGAATTTCGCCTACGCCTCGGGGAAGAGCAAACAAATCCATGACGCCATTCGCGTGGTGATCGTGGAGATGGAGCGGGAGGAAAACCGATTGCTGGCCGAGCGCGAACAGCAGGCACGCGCGAGGGCCCGGTTCACGGTGGGGGTCATTGGGACGGGTGGCCTGTGGCACCGTGGTGCGCGAGGCAAAACCGGGCGGTGCAGGATGTCATGTGAAGTCCGATGCGCATGATTCAAACGGTCTCACAAATTCCCGGTGCGAAATGCTATGACAGACGAATCGAACATCCCTGCCGGTGCTGACCGCATCCTGATCGGAGACGCGACGCTGCCGGATTCCGGCGCACGGTGGCTTTGGATTGTCCGTGTTCTCGGCGTGGCCGTGCTCTACCTCGCCACCGCCAAGCTTGGTTTCCTCATGGCGATCCATCCGGGCAACGTCACCGCCGTGTGGCCGCCTTCGGGGATCGCGCTGGCGGCGCTGTTGATCTGGGGCAACCGCCTCTGGCCGGGCATCTGGCTGGGCGCGTTTCTCGCGAACACCTGGGTGTTCAAGGGTTTCGCAGTCGGCCCCGTGGACATCGCGGTGGGCGCGAGCATCGGGGTCGGGTCGGTGTTGCAAACCCTGGCCGGCGCGTGGCTGTTGCGGCGCTGTGTTGGCGGCAACAATCCCCTGACGCGGGCGACGGATGTCTTCCGGTTCGTCCTCGTGGCGATGGCGATGTGCGTGGTCAGTTCCACGTTTGGCGTGAGCAGCCTATGCACGGCGGGCATGGCGGATTGGTCCGCGTTTGGCGGGACATGGCTGACGTGGTGGCTGGGCGATCTGACGGGCGTGCTTGTGGTGACGCCATTGCTGCTGGCGTGGAGTCCGCCCGCGGCTCGCCAACAATGCGGACGGTTGGGCGAAGCGTTGCTGATGCTTTTCGCGCTGACGATCACGAGCCTGCTGGTATTTGGCCAATGGTTCCAGAATGGCCGCTACCCGCTCGGCTTCCTGGTTTTCCCCAGCTTGATCTGGGCGGCGCTCCGCTTCAATCAACGCGTCGTCACCCTGGCCATCGCCGGCCTGGCGGGCGTGGCGATTTGGTGGACGGTGCATGGCGAGGGGCCATTCGCGATGGTCACGACGAACGAATCGCTGCTGCTGTTGCAGACCTACGTGGGGGTCGTCACGCTGGCCACGTTGATCCTTTCCGCGTCGGTGGCCGAGCGCCAGCGCGCGGAGGAAGCAATGCAAAAGCTCAACGTCAACCTCGTCCGCCAGGCGCATGAACTGGCCGAGGAAACCGAGCGCGCGAAGGCTGCCGACCGGCTCAAGTCCGCGTTCCTCGCCACGATGTCGCATGAGTTGCGCACGCCGCTCAATTCGATCATCGGCTTCACCGGACTGTTGCACCAGGGCCTCGCGGGGCCGTTGAACGGCGAACAGAAAAAACAAATCGGCATGGTGCTCGGCAGTTCGCGCCATCTGCTCACGCTCGTCAACGACGTGCTCGACCTGACCAAAATCGAGGCGGGCGATCTGCAAGTCTCGTTTGAACCGTTCGCCGTGCGCGACGCCCTCCAGCGTTGCCGCGAGCTGCTGATGCCGCTGGCAGAACGGAAGAATCTGCGCCTCGAGGTGCGCGTCGCGCCAGAAGTGGGACAGATCGTCAACGACCGCCGCCGGGTCGAGCAGGTGCTCATCAACCTCGTCGGCAACGGGATCAAATTCACCGACAAAGGCCAGGTGACCGTGCTGGCCGACGTGCTGCCCGACGGCGCTCCCAACAGCGGCCGGCTGGCGGCAAACCACCACGGCGCGGTGGTCCGCATTCAAGTCGTGGACAGCGGCATCGGCATCCGGCCTGAAGAACTGGGCAAGCTGTTCAACGCCTTCCGGCAATTGGACTCGGGCCTGAACCGCCAGCATGAAGGCACGGGCCTGGGCCTGGTCATCTGCGAAAAGTTGCTCAAGGCCATGGGCGGCGACATCGCCGTGCAAAGCCAGTGGGGCGCGGGCAGCACCTTCACCGTGACGCTGCCGGTGGAGAGGAAAGGAGGGCGTGAGGCGTAATGCGTGAGGCGTGAAACGTGAGTAAGCTCACGCCTCACGCATTAACGAATCAACGAATCACGCTTTCCCATGAAACCCAAAGTCCTCGTCATCGAAGACAACGAGCAGAATCTTTATCTCGTGACCTTCCTGCTCGAACGGCACGGGCTGGAGATCATCCCGGCGCGCACCGGGCCGCAGGGCGTGGCGCTGGCCGGGCACATCCGCCCGGATCTGATTCTGCTCGATATTCAACTGCCCGGCATGGACGGTTACGAAGTGGCGCGACAGCTCAAGCTCATTCCGTCTCTGGCCGGCGTGCCCATTGTCGCCGTCACCTCCTACGCGATGGAAGGCGACCGCTCGCGCGGGATGGCCGCCGGCTGCGTGGGCTACATCGAGAAACCCATCAACCCGGAAACCTTCGTGGAGGAGCTCCGCCCGTTCCTGCCGCCCGGCTGGAAATCCGAAGCCACCTCATGAAACGCATTCTTATCGTGGACGACCTTGAGCAGAATCGTTACCTGCTCGAAGCGACCTTGCGCGGTTACGGTTACGAAACCATTTCCGCCCCCGACGGCGCCGAAGCCCTGGCCACCGCCCGGCGTCACCCTCCCGATCTCGTCATCTCCGACATCCTCATGCCCGTCATGGACGGTTTCGCCCTTTGCCGCGAGTGGCGCGCGGACGAACGGTTGCGCGTCATCCCGTTCATCTTTTACACCGCCACCTACACCGATCCGAAGGACGAACAACTGGCCCTCGATCTGGGCGCCGACCGGTTCGTGCTCAAGCCGCAGGAGCCGCAGGTGATGAACGAGATCGTCCGCGCCGTTCTCGTGGGGGGTGCGAAGACGGCGGGCACTGGCGCGGCCAAGGTGTCACCCGACGAGATCGTCACGTTGCGCGAATACAACGAGGCGCTCGTCCGCAAGCTGGAGAAGAAACTGACCGATCTGGAGGCGACGCATCAGCGGTTGCAGGAGGATAGCCGCCAGCGGAAGGAGGCGGAGGCTTCGTTGCGGGAAAGCGAATCGAAGTATCGCACCCTGATCGAGCGCATGGGCGAAGGCCTCGTGCATGTGGATGACGACGACATGATCCGCTTCGTCAACCCGCGGATCTGCCAGATGCTCGGCTACTCCGAAGCGGAACTCCTCGGCCAGCACGCCAGCACGCTGCTGAACCGCGAGGAGGATCGCGCCGCGATGGCCGAGCGCAATCGCAACCGATCCCACGGCATCTCTGAAGGCTACGAGATTCACTTGCGGAAGAAATCCGGGGAGTTCCTCTGCGCCTGGAACTCGGCAACCCCTGTCACAACAGCGGACGGACAGCTCTCCGGCTCGATGGCCATCATCGCCGACATTACGGACCGCAAGCGGGCCGAGGAGCGGTCGAGCCAGTCCCAGCTCAGGCTGGAAAGCATCATTCATTCGGTGGACGGAATTGTCTGGGAAGCCGACGCCCAGACCTTTCAATTCACCTTCGCCAGCCAGCAGGCGGAACGAATTCTCGGCTATCCGGTCGCGCGCTGGTTGAACGAGCCGACTTTTTGGAAGGACCACATTCATCCTGAGGATCGCGATGCCGCAGTGCAGTTTTGCCTGGCCGCGACCGCCCGATTGGAAGCGCACCAGTTCGAGTATCGCATGATGGCCGCCGATGGCCGCGTCGTGTGGCTGAAGGACATCGTCACCGTGAGCGCGGAGGGGGGCCGTCCGGCCAAGCTGCTCGGCATCATGGTGGATATCACCGCGTCCAAGCGGGCGGACGCCGTCAAGGAGACGATGCTGTCGTTGGCGACCCGGTTGGCCGCCGCCTCGACGCCCCGGGAGGCGGCCGGGATTATTTTCAAAGCGGCGGACCAACTCTGGGATTGGGACGCGGGCACGCTGGATGTCTATTCGCCGGCGGACGACCGGGTGTGGGCGGTGATGTATTATGACATCGTGGATGGAAAGCGCCGCGAGATACCCGCCTTCCAGGAAGCGGACGAACCCTCACTCCGAATGCGCCGCATCATGCGGGCGGGGCCGGAGTTGATTCTGCGCACACCGCCTTACACGCAGAAGACCGACTCTGTGTTGTTTGGCGACACGTCCCGGTTGTCCGCCGCCATCCTGTGTGTCCCCATCCACTCGCAAGGCCCGCCGGTGGGCGTCTTGTCCATCCAGAGCTACACGCCGAACGCCTTCATCGAGTCCGACCTGAAATTGCTGCAAGGTCTGGCCGACCAGTGCGGCGGAACGCTGGAACGCATCCGCGCCACCGAGGCGTTGCGCGCGAGCGAAGATAGGTTGCGCAGAGTGGTGGAGACGATTGATGAAGTCGTCTGGGTCGGTGAGCCGGGCCGGATCGAGGCGACCTACCTCAGCCCCGCGTTTGAGAGAATCTGGGGCCGGACGGTGGCCTCGGTCATGAGGCAGCCGGAACTTTTGCTCCAGATCGTGTGGGAGGAAGATCGCCCCCGCTTCCTCGCGGCGCTGGCCCAACAAGCCGCCGGCCAGCCGACGAGCCTTGAATACCGCATCGTCCGGCCCGATGGCGAGGTGCGCTGGATCTGGGACCGGGGCGTGCCCCTGCGCGATGGTGCCGGACGGCTCGTCTCCGTGAACGGAGCCGCGATGGATATCACCGAACGCAAGCAGGCGGAGCAAAAACTGGCCAGGTCGCACGAGCAGTTGCGCGCGTTGCTAACGCGCCTGCGGCGGACGCGCGAAGAGGAGCGCACGCGCGTGTCGAGAGAGATTCATGACGAGCTGGGGCAGTTGCTCACGGGCTTGAAGATGGACGTGCGCTGGCTGGAGCGGAAACTTTCCGAGCCGGGCCTGCCGCTCGCGTTCAATCCGCTGCTGGACCGCGCCGTGGAGGCCTCGGAACTGGCGGATCTCATCATCACCACCGTGCAGAAGATCGCGGCGGAGCTGCGGCCCGGCACGCTGGAGAAGCTCGGGCTGGAGGCCGCGCTCACTCACGAGGCGATCCGTTTTCAAGAACGCTTCGGCGTGCGCTGCACGGTCACGGGGGCCGGCTCCTGGCCGGTGTTGCCGCCGGAAGTGGCGAACGAGATGTTCTACATCTGCCAGGAGGCGTTGACAAACGTGGTCCGCCACGCCCGCGCCACCCACGTCGAGATTCACCTCCGCACCGAGGATGACACCGCGCTGCTCGAAGTGCGCGACGATGGCGTGGGGCTGGCTGAAGCAGAGTTGAACTCGCCGCGCTCGCTCGGCTTAATCGGCATGAGCGAGCGGGCGGTACAGTGCGGAGGCGTGATTGCGTTCTCTCGGAATGAACCGCGCGGGACGAGAGTGGTGGTGAGAATAGCTGTGACGAGTGGCGGAAACTGCGTCCCTCGATACTCGTGACCCGTCACACATTATGAGAATCTTACTGGTGGATGATCACGAAATCGTCCGACGCGGCCTGAAGCAGCTCCTGGCCGAGGAGTTCCCCAAGGCCGTGTTCGGCGAGGCGACGCGCGTGCCGCAGGCGCGCGAGTTGATCGTGCAGAAGGCGTGGGACTTGGTGCTGCTCGACATCAACCTGCCCGGCGGCAGCGGGCTGGACCTGCTCACGGATGTGAAGCGGCTGTGTCCAGAGCCGGCGGTGCTGGTGCTGAGTTCGTATCCCGAGGAAGAGTTCGCCGTGCGCGCCTTCAAGCTCGGCTCGGCGGGCTACCTGACCAAGGCGAGCGTCGTCGACGAGATGCTGACGGCGGTGAAGAAAGTTCTCGCGGGCGGAAAATATGTGAGCGCGGTGCTGGCCGAGAAGCTGGCGACGGCGCTCGGCAATCCGCAGACTCAAGCATTGCACGAAACGCTCTCGCCGCGCGAGCTGGAGGTGTTGCGGCTGGTGGCCACGGGCAAGACGATCAAGGAAATCGCGGCCGGATTTTCCCTGAGCGAGAAGACCATCGCGACCTACCGCACGCGCATTTCGGAGAAGCTCGGCCTGTCCACGAACGTGGAGCTGGCGCGCTACGCGTTGCAGCACCGGCTGGTGGAGTGACGGGTGGCGTGAGGCGTGGCCGTCCACAGTCACGCATCACGCATCACCTCCCCTTTGTCAGTAATTCTCCCGACACGAGCTTCAGCTTTTCTCCCAATACCCATCGTCCTCCGCATCGCGTAGCGTGGCTGCGTGAGGAATAAGGACGACCAAATTGCGTCGGCAGTGATTGCAGCCGGCAGCTTGAAAACGCAGGCGCGGTTGAACCCGGCCAGAGAAAACTTGAAAGCCGTTCGCGTTTTACTCATCGAGGATTCGTTGCCAGTGCGCGAGCGCGTCCGCAGCCTGATTGAGGAATCCACCCCGGTGAAAATTGTCGGCGAAGCCGGGACGGTCGATGCCGCGCTCGCGCTCTTCCACGCGCACCGGCCGGACGCGGTGGTGCTGGATTTGAGTTTGTCCGATGGCGATGGCTCCTCTGTGCTGGCGGGGATCAAACTCAGCCGCCCGGACTGCGTAGTGATCGTGCTCACGAACTTCACCATTCCGGAATCGCGGAAGCGTTGCCTCAAGTTGGGGGCGGATTATTTTTTTGACAAGTCCCGCGAGTTCGAGCGCGTGCCGGAAGTGATCGGGAAGCTCTGCCGCGCCCGGAGCAGCGATAAAATTTAGGCCACTTAATTATGATTAGTTACTTGCATACCTGGCCAACCCTGTGAGTGTGACTCCCAAGTGGTGGTTTTTTCCAAGGCGTAGAGGTTCACTCCGCAAGCGGATCGAAACTTTCGCACGTCAACCGCTCCCGATTGGAGCATGGGCGTGCTTCTGGTCTGGTAATCATTTCACCGCCGTATGAAGAAAAAGGCAGTCAGAACCAAATGGAGAAATTCGGACGAGGTTCAAGGTACCAAAGCCGTCCTGAATCATGTATCGCGCGTGATCCATAGACATCGCCACCAACTCGGAATTACGCAGGAGCAACTGTGTGCGAAGTGTCAAGTGCGCGGGGCAAATCCCACCCGCAGCACGCTCGCCAAGATCGAAGCCGGGCTCCGCAGCGTCAAGGCGTGCGAACTGTTCGTCATCGCGAGGGTGATGGGCGTGCCAATCGAGAATTTCTTTCCCGTGGATTTTGGCGTGCCGCCGCGCCCGCACCGCCGGTTGCCACCCAAGCCATGAACACGTCTGCGACTTCCCGGCATCGGATTTTAGACCGCCACTTGTAATGAAACTTTCGATCACCAGAAAAATTTATCTCGGCTTCGGCCTGGCGCTGGCGTTGTTGCTGGGCGTGGTGGTCATGGCAATCCGCAGCCAGCGCGAGTTTATGGTGGACAACGCGCTGATCGGTCACACCCACGAAGTGTTGGCGGAACTGGAGAGCATCCCGGCGCTGACAGCCGCAGCCGAAAGCAGCCGGCGCGGTTTCATCCTGACGCGCGACGAACGGCTGCTGGCGTCCTACGAGGCGGCCGCGGCGCAGTTGCCGCGCAAGCTGCAAACCGTGCGCCGGCTCACAGCGGACGATCCCGCCCAGCAGCCGCGCCTCGACCGGCTCGAACCGATCGTCGGCCAAAAACTGGCGCAACTCCGCGAGTCCATCGCGTTGCGGCGGCAAGGCGGCGACGACGCGGCCCGGCAGATCGCCATCACACTCGAAGGCGCGTCGCTCGTCGAAAGCATCCGCGAGTTGAGCGCCGCCCTGGTGCAGGAGGAGCGGGCCTTGTTGAACGAGCGCTCCGCCCGGAGCGAAAGCCGCGCCCGCCTGACGGAGAGTTTCCTCGTGCTAACCGGCGTGCTGGGAATTCTGGCCGTCTGGTTCGCCGGGACACGAGTGCGGCGAGATATCGCGGAACGCGATCAGGCCAAAACCGCGCTGCTCAAGAGCGAGGAACAGTTCCGCTGCCTGTTTGAAGCGGCCCCGGACGGAGTGATCATGGTGAATGAACGCGGCCTCATCACGCGGACCAACGCGCAGGCGGAGAAAATGTTTGGCTACCGGCGCGAGGAATTGTCCGGCCAGCACATCGGCGTGCTGATGCCGGAGCACTTGCGCGAGGCATACGAAAAACATCGTCAAACGTTTCAGGCCGCCCCCCGACTTCGCGCCATGGGCAGCGACCGGGATCTGGCCGCGCGGCGCAAGGACGGTTCGGAGTTCTCCGCCGACATCATGCTCAACCCGGTCCAGACCGAGGAAGGGCAGGCGGTCATCGCCGCCGTGCGCGACGTCACCGAACGCAAGCGGGCGGAGGAGCGACTGCGCCAGAGCGAAGAATTCAATCGTCGCATCACCGGGAGCAGTTACGACTGCATCAAAGTGCTGGACCTTGACGCCAATCTCCTTTCGATGAGCGAGAGTGGCCAGCGCTTGCTGGGGATCACCGACATCACCCCGTATCTGAACCATTGCTGGGTTGAGTTCTGGCAGGAAGCCGACCGGGCACGGGTGCGCGAGGCGGTCGCCGCCGCGCGCGCCGGAAACATCGGCCGCTTTCAAGCCTACTTTCCTGTGACTACCGGCGAGTCGCGTTGGTGGGACGTGGTTCTCACGGCGATCCGCGGCACGGCGGGACAGCCCCGGCAGTTGCTCTCCATCTCCCGCGACATTACCGAGCGGAAGCAGGCGGAGGAGCGACTGCGAACGTCGGAAAGACTCTACAGTTCACTCGTCGAGAATCTGCCCCAAAGCATTTTCCGCAAAGACCGCGAGGGACGGTTCACCTTCGTCAACGAACAGTTCTGTCGGCTGCTGGATCGCAAGCCGGAGGATTTGTTGGGAAGGACGGACGCGGAATTGTTTCCGGCCGCGCTCGCCGCAAAGTATCGCGCTGACGATTTGCAGGTGATGGCGAGCGGCAAAATGTTTGATCAAGTGGAGGAACTGGAATCAGCCAACGGCAGGATGCAAGTCCACGTCCTTAAAACGGCGCTGCGCGGCGAAGGCGGTGAGGTGGTCGGTATCCAGGGCATCTTCCACGACGTCACTCAGGAAAAGCGAATAGAGGAAGAATTACGGCAGGCCCAGAAGCTGGAATCCATCGGCCTGCTGGCCGGCGGCATCGCGCATGATTTCAACAATCTGCTGGGGGTGATTATCATGCAGGCCGAATTGACCGAGCTAGCCGGGGCGATGGCCCCGGAAGTTCGCGAGTCGGTCGAAGAAATAAAGTCCGCCGCCCGGCGCGCGGCCGGTTTGACCCAGCAACTGCTCTTGTTCAGCCGCAAGCAGATCGTGCAGAAACGCACGCTGGACCTCAATGAACAAGTCAAGAACGTGGCGAAACTGCTGCAGCGTTTGATCCGGGAGGACGTTGTCCTGGAGTTAAATCTTGGCGCCGGGCCGCTGGCTGTCCACGCCGACCCGGCCATGCTGGATCAAGTCCTCATCAACTTTGCCGTCAACGCTCGCGATGCCATGCCCAAGGGAGGAAAATTGCTAATCGAGACCGCCGAGAAGTGGATCGATGAAGATCAGGCGCGCCTGAAAACGGAGCCATCCGCCGGGCGCTATGTCGGGTTGAGTGTGAGCGACACTGGAGGCGGCATCCCTCCGAATATCCTCCCACGCATCTTTGAGCCGTTCTTCACCACCAAAGAGCCAGGCAAGGGGACCGGCCTCGGGTTGGCGACTGTGTTTGGCATTGTCAAACAACATGGCGGCTGGGTGAAGGTTTACAGCGAGCCGGATCGCGGCAGCAACTTCCAGATCTATCTGCCAGCTGTGGCCGCCAACGTGTTGGATCTTACCCCGGTCGCGAATCCCCTTCCACGCGGGGGCAACGAAACCGTGCTCCTGGTCGAGGATGATTTGAACCTCCGGCAGTCAACGTGCTTGACGCTGCGACAACATGGCTACCGCGTGCTGGAAGCGGCGAACGCTCCCGAGGCGCTGAATATATGGCGGGAACACCGGGATGCCATTGAGGTTGTGATGACCGATTTAGTGATGCCGGGTGGTGTCACCGGCCGTGAGTTCGCCGCTCAACTCCGCGCGGCCAGACCGAAATTGCAAGTCATCCTCACCAGCGGCTACAGTGCGGACATCGTGGAGGGGACACTGGCAATCGAACCGGGGGAGTGTTTCCTGCCCAAGCCGTATTCGCTGCGCGAACTGCTCGAGGCGCTATGGGCCTGTTTCGACAGCAAAACCGACAATAGGATACAAGGATATGACCAACAAAGTTCTTCTTCCCGAAAGCAAAGGGCGGATTTTACTGGCTGACGACGATGCCGCCTTCGGCCGCGCCACAGCCATGTTCCTGCGCGCCGACGGGTACGAGTGCCAATGTGTCACGAGCGCCGCGGAAGCAAAGGTGGCCCTCCGACAGTCTTCATTCGATCTGCTGCTGTCGGACATCGACATGCCGGGTAATGTCGCCTTGGAACTAATCAGTGATCTGCCCAGTCTGCAGGCGGGTCTGCCGGCCATTCTATTGACCGGGCAGCCGACCTTCGACACGGCGGCACGGTCGGTGGGATTGCATGTGGCCGCCTACCTCGTCAAACCACCCGATCCGCAGGAACTGCTCCGGTGCATAGGGGAAAGCATCCACCGTTATCGGAGCTATCAGGCGGTGGCCGCACAGCGGGAAAAACTCCAGAATTGGCAGCACGATCTGGAGCGCATCGAATCGCTCTTGCGACGGTTCGACGGTGACGGCCGCGATGAGTCCATGGCGACATTTCTCAGTGTGACGTTCCACAATCTGCTGGAGGCTCTGCTCGACGTAAAACATCTTTCGGAGACACTGGCGCGGGGTGAATCAGGCAAGAGTGGATTTCAGCAATTCGAGTTGAAGAAAGCGTTGCGCGATACGATCGCCGTGCTGCAACACACTCGCCATCACTTCAAGTCCACGGAGCTAAAGAACCTGCGGCGGCGGTTGGAAGATATGTTGAATACCACACCGCCCGGCAGCGAAGCCACATCTGAACAAAGCGGCCACGTCGAAGGCACTGAGCCAAGGCCAGGCGTTTAAGGGAGAGGCGGTGGCTGGGATGCCGCGGATCTTCGCAGAACGGAATTGGCGGCCCGCATCCTTGAGCAAGGTTTTCCCTAACGCCGAGAGCGCTACGAGTGCGCCGGTTACCGCCCAAGCACAATCGCAGGCTGCATAGGCCGGCGGTATAGCAAATTCAAACCGACGGTCGCAAAGACCGTTACCTATCCAGCCCGCGGATGCTTTGAGGTATCCGCGGGTTGAATGGTTTTAGGAGTGGCGAGTATTGGGACGTGCTTTCAAAACCGCATTTGGGAGCGCGGCTGTGCCCATGGGGCCAGCCGCAGCGAGTAAGTCATATCCTTGGACTTGCGCAGGTGCTGCGGCTGGTCTTCGACACAGCCGCGCTTGTATGTTGGCCTCGTCATCGATAAACGGTGACGCCTTGAGGACGCTTGAGGAGCGGGCGTCCGGCATATCCTAGCCGCGCTTGAGTCATCGAACTCCTGCGGAGAT
>JACPZS010000084.1 GCA_016195385.1 Verrucomicrobiota bacterium
ACGGTGCTGGCCCAGGCTGTGGCCTAACGCACGCCACAAAAGGAAGTTTTCCCACACGGCCGAGGACGATTCGTCCCCGGCCTTTTTGTTCCTGCCGGCAACTTCGTTTTTGCCGGCCCCGGCGGCAACTACCTCTACGCGTGCAGTTCGGACAAAGTCTATCGGCGTAAGACGCTGACGAAAGGCGCGGCGATTCCGTAGCATTCTTTTTCAGGGCATCGTGTCCGCCAATTCGAGCACTTTGAGAATCTTGTCGAAGGCTTGCCGGACCTCGCTGTAGTCGCGGAGATCGACGAGAAAGCGATTGTCTTTGTTGGGGCGCGAAACGGCGTGTCCATCGGAGAAGAGAATGTCGGCGAACTTCTGTTGGTGATGGGTGCGCGGCTTGACGTTAAAGGCCGCCAGGTCAGGCGGACATAGCAACATCCCATCAATGGCCAGCGCGCGGATCGAGAAGCCGTTGCGATTCGTGCCCAGGTTGTCGAGGAGGATATGATCAGACGCGCCTGGCCCGTTGGGATCGTCGAAGAGCTGGGTGTTTCCGGCGTGGCGGTAATAATAGCTTCCCTGCGCTTGGCTGGCGCCGACCTTCGCAAGCTCCGCAGTGGCGTCCACGACTTGATCGCTGCCGGGGCAAAACAAAACCTTCGCTTGTGTCGCCAAGTGCTGCTTCAGCATCAGTCCTAATCCGACCGGCGCGCCGTCCTGAAGCGAAAGCAGACTGGTTGGCGAACCCGTTGCGGGATAAAAATCCGCCGGACTGGTAAAGGGAGGAGCTTTTGGACCGTAAGGAATTTTCGCGTTGTTGTCGTTGGCATAACTCTGGATGGCGATGCCCATCTGCCGCAGGTTGGACAAACAAGCCGCCCGGCGACCGGCTGCTTTCGCCGTCGCCAGCGCCGGGAGCAACATCGCCGCGAGGATCGCGATAATGGCGATCACCACCAGCAATTCGATCAGCGTAAACGCCGGGCCAGATGTGGGCGGACGAATCATCGGCTTCACTTTCATCCGACCAGTAGCGCCGGGCAAGCCCACACTCGATCAGGGCGTGGGCGTTGCCTCGACGTTGAAGAATGCCTGCGACTGATTGACCAGCGAAACGGTCTTATGCAGTTCTCCACCGGTGCCAGCCAGCGGCGCATCCAAATTGGTCCAGATTTGGAGATCATTCGAGGTTCTCACCTGGTATCGGAAACCCGTTTCGGACGGCCATGTGATTTGGAGATCAAAACCTTGCAGCGCGTAACTCAAAACCAAAGCCGGTCTGGTGATGGCGCTCAAACGGAAATTGTCCACGTCCCAGTATCCACCCGCCAGTTCGGGAGTAACGGTGGATTTCAATTGCACGCCGATGTGCCGGCCCGCCCAGGCATCGCCGGCTTTGACGGACGGAACTTTGACGTCGAAATTGATGAAATGAGTTCTATTGGTGAAAATGTCGGCCGTGTTGGTAATCGATGTCGCAGCCACCGTCACCATGTTGCTCGCCGCGTCCCGGTAATATAAACTGAGTTCGAGAGTTGCTCCTTCCGCCATGTTGCCGCCGCCGCCGATGAGTCCAACTGTCAGTTGATAGGCTTTGCCGAGTTCAAATTTCGCATCGAAGGCATGAGTGGGCGTCGGTGTTTGTGCGTCTTTCGAGTCGTAGTCTTGGAACAACCCGACTTGAGGGACGGCGAACAGCCAGATGGCTTGGTTGCCGTCGCAATTATCAATGTGGTCAAGTGAGTTTGTCGGCGTGTTCTTGAAGACACCGACCTCTTGATCCCACGTAATTCCTCCAGTTTCTACAAACGAATCCGGCTTCGGCAACTTTTGCCATGCGTCAATCGGTATGGCGACGAAGGATACGACCGGCGATTCAAACGACGAATTGGGGATGTCTATCTTCTGGGCATACAGAGTGTGGCTAAACACAACTGCTGCCATGAAGAAGCTCGCGACCAAAGATGTCTGCCTGCTCATGGGAACAACAAATGCGAAGCTGGCGTTTGACGCGGCCGGGCCTGACTCCCGCGGATAACTGCCAGTGAATGCTACTGCGCGCGACGGGTTCGCCGCAGCAGCAGCAAACCGCCGGCTCCGAGGGCCAGCAGGCCGAAGGTGCCGGGTTCGGGAACCGACGTGGAGGTCAGACTGACATTATCCACATCCCAATATCCTGCGCCCGTGCCATTGGCCGCCAACAATTGCACGCCAATATCTTTACCGGCCCACGGATCACTCGCTTTCACCGCCGGCGCATTCACGTCGAAAGCTAACAGATGGGTTGCATTGGGAAATGCAGCGGATGTGTAGGTGATGTCCGTCGAAGCCACCGTGACGGGATTATTGCCGCTGTCGCGGTAATAAAGGCTGACCCGGAAGCTGCTGCCATCCGTTATGCCGCCGCCGCCGAGAATGCCCAGGCTGAGATCATAAGACACGCCGGTTTGGAACTTGGCATTGATGTTGTCCTGAAACAGCGCCACGCCGGGAATGGAAAACAGGTAAGCCGCCTGGCTTCCGCCCACATTGTCGATGTGGTCGGGGCTGCTGGACGCCGTGTTCGGAAACACGCCCGAAAGTTGATCCCAGGTAATCCCGGCGGGCAGCGGAAGGCCGGCGGGCTGGGGCGGTTTCTGCCAGGAATCCACCTGCGGAAAAGCGGGAAAACCGGGCGGCGGCGTGGGTGATTCAAAAGATCCGTTGGGGATCGGGATCTGCGCGCCCCGGGCTGCGAGCGCGAAGGAAAATCCAGTGGCGAGCCAAAGGCTCGTGCGATACGAACGGCGTGCGAACTTCATAATGGCGGCGATTATTCACAGAGCAATTTGCGATGCAAAGAAAATATCGCACGGCAGATTTCCGCTCCAGTTACCCGTCTATTTGGATGAAAATCTTGTGCCGAAATCCGTGCCTTCGACTCGCCGACCAATGCTTCATCAAACTAATATCCTCAGTTGAAGTTAAACAGCAAACCCGCTCAGGAAATCAAGATGAGAGATTCACACCGTGCGAGTCGGAAATTCTCGCCTTCGTCTCCAAAGGAGATCACTCCAAGAAAATCGCGGAGGCGTTGAAGATCGGCGCGCACATCGTGGAAACGCAATTGCGTAACATTTACGAAAAACTCCACGCGCGCTCGCGCGCTCAAGCCGTCGCAAGATTTCTGAACGGGTGGGAGAGAATGAAGCGCCGCCAGGAATTCCACCCGGCGGACACTTCCATCCCACTTCGGGTCACAGCCCCTTCGCGATCATGTATTTCAAAAGGTCGCCGACACGATTGCTGTAACCCCATTCGTTGTCGTACCAGCTCACGAGCTTGAAAAACCGCTTGTTCAACTCGATGCCGGAGCCGGCGTCGTAAATTGACGACGACGTGCAGTGAATGAAATCACTGCTGACGACTTCGTCGCTGGTGTAGTCGAGGATGCCCTTGAGGTACGTCTCGCTCGCTTTTTTCATCGCGGCGGAAATTTCCGCGTAGCTCGTGTCTTTCGTCGTCTTGAACGTGAGGTCAACGACGGAAACCGTGGGCACCGGCACACGGAACGCCATGCCCGTTAGCTTGCCCTTCACTTCGGGACATACGAGCGCCACTGCGCGGGCCGCGCCGGTCGTGCTCGGGATCACGTTCTGCGCCGCGGTGCGTCCGCCCTTCCAATCTTTCTTGGACGGGCCGTCCACGGTTTTCTGGGTCGCGGTGTAAGCGTGGACGGTGGTCATCAAACCTTCGTCGATGCCGAAACCTTCCTTGAGCAGCACATGCACGAGCGGCGCGAGGCAGTTCGTAGTGCAGGAGGCGTTGGAAATGATGCTGTGTTTGGCCGGATCATACTTGTCGTGATTCACGCCCATGACAACCGTGATGTCCTCGTTCTTGGCTGGCGCGGAAATGATTACTTTCTTGGCGCCCGCGACGAGATGGCCCTTTGCCTTTTCCGCTTCGGTGAACAGACCGGTGGATTCGATGACGACATCGACACCAAGTTGTTTCCACGGCAGGCCGGACGGATCCTTCGCGCTGACGACGTGAATATCCATGCCGTTGACTATGAGCACGTCATCCTCGGCTTTGTCGGCGCTGGATTTTTTCGAGCCGACCGTGCCGTTGAAACGGCCCTGGCTGGAATCGTACTTGAGGAGGTAGGCGAGGTTGTCCGCCGGCACAATGTCACCGACGGCCACGACTTGGACGTCCTTGCCGATCAGGCCCTGTTCGACCATCGCGCGGAACACCAACCGGCCAATGCGCCCAAACCCGTTAATCGCAACTTTGACTGCCATAATTTTCGTATTCAGATTTCGTTAAACCGCAAACAAGGCGTGCATGTTAGTGGTGAGCCTCGGAGCGTCAACGATGAATTCGGGCGAATCAAAGTCATCGACCAACCTCGAGAAATGGCCTGAGTTGGTTTGATTCGCGCGCGGGCCGCCGCATTATTTTCTACCGCCACCGCCGGCGCGCCGTTAGTTTTCCCGCGCATGATTCGCATTGGTTTATTTGGCGGCTCGTTCGATCCGGTTCACATGGTCCATTTGCTCGTGGCGCAAGCAGCAGGAGAGGAGTTGGAGTTGACGCGCCTGTTTTTCATTCCAGCGGCGCAATCGCCGTTCAAGCCGGCAAATGTCCCCGCGCTAGCGGAAGTGCGTCTCCGTTTGTTGCGGCTGGCGCTCGCCGGCCGGAGCAATTTTGAAATCGACACGCAGGAAATCGCGCGTGGCGGCGTCTCCTACAGCATCGACACGGTGCGCGGTTTCAGCCGGCGTTTTCCGGGGGCGGAACTTTTTTATCTCATCGGCGCGGATCACGTCGTGCAGTTGCCCAAGTGGCGCGAAGCCGGGGCGCTGGCGGAGTTGGTCGAGTTCGTGGTGATTCCGCGGCCGGGACAGAGCGCGATGCAACTGCCCGCGCCATTTCGCGGCCGGGCGTTGAGGGGGTTTCCACTCGGCGTCTCGTCCTCACAAATCCGCGAGCGCGTCCGGGCTGGCCAGCCGGTTGATTTGCTGGTGCCGTCGGCGGTCGCCGAGGTGATCCGTGATAATCGGCTTTATCTTTCCTGAGCGACGGGCCATGTTCCGCGCGCATGGATTCAAGAAAACTGGCGCAGTTGTGCCGCGACCTCGCGGAAAACCGAAAAGGCGAAAACGTCGTCATCCTCGATGTGCGGAAAATTTCGGACATCACGGATTACCTCGTGATCGCGACGGGCACAAGCGAGCCTCATTTGCGGGCGATTCGTGATGAAGTCGCCGATCGGTTGCGCGAAGATCATGATTCGTCTCCCCGCGCCGAAGATGGCTCGATTCATACCGCTTGGGTCGTGCTCGATTACTTCGACGTCATTGTCCATGTGATGCGCGCCGAAGAGCGCGAGAAATACGATCTGGAGAGTTTGTGGGGAGACGCGCCGCGCGTGAAGCCGCGCAAACGCAAAGTCGCCGGTGCCAGCACCCAAGCTTGAAACAACTCCACGCCCGCTGCTTGGAGCAGTGGTTGCGGACCGTGGCTTCGAACTTATTCGCTCTTGGCGGGGGTTGACGCCGAGACTTCGATCATTCCGTCGAGTGACTTGCGAAACTCCGTCAACCCGCTGGCCGGGATGATGATGGAGTCGCGATGACTCCCGACGTCTTCGGTGATGCGCAGGAAACGGCCCCGCGGATTTTCCCTCAGTGTGAACAGGAAGAGCTTGCGTTCGATCTGAACCTTGTCCGTTTTGATGATGTCCTCGACGACGTGCGGCCTGGCTCCCGGGCCGGAATGGAAACGACCGCCTCGCGGCGAAGACCGTTCGTTGGAGATCATAAACTCTTACGCGCCGGAGCGCCCTTTCAGATTGAAGCCACTCTTTCCTTTTGAGCGGGAATGTCAACCGCGGAATTTGGTTCCGCTGAAGAAGCGCATCGGCGTGTTCGGATTGTTGACCTGCCAGAAGTAAACCAGCAGTCCGGCGAGCACGGCGAGGTTGCCGACTTGCGACAGGCCGTGCAGCAGGCCAAACGTGCTCCGCGCCTGCGTTTGTTGCGCGGGCGTGACGCCGCGGGCGTACATCACGTAATGCAACTGTTTCATCTTGGGCGTCAGCACGAAGCCGCCCAGCAGCGCCGCGCCGAGAACTCCCAGCAACATATAGAGCAGCCAGCGATGCAGCGGTTTGCCGCAATAAAGCCACTCCAAAACGAGATGAGCGATCGCCACCGCGCTGCAAACCAGATGAAAAATAAAATAGCGCTTTACGACGATCTGGGCCGCCGCGCCTGAGTAAGCGCGGCCAAGCAAGTGCGTCATCTCCGGCGAAAAAAAGGCTGGCGCGGCGACCATGGTAAAAAAAATCGCCGCTCCCAACCACACGGCGGCATTCAGCAGGCCGACAACTCTTAACACGAGAATCACCGCCGCAAGCGTAGGCAGTTTGCGCGCAGGTGCCAAGCTCCGATTCCAGCCGATGAACGGGCATGTGGCGCGCAAGTCCTCGTGCTCAGAGTCATCACCCGGTTTTGCGCTTGCCCGGCCTTCGCGCCTGGCGAAAATTCTCCGGCATGATAGCCACGCCTCCGCGCCGTCGGCAGCAACACCGCTGCGTCCTTGGACTCGACTTTGGGACGCTCTCCGGCCGCGCGTTGCTCGTCGATTTGGATACCGGCGCGGAAGTCGCGACCGCAGTTCACGAATATACGGATGGCGTGATCGAAGAGCATCTGCCCGGCGACAAGAATCGTCTCCCGCCCGACACCGCGTTGCAAAATCCGGCGGATTATTTACGCGTGCTGGAGATTGCGATTCCCAAAGTTCTCCGCGCCGCAAAGGTTTCGCCGGAACAAGTCATCGGCATAGGCACCGATTTCACTTCCTGCACGATGCTGCCGACGCTCGCCGACGGCACGCCGCTCTGCTTCGATAAACGCTGGCGCAAAAATCCGCACGCCTGGGTCAAACTTTGGAAACACCACGCCGCCCAACCTGAAGCCAATCGCATCAACGAACTGGGCCAGCAGCGAGGCGAAGCGTTCATCCAGGCGTATGGCGGCCGCTATTCGAGCGAATGGTTTTTCTCGAAACTGCTCGAAATCGTGAACGATGCGCCCGCCGTTTACGACGCGACCGAGCGCTTCATCGAAGCTGGCGATTGGATCGTCTGGCAACTCTGCGGCGTGGAACGACGCAATCTATCCGCCGCCGGCTTCAAAGCGATGTGGGTGAATCCAATGCAGAATGCAGAATGCAAAATGCAGCATGAAGACGGCGATGCCCTCAGCAACTGGAGTTATCCGTCGCCGGATTTTTTCAAGGCGCTCCATCCCAAGCTCGAAAACGTCGTCGCCGAAAAACTTTCCGCCGAACTTTTTCCGCTTGGCAGCAAAGCGGGCGGGCTGACCAGAGAAATGGCCCGACGCACTGGTCTGCGCGAAGGCACACCCGTCGCCGTCGGCACCATCGATGCGCACGTGGCCGTGCCTGCGTGCGGGGTCACCACGCCAGGCAAGCTCGTGATGATCATGGGCACCTCGACCTGCCACCTGCTGATTGGCGAGACGCGCCGTGAAGTGGAAGGTGTCTGCGGCGTGATCGAACACGGCGTCGTCTCCGGCGCGTGGGGTTATGAAGCGGGCCAGGCTGGCGTCGGCGATTTGTTCGCGTGGTATATCGCGCAGGGCGTGCCAGCTTCCGTTCATGCCGAGGCGCGCAAAGCGGGCGTGAACGTATATCAACTTTTGGAAAAGCGCGCCGCCACGTTGCACCCTGGCGAGAGCGGGTTGCTCGCGCTCGATTGGTGGAATGGCTGCCGTTCCGTGCTGATGGACTCCGAGCTCACGGGATTGCTCATCGGCGCGACGCTCGCGACGAAACCGCACGAAATTTACCGCGCGCTCATTGAGGCCACCGCCTTTGGCACGCGAAAAATCATCGAAGCGTTCACGCAGCAGGGCGTTCCAATCAGCGAACTGGTTGGGTGCGGCGGTCTTGCCCAAAAAAATCCGTTGCTCATGCAAATCTACGCGGACGTCACGGGGCGTCCGATCAAGGTTGCGGCGTCCGAACAAACCTGTGCGCTGGGCGCGGCTATGCACGGTGCCGTCGCCGCAGGCGCGTATCCCGACATTCACACCGCCGCGCGTAAAATGGCGCGCGTGCGCGAAGAAGTTTATCAACCCAACGCGAAACACAAACCGATCTACGATGAGCTGTACGCCGAATACACACGCCTGCACGACCTTTTCGGACGCGACCCGAATAGCGCGATGAAAGTATTGAAGCGACTCCGCGTTGATTGCCTCGTGAACGCACCACGTTCCACCAAAACTAGGAACCGCTGAATGCAGCGGCCCTTGCTTTGCGCGCCACGATTTCGGGTTCAGGCAATGCTGCTTCCATGGCTTGAACATTAGGACGGTTCACGCCTTCGCGTAAACCTCCGCGCCCTTTTCCACGAACTCCTTCGATTTCGCTTCATGCCCTTCTTCAACGCCTCCTCCTCGGCGATGCCTTGTTCGGCGGCGTATTTGCGGACGTCTTCGGTGATTTTCATCGAACAGAAGTGCGCGGTCTTTGCGCCTTCTTGCGGGAGCGTCTCGTTGTGAAACTCACGAGCCGTTGTCGGATCAAGGGACAGATTAAATTGGTCTTCCCACCTGCACTCGAATCAGGCTTTCGATAGCGCGTTGTCGCGATACTGCGCGCCTGGATGGCCTTTGACGAGATCGGCGACGTGGGCGGCGATTTTGTTGGCAATGACGCCGTCTTTCACGTCTTTCTTGTTCGGCAGTCCGAGGGACCCCCCGCCACTTGGTTCGTCAACGACCCGGCCGCTTGAAACGCTTGCGCGCGGCATCGACTTTGACCCGAATCACGCAGTCTTCGGCGTGGTCGTTGATCAGGCCCATCGCCTGCATGAAGGCATACACGGTGGTCGGGCCGACAAACTTCCAACCTTGCTTCTTGAGCGCCTTGGACAGGGCGATGGATGCCGCAGAGGTCGATGCGGTTTGCGGTTGCGCCAGTTCCTCAATGCCTGGTTCATGGCGCCAGAGGAATGCTGCCAGGGATCCCTCGCGCTTGACCAGTTCCCGGGCCTGCCGGGCATTGTTGATGACCGCTTCAATCTTGCCGCGATGGCGGACGATGCCCTCGTCCTTGAGGAGTCGCTCCACGTCGCGCGTGGTAAAACGCACGATCCTGTTGAAATCGAAGTCAAGAAACGCGGCGCGGAAACTCTCGCGTTTGACCAGGATGGTCCGCCAGCTCAGGCCGGATTGAAAACCCTCGAGGCTGAGTTTTTCGAACAGCCGTTGGTCGTCGCTGACCGGGAAACCCCACTCCGTATCGTGGTAGTGGAGAAACTCCGGCGCATCCCCGCACCAGCGGCAACGCGATCTGCCACCGGGCCCGGTGAATGTCATGCTCATGGGTCGGCGGTGGCGTTGTGCGGGAAAAAATGCGGAGATTAGCTGACCAGGAATTGCAATCGCTCATCGGCCTTGCCCGGATCAAGTTCAAAGATCTCGGCCTTCACCACGTTCTCGGCGACGAAGGGATCACCGTTCACCCGGCTTTGCAGGTCGGCCAACGACGTGCTGTGCGCCAGAATCCCGCCGCCCAGCCCAGGCTCGAGGCTGCCAGCCAGCAAAAACACGCCGTCGTCAAATCCCCGTTTGATCCATGCCTTGTGGCCATCCATGAACTGGCTGGCCTGGCCTTTGTTGGTGGAGAATTTCAGGAATACGATATGCATGGTTCAGATGGGGTTGTTCGGGTTGGTCAACTGGAGCTAATGTGATTCAACTTGGACACAACTTGTCAATTTCAACTCGTGTGAAGATTTATTTCGGCGGCCATTGCACGCCGGTGAGTTCCTTGGGTAATTGCGTCGGGTCGGTCGGGTAAATGAGCGACATGTCGGGCTTGGTCTTTGCGCCGGGCAGAAACTCCAGTTCCTCCGGCGCGCCGATGATGAGCCAGAGCACCTCGGCGTCGGTGTCGTTGAACACCTGGCGCAACTGGTCCGGGCCGACCAGCACGCCGCCGTGGCGCGGCACGGTCAACGTCTCGTCGCCCACGCGCATGCGACCCGTGCCTTCCAGCACGAAATAGAATTCCTCCTGCCGGACGTGTTTGTGCAGCGTGCCAGCGCTTTTCGGTGGATACCGCCAGAGCCGCGCGCTGAGATTCTCACTTCCGGTTCGCTCCAGATAATCCGCGTTCGGGATGCGCATGAGATTGGACGGCCGCCAGGAGAGGTCTTCCGGCTTGATGAGATGGTAACCTTGGATGGGTTTCATCTTGTTCTTGGTTCAGTGGCGAGCAAATCCGTCGGTGACGCCGTAAGCGACGGCGTAGGCGATGAAAATAGCCACGCCGCCCGCGAGACCGATAGCAGCAGTCCGTGACCATGACGCACGCGGCAATAATTTTGCCAGCAACGTGAACGCGACGGCGATGAGCAGTTCGCCGGCGATGATGTAATACGGTGTGTTCGAAATCATCCGGCAGCCGCCGTATTGCCACCAATGGATGCGTTTGGCCATTTCTTCGTAATACGGAATGTTCACCGCCCCAAGAATGCCAATGCCGACGAGTCCGGTTGCGTTCCCAAAACGTGAACAAAACCATAGACCGAGACAGCTGAACTGAACTGCAACAATTTCCCAGGCAGGAGGCATCCAAATCGGCGAGCGCCAAAGCATCGGGCCGCCTCCTATCGAATAATCAAGAGTTCGCGTCCAATCCACCAGCCAGGCGTCCGCCGCGAGTTCGGACAATCCCGCAGCCAGTCCGAACACCATCAGCCGCCCGAGAAAGTCATCGCGTCGCCGCCACACGAAGAAGAGTAACAGAACATTGTCGAACAAATTCAGCGCAAGCCCGGTCTTCCAATCCGACCACTGCGCGAGCGCCAGCAGCGCTACCACGATGATGTTGATGACGATGGTTGCACCGACAATTTTCAGCCGCGTAAGTTCCAACGGATCGGCGTTCGCACTCATGGCGCAAATGTTTTTAGACCTTGAGCACACCCCGAAATCCCCGCCCGCTGTAGTAAGACTCCGCGCCGTTGTGACCGATGAAGACGCGACCGTAACGCCGGTCGCCATAAAGCGCGCCGCCGAGTTTACGGATCTCCGCCGACGTTTTCACCCAACTCGACCGCTTGGTGTCGAACTCGCCCAGCTTTTGCAGCTCGAAATACTGCTCCTCCGTCAAAACCTCGATGCCCATCGCCACGACCATGTCCATGACACTGCTCTTGGGTTTATGTTCCTTGCGGGAATCCAGCGCTTCACGGTCGTAGCAAAGACTGACGCGGCCTGCGGGAGTTTGCTCGGAACAATCAAAGAAAATGTATTCGCCCGACTTTTTATCCTGACCCACCACATCCGGTTCGCCGCCGGTGCGTTCCATTTCCGAGAGCGACCACAATTTTTCCGCATTGGCTTCCAGCCTGGCCTGCACCTTGGCCCACACCAAACCTTGGTGGCGGCTCATGTTCTTTTCAAACCGGGCTTTCAACGCGCCGAGTAGTTCCTCCCGTTGTTTCGGGGACAACTCCTTTTTATTGCTCTTCATGTTATTCATAAGTTGGACGGTCGCTATCGGCTTCATGGGAATCAGGCAACTTCCGAGACTTCCATAACTTGATGATAGGGCTCGGACTTCGAGCGAAACCAAGTTTCCTTTACAGTTAACAACTGGTCAAAATTAATTTCCCCGACCAACACCTTCTGAGCTTCTTCCCCATTTAGGAAAATTATCATCTTTTTGGGAGCAAGCAGTCTAGCTTCCGCTATTGCTGCATTTGTGAAACCAGCCATTGAAACAAAAAGCCCTGATACACCAGTAGCGTCGAGCTTGCTGGCAAAAATTATTATGTCGTTTGGAGTAGTTTCTTCACGCCTCCATTTACATTCGACACGATATGCGAAAGAAAGATGTTCAAAATAAGCATCTACCTGACGATGTCCTCCGCCTGGACGTTTTATTTGATATGAGCCAAGAGACGCGCCAAAGGTTAGAGATGCTAGCAGGTTGCTGAAAAAGTCATGTTTCAGAAAAGCGACCAGCAAAAACATTGGGGTTTTTGCATGTTTTGTGCCCTCAAAAAGGGTTTTGCAGCAGCCTGCTAGTGCACAAAACAGTTGTTCCAATTCATAACCGCGCTTTTGTTCGTCTTGTAGTCCTTGCAATTGTCTAAAACGACTCCGAATGCTTCTTAAGTTTGAAAAATGCACAGGGAAAGTTTCCGTCGAATCCGCTGCCTCAACGGCCGGTTCGTGAGGCTGAATCTCTTCAATCACTTGTCCAGTCAACTTGTGCAAATCGGCTTGAACTGTTCGCCACCATCTGAATCGTTTTTCGCTAAAAGTCGATGCCTTCTGCAAACACTTCCGAGCTTCTACAAGGGCTTGTTCACTGCCATTCTCAATAAGAAATCGCGCCAAATTGGTAAGTGCCACTGGATTGTGCCCGTCCAATTGAACAGCACCTCGATAGAGAACTTCAGAGAGATTCTTGTCTGCTATAAATTTTTTAGCATAGCTACCAAGGGATGTCCAAACGCTACTTTCATTGATACCTAATATTAGCCCATTGGCCGCAGCATCTAGTTCATTCGGGTTTTCTAAAAGTTTCAAAAAGGCTGTCCATGGACTGCCGGTAGAATTTGAAATCATCCTTGCTAGAACAGTTTCGCCTGCTGCCACTCCATCTTGAATCGCACAAATGTAAGCAAGGGCAACGTGCAGTCTCGCATTTCGATAACCAGCAGTTATCGCCGTTTCAAGCAAGACTCGCGCTTCTATCAAAAGGTCTGAAAGTATTTCGTTCGGGAAATTGGCATACCAAAGCTGAATGCAGCTCTCGGCAAAAACGTAGCTTCCCCGTAAACGACGACGGAGATTTAGAGAGATATCTGAAGTCCTAGGAAACTGAAGTTCCCCCGAAAGAGTGGACAGAGGGCGGAGAACCCGAGAAAGAAAAGCCGCCATGTCCACGACGACCAAAACACATCGCAAGATCTACGATCCTGAGTTCAAGAAACAGGCCGTGCAATTGCTCCACACCAGCGGCCGGCCGCTGGCGCAGATCGCCCGCGAACTGGGCGTGGAGTCCTGGCAGCTGCGCGACTGGAAGAAGCGCCTCCAGCCACAATTGGCCCAGCAGCCCGAGACCCTCGAAGCGATGCGCCTCCGCGTGGCTCAACTGGAACGGGAGAACCTCCAGTTGCGCCACCAGCGGGACATTCTAAAAAAAACGCTGGGCATCGTCTCGACCACGTGAGCGAGCGTTACCAACGTATCCAAGACATGACACCCAATCATCCTCTGAGCGAGTTGTGCGCGGCCTTGGGTGTCAGCCGCGCCGGCTACTATGCCTGGCGGGAGCGTGTGCCCTCGGTCCGCAGCCGGGCCAATGCCCGGCTGCTCGAAGAAATCCAGAACCTCCGCCAGGGCCAGGAAGTCTGCTACGGCAGTCCGCGGATGACCGAGGAACTCAAGGAGCGTGGCTACGCCTGCAGCGAGAACCGTGTGGCTCGGCTCATGCGTGCGCACGGCCTGCAGGCACAAGTCCGCCCGCGCTGGGTGCCACGCACCACCGATAGCGATCATGACGAACCCATCGCTCCCAACCGATTGGCCCAGCGCGCGGCTCCCGACGGGCCCAATCAAGTCTGGCTGCAGGACATCACCTACGTGCCCACGGGGCAGGGCTGGCTCTATCTGGCCTTAGTGCTGGATCGGTGGAGCCGCAAGATCGTGGGCTGGGCCATGGCCGATCATCTGCGCAGCGAACTGGTGGTGAGCGCGCTCCAGATGGCCCAGACCCAGCGCCGGCCTGGCCGGGGACTCCTAGTGCATTCGGATCGCGGGGTGCAGTACGCCAGCCAGGAAACTCGGGCGTACCTGGACGAGCACGGCTGGCAGGCCAGCATGAGCCGGGCGGGCAACCCCTATGACAACGCCTGGATGGAAAGCGCCATCGGCAAGCTCAAGAACGAAATCCTGGGTCGGAATGTGCCCGCCGATCACGCCACCGCCCGCCAGCAACTCTTTGCCGGCATCGAAAGCTGGTACAACCAACGACGCCGGCACAGCGCTTTGAATTATCAATCTCCTGTTGCTTTTGAATCCCAGTCCATAAACAACTAACCCCAATAAATGACTTCCGCCCTTGTCCACTCTTTCGGGGGAACTTCACTACCGAACAGTGCGCGGTCTTTGCGCCGTCCTGCGGCAGGGTTTCATCGTGGAATTCGCGCGCGGTGACGGGGTCGAGGCTGAGGTTGAATTGATCTTCCCAGCGGAATTCAAAGCGCGCCTTGCTCAACGCGTTGTCGCGGTATTGCGCGCCGGGATGGCCTTTGGCGAGGTCGGCGGCGTGCGCGGCGATCTTGTAGGCGATGACGCCGTCTTTCACGTCCTTCTTGTTCGGCAGGCCGAGGTGTTCCTTGGGCGTGACGTAGCAGAGCATCGCGCAACCATACCAACCGATCATCGCCGCGCCGATGCCGCTGGTGATGTAGTCGTAACTCAATTTAACTTGGGCAAAACTTTTCAAATTCAACTCGCGTAAAAATT
>JACPZS010000098.1 GCA_016195385.1 Verrucomicrobiota bacterium
AAATCATTGGCCTTGGACGGCAACACAACCTTTCCCAGCCGGCCGGACAAATAAAAAAACGTGCAGGCCATCAACAACAGCCCGCCAAAAATCCCCCAGCCTTTGAAGCAAACCAATTCGCGTTTGGCCAGCAGGTCGTAGAACTCCATCAAGCCCAGGCCGGCGAGCGCCAGCATCAGCGCGAGAAACACGAAGTCGGCGACGAGCTTGTTGCTGGAAAAACTGGCGAGCAGTACCACCGTCCACAAGACAATCGAGCTCGCCAGGCGGCGCAAGAAGACTCTGGATTTGGACGTGACGAGGCCGATTTCAGTGGTCGCGGTGGACATTCAGGCACGAAACGCTAGCGAAGTCTCCGGACGTGTCGAGCGCATTCAAGTCTGGCGTCGAGGCGCGAAGATGCGCAGTTTCTGATTGAAACGTTACGGCGTCGGCTTCCCCAACTCGGAGAGAAAGCGGACAAGGTCACGGAACTCCGCGTGCGTCAGCGAGTCTGCCAGACCGCCCGGCATGACGGAGCCGTTTTGCTTTTTCTCGCGAATCGCGCCGCGCCGCAGGCGGACTTCCTTGTTTTGCAAAACATCGCGCAACACCAGTTCGTCCTTCGTCTCGCGAATCTGGTAACCTTGATACTCCTCACCGTCGGTGGTTGTAACGGAGATGGACATGAAGCCCTCCTTGATTTCCTTCTGCGGCTCGAGGATCGCCCCGATGATGAAATCAATCGGCTGCGCGGTGCCGAGTGCGCTCAGGTTCGGGCCGATGTTGCCACCCTGGCCGTTGACGGCGTGACAGGCAATGCAACCGAGTTCCGCGCGCCGAAAAATTTCTTCGCCATGCTTGGCGTCACCGTTCGTGCGGATATCGGCGGCAAGCGTGGTGAACTCGGCGGGCGTCATGGTCTGGCCGTTGCGGCTGAATCCCGCCGCGTCGCGAAAAAGTTTGGCGAGTCGTTCATCACGCCGTCCGCTCGCGCTCATCAAGCGAACGGCGGCTTCGGCGGCGCTTCGGGAAGGCGCTTTCGCTGCTAGCGCCTCGGCCAGCGCGGCGGCTCCGCCCTGCCGTTGAAAAATCGGCGGCAGCAGTTGGGCGATGGAGCGACCGTCGCGGTCTTCCGCGAGAATGTCAGTGGCGACGCTCGCAGCGCGCGGCAGATCGAAGCTCGTAAAACCAATCGCGGCAGCAACGCGTTCTCCCTGCACGCGACCAGCGCGGCTCAAGTCGCCCAGCAATTTCGGCGCTTCCTCCGGCCACAACGCAGCTAGCGTGTTCGCGCCGGCAATGCGCAACTCGTCGTTGTCCGGTGTACAGGCAAAGGCGTAGAGGGCGGCGCCGTTGAAGGCTGTCACTTTCCATTGCGTTGCGAGGTGGAGCATGGCTACGCGCAACGAGTCGGGCGGAGTATTGTTCGACAAAGCCGTCAACGCGCCGCCGACATCGCCAGCAGGCCGGATATTTCTTGCGCGCGCGGAAGTCGCCAATGCTTCAAGCACGCGCGCGTGTTGCGCGGCATCGTGACCCTTGGCACCTGTGAAAGTTTTTGTGTCGAGCAATCGCGCGAGGTCGTTCGCGTCGCCCACGTCGGCAAGCAACGTGAAAAAAGTTTCGTGGCGCGGATCACCGAGCGGAGTTGAAGTCGTCAGTTCCCGGAGCGCGTTCAATGTGTCCACCGTGCCATCGGCGCGAATGAGCAAATTGAGGCGCGCAGGTTTATTTTCCAAATTGAGCTGGCCGGCCTTGAACGCGGGCAGCCATTGCGGCTTGAGCGCGAAGACGGCTTGCTTGAGCGCGTAATCGAGAAATTTGTCCGTCGGAAAATCCGCAGCGATGGCGGCGACGGCCATCGCTTCGGGTTTCGCCACATAAGTGCAGGCGACGACGGCTTGCAGCCGCACGCGCGGATTTTCATCAACGACCAATGGACGCAGCAATACGAGCGGATCGGGCAGCCGCGTGGCCCACGCACCAACCACACTCGCGGCGTAGGCGCGCGCGCCTGGTTCCTTCGCGCTGCACAAACGCGCGAGCAATTCGGCTGCGGGAGCTTCGTGGCTTAGGTAAACGCCCAGCGCTTCCACCAGCGCGTGTTCGCTCAAATCGGATTTCGTCGTCCAAATTTTCAGAGTGGAGGTCACTTCACTCGTCGGACGATCCGCGAGCACGCGCTTGGCGAATTGTCGCGTCCAGCGGTCGGACGATTGCAAGTGGTCGAGCAGTGTGGGAATCGACGCGTCGGCGAGTTGCGGCGGCTTCGTGAGCGGGCGGCCTTTCGCGGTGACGCGCCAGATGCGGCCGTGCGTTTTGTCGCGGTCGGGATGACGGAAGCTGGCCTGGTAATGGCCGATGATCGGGTTGTACCAGTCGCAAAGATAGAGCGCGCCGTCGGGACCGAACTTCGCATCGACCGGGCGGAAGCTGCGGCTCGTGGATTTGATGAGCGGCGGCAAATCTTCAAGCGCGAAACCCGCGCCGTCGTCGCTGAGTTTGAGCGCCCAGACAGCGTTGTTGATGTAGCCGCCGAGAATCACCACGCCCTGCCACGCGTCGGGAAAATGCGCGGTGCCGACGATTTCGCCGCCGCTGGATTTGCGGCCGTTGCCATTTTTCCAAATCAACGCGGGCGGTTCATCGCGATGATTCGAGACCAGGCCGGGCACGGGATAAATCGACGAACTATTGTTGCCGGCGATGACGATGGGTTCGCCCCAATCGGTGAAGACGTAGCCCCAGGGATTTTGCGGCTCGTTCTGCGAACCGTAAAATCCTTCGAGCTTCGTGAGTCGCGGACGCAGTCGCCACAGCCCCGCCTGATCGAGACGCACCAGACCCCACGGTGTCTCGACGCTGGAGTGCGTGTGCAGGCCCTGGCAGAACCACAACTCGCCACCCGGTCCCCAGCGAAACGAATTGATGTTTTGATGATTGTCACCCGTGCCGAAGCCGCGCAGCAGCACGCGCCGGTCGTCGGCCCGGTCGTCGCCGTTGGTGTCTTTGAGGAAAAGCAATTCCGTGCCGTGGCCCACGTACGCGCCGCCGTCGCCGAGTTCGAGTCCCGTGGGAATCATCAGGCCGTCGGCGAACACGGTCGTCTTGTCCGCGCGCCCGTCGCCGTCGGTGTCTTCGAGGATGAGCACCTTGTCGTTTGGCGTCTCGCCCGGTTCGATTTGCGGATAAACCGTGCTGCCGATGACCCAGAGCCGTCCGCGCGCATCGAAGCGAATTTGAATCGGCTTCACAACGCCGTTGTTTTCCGAGGCGAAGAGACTGACCTCGAAGCCGTCGGCGATTTGGAAGGAGGCGAGTTCAGCGGCGGGCGAGTCGAGAGATTCAGCGGCGAGGGAAACACCAAATCTCAAACACCAAATCCCAAACAAACACCAAACTTCAAACTTCAAGCGCGTCGGTTTCATTTGCGGTGCATGGCGGAAAAGATTTTGAGTGACTCGGTGGCTTCGCGATAGAGAACCCGTGCTTCGGGCGCGAGCGTTGGCTCGGCGGTCGCCACCATGCGCAGAAAATGCCGGGACTCCTTCGCTTCCTTCAGGCAGCGCTTCAGAATGTGGCGAAAATCTTTCTTCGATTCGCTGTCGTTGGCTTCGCAGAAATTTCCGCCCACGCTGGTCCCCGCGCCGACAAGCTGATCGATGAGGCGGTCATTGACCGGGCCACGCGGAATTTTTTTTACGAACCGGACAATGCCTTCGCCGAACAAAGCCGTGCGCTCTTCCAAATCGAATGGATGGCGTACCGTCGGTTCGGCGGACGGAGCCTTGAGCGGCTCATCCTTGAGCAGCCACGGTTCCGACTTGTTTGAAACCGAACTGGAATAGTGCCAGCCTTCGACTAACGACGCTGGTTTCGGGTTGGTGTTTGAAGCTTGTTTGGGGTTTGGGGTTTGGGATTTGGTGTTTTTCATTTCCCTCCTCCGTGAATTTCCGCCGCCAATTTTTCGATCTCCTTTTCCTTCGCCTCAATCAATGGGACAAACTTTTCCATCTCAGCCGGGAACCAGCGAACTCTCGGATCACGATGGTCGCGGCTGCTGGGCTGGCTTATGCGATCGCCGCCGAGGAAGGCCCAGTTCTGCGGACGCCAGTAGTTGAACCAGAGTTTGTTTTTCGCCACGACTTTTTGACGAATGCGTTCAAACGCAGTGTTGGGCCAAACTCCTTCTTTGTTCGGAACACCAGCACGCTGCGTAAATTCGCCGAGGCCGAGTTGCTTCGCGAACGCACGCGCCACTTCAGCGTGGCCAAGTGGCGTGAGTTGCAGACCGTCGTCCGTCAACCGCGGCTCGCGATGGGAAACTCCACCAAGCTCCGTAAACAAATCCACTAACGGCGTGCCGCGTTCACTCGCGAGAGCACGAATGGCGGCGGCGTACTCCGCGAGTTCGGCATTGCGCGTGGATAAGTCCGGCAGTAGTCCGCCGCCATTCTCGAACGGCGGCGGCGTGACAAGCACGAGCTGCGGCGTGAGTTTCGTAAATTCATCGAGCAGCTTTTGATACGCAGTCCGAAAGCGTGGCAACACCTCGCGGCCGTCGAGTGCCTCGGCGCGTCCGAATTGCAGCACGATGACAGTCGTGCCCGCGCGGCGCAGATGCTCGGCCAGCGACGGGAAGCCCACGTCGCGCGGTTGTGCGAAGACGGTGTCGCCTTCCCAGCCGAAATTGCGGAAACGTGCGCCGAGGCCGCGCGACTTCACGGCGAGCAGCGCTTCGAGATGCCCCGTGTGTTGCGCCGCCGCCACGTCCGCGCCTCCGACGAACGCAACGACATCACCGCGCTCCAATGTGAAGCGGCTATTGCGAAATGGCGCAAGCGCTGTTGAGTCAGCGGTATTTGCCGGCGCGCACCAAATCAGCAGACCGAAGAGTGCCAGCAGCGTGCGGTGGACATCGCTCAGAATTTTTTGCGCCCGATCCGAATTCATTTTCGGAGATTATACTCGGCGGACGATCTCGAAAAGGATTTTACGCAGTTCACGCCGCGTGAGTTGAATTACAAATCGCTCGGTTCGGCGAGCAACTTGGCGATGCGCGCGAGCAGACGGCCCGCGGCTCCTCCGTCCAACACGCGATGGTCAAAGCTCAAAGTCAAATTCGCCTCGACCACGGGCACGAACTGCTGTCTGGCCTCATCCCAACTCGGAACTTTTCTGCCCGCGCCCATACCGAGCACGAGCGTTTGCTCCGGTAATGGAATGGGCGTCGCCCAAGTCAGGCCGAACGTGCCGAAGTTCGTGACGGTCGCGATGCCGCCCCCCGTGGCATCGGCAGGCAGGCGCCGTTGTCGTGTCAGTTTTACAAGTTCGTTGTAACGCTCGACCAGTTCGCGCAACGGCCGCTGATCCACTTTGCGCAAAACCGGCACGAGTACGCCGTCCTCAGCTTCCACGGCGAATCCGATGTCGATGCTGTCCGGATGCACGATCTTGTTGCCCACGAGCCGGCCGGCAGGCGCGCTGTTTTCCGCCAGCGCCAACGCCAGCGCCCGCAGCGCGTAAAGCGCCGGGCCGGGCTTGGGCAGGCAGGATTCCCGATGGGCGAGCAGCGCGTCGATGCGCACGGGCAGGGCGACGGTCGCCAACGGGCGCGTCCAACTGCGGCGCATCGCGTCGGCCACGGCCACGCGCATGCTCGACGCTCCCGAAAGTTTGTGCTGTTCGAGATTGGCAAGGAATTTTTCAAAATCGTTGATCGTCACGCGGCCGGCCGCGCCGCTGCCGGCGACGCCCGCGAGATCAGCGGCGTGCAAACCCAGTTCGTTCATGCGCGCCTTCATACGCGGCGACATGTAGGTCGCGCCGGCGGCGTTGGCCGGGACGGGCAGGCCGCGGACGGTGGGTTTCACGCTCTGGTTGGTCTGGCTCGCAGCGGGTTGATTTTCGTTCGACGCCGACGCGTCGCGCACGGCGCTCTTGGCCAACGGTGGTGAAGTTTCCAAACCGAGTCGCGCGGCATCAACTTCACTGACTTCCAACAGGCCGAGCACGGCGCCCACTGGATAGCTTTCGTTCAACTTCGCCCGGAATTCGCGCACCTTGCCCGGACACGGCGCGGTGACGTTCATCGTCGCTTTGTTCGTCTCGACTTCGATGACATCCTGATCGGCGCGGACCGAGTCGCCCGCCTGAACGAGGAAACTGATGATGGTGGCCTCGGCGATCGATTCGCCGAGCTGCGGCATGATGATGGGAATCTCAGGCATACAATTATCGGCGCAACAATTGGCGCACGGCGGCAGCGATGCTTTGGGAAGTTGGCCGATGCACCATCCAAAGGTTGGGATGATAAGGCACGGGCGTGTCTTTGGCGTTGAGACGTTGGGGTGGCGCGTCGAGCAAATCAAATCCCTCGGAGGCGATTCGCGCGATGACCTCCGCCGTCACTCCGCCCCACGGCCAGGCTTCGCCCACGCACAAGACGCGGCCCGTGCGCGCCACCGATGCCATCACCGTGTCGGTGTCCAGCGGCTTGACGGTGCGCAGATCCACGACTTCGATCTCAGTGCCCTCAGTGGCAAGTTCCTCCGCCACCGCAAGCGCTTCGTGGACCATCGCGCTATAGGCGATGAGCGTCAGGTCGCGGCCCGCGCGGGCGATGCGCGCTTTGCCGACGGGCAGCGCTTCCTTGGGCAACGCCTCCGCCTTCAAATGATAGTAGAGATATTTGTGCTCGCAGAAGATGACCGGATCATCAATCGCCACGGCTTCGAGCAACATGCTGTAGGCATCTTCGACCGTGGCGGGAGTCATCACCACCAGGCCCGGATAATGCGCATAAATCGTTTCCATGCTCTGGCTGTGAAACGGCCCGCTGCCCGAAGTGCCGCCGCACGGCAGACGAACCGTGATTGGACACGGCACGTCGGTGCGCCAATAGAAGGCGGCGGCGTGATTGACGATCTGGTTGAAACCGGCGGTCGAAAAATCCGCGAATTGCATCTCGATAATCGGACGCATCCCTTCGATCGCGGCGCCAATGGCCGCGCCCACCATCGCGTCTTCGCTGATCGGCGCATCGAGCACGCGTCCGGGAAATTCAACCGCAAGATTTTTGGTGGCTTTGAATGCGCCACCAAAAGCGCCGACATCCTGCCCGTAAATAAAAACGCGTGGATCGTCAGCCAGCGCGCGCGCCTGCGCTTCACGAATCGCTTCGAGGTAAGTGATGCTCATCGAGTTTCAATCCGCCGGTAACCGGAAGTAAATTTGATCATGCACTGGCATAGGCGCCATGCAGGTGTTTCGTCGCGAGGGCGCGCCAGTTTTCCGCGAAAGGATCCGGGCCGGGTTCGCGTTGCACTTGCGCGACGGTGGTCTCCACTTTCTCCACCGCCTCGTCGTGCCATTGCGCGAGCGTCGCCGTATCCGCCCAGCCGCATTTTCGCAGCCACTCAGCGGCAACCTGAAGACAGTCGCGTCCATCGCGAGACGCGCGCAACTTCGCGTCGATGTAATGCGCGTCATCGTGTTCGCCGTGGCCGCAGAGGCGGAGCAATTGTGCGACGACCAATTGTGGTCCGCCGCCGCTTCGGGCGCAATTTACGGCCTCGTCCAGTACTTCGAGGCACGCGGCCAAATCGGTTCCCTCGACCGTATGGCCCGTCACGCCATAGCCGATGGCTTTGTCCACCAGTGATCGGCACGCAAACTGGCGCGATTCGTGTGTCGAGTACGCATAGTGATTGTTGGCGACGACAAGCACCAGCGGGAGCTTTTCCACCGCCGCCTGGTTCAACGCTTCGTGAAACGCGCCCGTGGAAGTGCCGCCTTCGCCGAGGCACGCCGCTCCCACCGTGCCCGAAATGCCTTTGAAGCGCCGCGCCAGCAGTGTGCCGTTCACGACGGAGATCATCGCGCCCAAATGGCTGATCATCGGCAGATAACCTTCGCGCGGTCGGCCGCGATGCACGTTGCCGTCGCGCGCGCGCATCGGGCCGAGCGGGGAACCGAGATACGTGCGGACGGCGTCCAGCACAGTTTCGCCGAACGCGAGCCGGCCCGCCGCATCGCGAATCAACGGCGCGAACACGTCGCCTTTTTTCAGCGCGAGTCCAACCGCCACGCTCAACGCTTCCTGGCCACGGCCAAGAAAAACGCCGCCATGAATTTTGCCGCCGCGGTAAAGGCTCGCGAACTTGTCGTCCAAAATCCGGGCAAGCAGCATCCAGCGGTACGCTGCAACGGCCCGCTCGCGCGTCGGCAACGTGCCGGGGTTTCGATCAGGAGGCTGGCCGGGTGGCAACATGACCGTTGTTATAGAAAGCGAGAAACGGTGTTGCAAACACTTCTTCGGAAAAGCACTTGGCGACTCGTGGCGATCACGAATCTAAACCGATTTTGTCACGCATTGAATTGGACACGCATTCGAGGCTTGGTGTATGGATGGCACGAGGCAATTTGCGCATACAGCCGTGCCGCGTGCCTCCTCAATTTTTATTATGACTACTGAAACTGATAGCAGCGTCATCGTCTCGAAGACGCGCGAGCTTTGCCAGACGATCCTCGAACAACCCGAATTCCAGGCGATGCGCCAGCGCATCGACGCTTTTCTGGCCGACGAGTCGGCCCGTTCGCTTTATCAAGTCGTCAGCGAAAAAGGCCAGCACCTGAACCACAAGCAGCAACAGGGACTGCCGCTAGACGGCGGTGAGATTGCGGATTTTGAACAGCAGCGCGAGACGCTCGTCAATCATCCGGTCGCGCGTGGATTTCTCGACGCGCAGGAGCAGATGCACCAGATCCAGGAATCCGTCTCGCAACATGTGGCCAAAACTTTCGAGTTGGGCCGCGTCCCCACGCCGGAAGATTTCGAGGGCGGCTCGTGTGGTACGGGCTGCGGCTGTCATTGAGGCGCGGCGTCAGTTTTTTGGTTGGGCAAACTCGATCCAACTAGGGACGCGCTGCCGAAACACGTTCCGCTTCGCGCGCCAGTTCCACTGCTTCGTCCTTGCGCCCGAGCTTGCGCGCCAGCTCGACGAGTTTTTCGTAAACTTTTGGCAAATCCGGATAAACGGGAAAGCCATTAACAAATTTGCGATAAACCGCGAACGATTCTTCCTCGCGCGCGTCGAGCAACAGCGTTTCCGCCAAGCGGAGACTCACTCGCAGCCGCTGCGATGCGACCGGCTCCAATTTGAGCGCGGTGCGATACGCGAGCACGGCGGCCGTCCAGCGTTTTTGCGCGGCGTGCAAATTGCCAAGCTTCTCCTGTAAAACCGCACTGCGCTTGGCCAGCGCGAATTTCTCCAAACTGCCGCAGGCTTCATCCGTTGTTTGCCCCGCGAGCAAGGCTTGATTGATTTTTGCCAGTTGCGACCACTCCGCCGACTGGCTGCTGGTTGCGCTCGTCGCTTGCTCGCGCGCCGCAGCCGTTGCTCCAAACGGGCGATAAAGTGGATCGCCAATCACCGTTGTTTGCCACGAGAGCGAAGTTTGCGACGCATAAGCCGCTTCGCCGAAAGTGAAGCCCGCGAGGAAGCGTTCAAAAAAAACGCCGAGGTCAGGCGTGCCTTCCAGATACGGCTCATCCACGCAGCCCATTGTCGCAGTCGCGCCTTTCGCAAGCAGCGGGGCGACCCAGTTTTGCGTCGCCGAGCGAATCGTCGCCGCGCTGAACGAATGAAGATGATACGCAAACGCGCCGGGCACAAAATCGAAATACACGCTCGTGAACGGCCCAGCGACCTGGCCCGCGTACCAGCCAGCGTAAAGCGCGACTTGCCCCATCGGATAACCGGCGGGAAAAATTTCCGCGCTGGCATCGAGTTCTGTTTCAAATCCAGATTGTCGGGTGGCTTTCTCGGCGCGCAGAATCCAGTCGTCGCCGCGTTTGTAGTCACCGCTCGTCAACCCGCGCGCGTCGAAATAAGCGCGGCCCCACAAGCCATCGCGCTCGGCTTGCAACGCCTTGTCGATCAGCCCGCGCGCAATTTCCGGCGAAGGCCCATCCAGCCGCGCCGTCAGCAAAATGCCGTTTGCGGGATCCATCGGCGCGGCGTTGGTAATCCCATAAAACGGATTTCGCAGCGGGCCGTAAAGTGGCGGCTTTCTCTCGTGCAGCGGCAACACGGCCAGTTCGCTTTCGACCGCCGCCGTGTTGCGGCGCAACTCCGGGCGGACTTTTTCCGCGTCGGCGTTGAGGAGGCTGGCATCCTCGGCGATGCGCAACGGCACACCGTAGCACAGCACGGCGTAGCGAATGCGGCTGCCCGCGAATTTGCGGACGACCTGGCCCGGCCGCTCGGGCGTGGCCGGTGAAATGTCGATGGTGAAGGACCAAAGGCGTTGTGCTTCCAAATTCTTCAGCAACGGTTGTTCGAGCTGCTCGCGAAATTCCCGGCGCGACATAATTTCCGTCGCCGGCAAATCGAAGCCGAAAATTTGCTCGCGTGGAATTTCCCGGCGCTGCGCATAATAATCGGCGAGCGCTTTGGATTCGGGCACGTTTTGATTGTAGATGACCACGACGGAGTCACCGAGACCGGCCGCCTTGATCGTCGGCGCGCCCGCGAAAAAAACTTGCACGAGGAAGGTGAGCACAAGTCGTTTCATGAAAAGGTGGATGCCTGGCGCCGCGATGCAGAATTTCAGTCCAGCCGAATTTTCAGACCGTCGAACGCGAACGTGACACCATCCGGCATTTCGGCTTGGTCGTGATCGTGATCATAGTCGTGCGTGAGGTGCGTAAAAAAAGTTTGCGCCGCGCCGATCCGCCGCGCCGCCGTCAAAGCTTCGTCCAGACACATGTGTGTGGGATGCGGCTCGCGCCGTAGCGCGTCGAGCACGGCGACTTCCACGCCGCGCACTTGCGCCACCGCTTCGTCCGGCACTTCCTTGCAATCGCTCAGATACGCGAGCCGTTTGCGTCCGGCTTGTTCGAACAAATAGCCGTTCGTTGTCATGCGGCCGTGTGGCAGCGGCAGCGGCGTGATGGTCAAATCGCCGAGTTCAAACGCGCCACTGATCACGATCGGCTCCGGATGAAAATAGCTTTTCGGAATCGGCCCGCCGTGAAACGCGTAGGCGAAGACGCGCTTCAAATCGTCCATCGTGAATTGGCTGGCATAGACTGGCAGCGCCGCGCCGCGTAAATCGCAAAAGCGCCGGCAATCATCCAGGCCCATGATGTGATCCGCGTGCGAGTGTGTGAAGATCACGGCGTCGAGCCAGTCGATCTGCTCGCGCAGCATCTGGAGCCGAAACTCCGGCGTAGTATCCACGACGAGTTTCACCTTCGGCGTGGCGACATAGATCGACGGCCGCGTGCGATGGTTTTTCGGGTTCGCCAAAAACTCTGGCGGATAATTTTTGCCGATGATCGGCACGCCCTGCGAAGTACCCGAGCCGAGGAAGGTGAAGGTGAACGACATGCGCCTGAGGTTATGCTCTCACGAGAACTCCTTGTCAAAATTGGCATGACTCCCAATCCAAAACCAGTACAACATGCCGCCGCTGCGCAAGGCAGCCGCCCGATGATAGTGCGCTCCGATACGCACCGTCCACACGTTCCTTCGTCCTTGAACTCGCTTGAAGCGAAGCGATGGGTGATCCGGGTTTTCGCGGAAAAGTTTGAAGCTGGCCCGCGCGTGCGACCGCAATTCAATCGGCAGCATTTCGTATAACTTCCAAAATTCCGGCAGCGCGCGGTTGTTCACAACCGCTCCCAGTCCAGCGGAGCATCTTTCCCTTGGGCGATAAGTTTTTCCACAGCCTTGATCTTCGCGGTCAATTTGGGGCGCACGCGTCGTTCCCCAATGATGCGTTCCCATTGCTTGTCGCCGTCGTCGGACGTGGCCGCTGGCCGCGCCTTTTTCGTCAAAGGCGATTCGTCCAGGGAGCGGGCGTAATCCAAAAGCTTGGCCGCTTTACGCGGTGGCAGCGAACGCGAGATGCGAACTAATTCAGCGACGGTGGTCGTCATGCCGGCAAAGTAGCAAGCCAATCGGAGAGCGGCAAGTGTGTCTCTAACCGCAGTCGAAACAGGCGAGGCATGTGACTAAAAATTCCTTTGCCGAAGACGCCGCCAATGGCCAGATTTCACGCCGACACAATCAGAAATGCTAACGACGCTGCGCATCAAAAACCTCGCCTTGGTCGCGGATCTCACGCTCGATTTTCAGCGTGGCTTCAACGCGATCTCCGGTGAAACCGGCGCGGGCAAATCGATCTTGATCGGCGCGTTGACGCTGTTGCTCGGCGAACGCGCCGACCGTACTTTGATTCGCAGCGGCGCGGACAGTTGCACCGTCGAAGCCATCTTCGAGGTCGCGCGACTTGCCCCGCGCGTCAACGAATTGCTCGCCGAGAACGGCCTCGAAGCGTGCGACGAGAACCAACTTCTGCTCAAGCGGACGTTCTCAGCCACCGGCGCGAACCGCCAGTTCGTCAACGGCTCGCCGACGACGCTCGCCGTGCTGAAGGCGCTCGGCGAATTGCTCGTGGACATCCATGGACCGCACGATCACCAGTCGTTGCTGCACGCGCCCAAGCAACTCGCCATCCTGGACGCTTTCGGCGGCCTGCAGGAATTGCGCGCGAGCTTCGGCGATCTAGTGCGTCGTCGCGGGGAAGTTGAGGCAAAAAAATCCGCACTCATCGTGGATGAAAAAACTTATGCGCAGCAACTCGACCTGCTGCGCTTTCAAACGAACGAAATTTCCACCGCCAAATTGCAGCCCGACGAAGCCGCGCAACTCGAACAGGATTTTCACCGCGCCAGCAACGCCGCGCGTTTGCTCGAACTCAGCCAGGCTGCCCTGGCCGCGCTGGGCGAAGATGAAAACGCGTTGCTAACACAAGCCGGCGCGGTCGGTCGCAGCTTGCAGGAATTGCAGCGGCTCGACACGAGCGCCGCCCCGTTGCTCGAACTTCATCAACAGACGACCGAGACGCTGCGCGAGTTGCAGAGCGAACTTTCCCGCTACGTGGATCGTATCGACCTCGACCCGGCGCGGCTGCGCGAATTGGAAGAGCGGCTGAACCTCATCCAATCGCTCAAGCGCAAATACGGCGCGACGGTCGCCGAGGTGATTGCGTTCGGCGAAGCGGCGGCGGAGAAATTGCGCCAGCTCGAACAGCGCGACGACGAACTGGCGCGGCTCAACGCCGAATTGAAACAACTCGACGCGGATCTTTGGAAGACCGGCCGCGAACTTTCCGCGCAACGCCGCAAAGTTATTCCAAAGTTGAGCAAAGCCGCCGCCAAACAACTCGCCGATCTCGGCTTCAAGCAAAGTCATTTCGGTGTCGCTCTCCAAAGCGTGGCGATGAGCGATAGTCGCGCGGCCTTTTCAGCGAACGGATTGGACACGGTGGAATTTCAGTTCGCCCCGAACCCCGGCGAACCCGCGCGGCCGTTGCGTGCCATCGCGTCGTCCGGTGAAATGGCGCGCGTGATGTTGGCGTTGAAAACCGTGCTCGCCGCGCAGGATGAAATTCCCGTGCTCGTGTTCGATGAGGTCGATGCGAACATCGGTGGTGAGACGGCACAGGCCGTCGGCGCAAAGATGCGACAGCTTGGCGAACAGCGGCAGGTCTTGTGCATCACGCATCTCGCGCCCGTCGCGGCCGCGGCGGACTCGCACTACGTCGTGAGCAAGTCGATGAAGGAGGGACGCACTGTTTCGCAAATCGAATTGGTAAACGGACTGCAACGTGTGGAAGAACTGGCCCGCATGTTGGGTGGCCAGAGCGAGGCGGCACGCAAACATGCGCAGGCTTTACTCAAATCAGCCAGCGATCAATGAGCGAGCATTCGTAGGCGAACTTCAACTCACGGCAACGCAAGCCCAAAGCCAGCCGGCGCGTGGTTCGCCAAAACCGTGACTTTAATTCGTGACTGTGGAAAAACTCCTTGACGCTTGCCCGTCGGTGCCGAAACTCGCGCGAACGGTTTCAACGCAAAAATTTTCTACCTGAACCGTTCAGCGTCGAAAAAACCAATGTCTTTCCGTCAATTTTAGATTGTGATCTGAGTCATGGGTGCCACCACCGCCATCAATCCCGGAGCGTTTCGCGCGCGGCGCACGTCCGCCCGCAAACTCGTTTCCATTGTTGCCAAACACCTCCGGCACCAACGGCCCGTCGAAGGCGTGCGGCGTAGCTTGATCGAACTGGCCAACTTCTTCTCCGACCGTCTGCCGGCAAGCACGGCGCGCTTCGAGTGCCCCTGCTGCGGCCGGCGCGCGTTCGCATTTCATCACCTGCGACGCGCGAAGACAGCCTGGAACTCGGCGTGCCCCGGCTGCGATTCGCGCAGCCGTCACCGGGGGCTGGCGTTGCTCCTGCCTGAACTGCTCGACGCGCGCCGCCGGCCGGAACCGACGCGCGTTTTGCATGTGGCTCCCGAACCAATCCTCATGCCTCTTTTTCGCCGGAGCGACGTGAGCTACGAAAGCTGCGACTATTTTCTCGAGGACGTGACGCACCAGCACCAGGACTTGCAAGCGCTCACGCTGCCGTCGGCAAGTTACGAATTCGTGCTGTGCAACCATGTCATCGAGCACGTCGAGCGCGACGATCTGGCGGTGGCGGAAATCGCGCGCGTGCTAGTGCCGGGCGGGCAGGCCGTCATCACGATCCCCGGCGACTGGCGGCGGCGCGAAAACGTCGATCTGCCGGACCGTCCGAACGGCCACTTCCGTGATTACGGCTCGGGCGTGACCGAAATGTTCGCGCGCAGCTTCGCGCAAGTCGAGACCATGCCGCTGGCCCGCTACGACCGCACGCCGGAGGGATTGCGGCGTGGCATCCGGGCGGACGACGTGGCATTTCTGTGCCGGAAGGCATAATGCCGAGGAGCGGCTCTGGCACAGCTACGGGCGCTCGACGATGAACGTAATATCAGACCTATCCCGCTCCTGCGTTCCGGGCTTGAACTCGCGACCGCCGTCGTCTTTCAAGTTGGTATAGACGCTGTAAACCATGTAGCCATGCTCCAGTTTTCGATAGCGCAACGGCTGACCGTCGAACGGATCGGCAGGAACGGACGCGAAGAATTTCGGCGCAAGTTGCTCGAGCGTTTTCGGCGGTTGGTCGTTATGCGCCAACTTGAATCGCTCGACGGCCATTACCGCGCCGGGGATGAGAACCCAACATTTGTCTGCTGCCTTCATTTCGTTCATTTCCAGGTTGCCGTCATCTCTTTACCATCTGCACAACGACCTTCCCCTTCGCCCGGCCCTGTTCGAGATACGCAAGCGCCTCCTTCGCCTGATTGAACGAAAACACCTTGTCAATCGCCGGTCGGATGCGCCCCGCCTGGAGCAGCTCGCCGATCTCGGCGAGTTGGCGTCCGTCGGGATGCACGAACAAAAATGAATACTCGACGCCGCGTTTCTTGGCGTGGCGAATGATCTTACGGCTCAGCAGTCCGAACACGAACTTCATGAAAAAGTTCATGCCTCGCGCGCGAGCGAACGCGGCGTCCGGTGGTCCGACAAGCGAGACGACGTTGCTCTTGGGCTTCAGAATCCGAAGTGATTTCTCAATCGCATCGCCCCGCACAGTGCCGAGCACGGCATCGTAGTCCCGCAGCACCTTCTCAAATTTCTGTTGCTTGTAATCAATCACCTCATCCGCTCCGAGGCTCTTCACCAATTCCACGTTGCCCGTGCTCGTGGTCGTCCCCACTTTTGCTCCGAGGTGTTTCGCGAGCTGAATTGCAAACGTGCCAATGCCGCCCGAGCCTGCGGGAATGAACACCTTTTGGCCGGGCCGGAGTTTTGCCCGCTCCTTGAGTGCTTGCCACGACGTGAGTCCGACCATCGGAATCGAGGCCGCTTGCACGAAGTCCAGATTGGCCGGCTTGAGCGCAGCGGCGTTCTCCGGCACGACCGCAAACTCGGCGAGCGCGCCCGTGCCGAGATCAAAGATACTGGCGAAGACGGCATCGCCCGGCTGGAAACGAGTCACGCGACTTCCCACCTCCACCACGACGCCCGCCAAATCGCTGCCCAGCGTGGCCGGCAACTGAAACCGGAGCATAGGCTTGAACGTTCCTTTCGGAATCATGTAATCAATCGGATTCAAGCCGGTGGCGTGGACTTGGACGAGAATTTCGTCCGGCTTGAGCGCAGGCCGGGGAATGTCGGCGAACGCGACCTGATCGAGTCCGCCGTAACGTTTCAAGACGAGTGCTTTCATGTTTTTGTGGAAGTCAGTTGGTGTGTTCAAAATCAGTCCGAATGAAATTCATGATGGAAAGCAGCGTTTGAGCGCCAGCAACCACCATGGGTTTCCTTGCAGCCGGACGCGGCGCGTGAGCAAAGCCCACAAAAGATTCCGCTCGCCAGCCAGAAATCCCAGCCACGTTTCCGCGTCGGCAACGACCTTGATGTTCGGTTCGCCTAGCAATCCTTTTGCAATCGTCAGCTTTCCCGCGCGAATCGTCACCGTTGCTTCGACCTGTTCACTGCCGGAGAAAACAAAATGGTATATGGCGTCCAGTTTTCCGGCGGCGTGACGCTGAAACGTCTGCGGCATCCCTTGTAGCAGTGCGGCAATAGTTCGCGGACGCAGCGAGCCGCGCACATGCCGCACCGTCTTGTGCGGATACCGTTTCTTCGCGTGCGCCTCGGCGTCCGAGCCGGGAATGACGTAGAGCGGCTCGCGCTTCGCCTGCAACGGGCGCATCACCTCATCGGCAAAATCTTTTTTCGAGGTGAGATACGGACCAATCACGTCCTCGCCCGCCGGACAGACCGCCATGCAATACGCCGCCTTGTAATTCGGCCCGAAGCTCAAGCTCTGCCACACCGAGACACTTTCCGATTCCTTCACGCGGCGGCGGTAATCTTTTCCATCGCGGCTGTCGGCGACGGTCTCAACCCAGTCGGCAAATCCGCCCATGAATTCGCGGTAATTGTGCGTGTAGCACGAGGAGAAATTAAACGCGCCGTCCGCGCCAATCGCCCCGACCGGACACGCGGCCACGCACAGTTTGCATTCCAGACACGGGTTGTAATCGAGTTCCTGCGAATACGCGCTGACCTCCGCGCCCACGAGAATCGTGCCGAGCAAAATAAAATTTCCGAAGCGCGGATGAATCACGTTGCGATGAATTCCCATGTGTCCGAGTCCGGCGGCGACCGCGACCGGCTTGTGCGCCACGACCCACATCCGCTCGGTCATCCAGCGATCCGCCTCCATCGGAAACCCCATCGGCGGATTCAGCGCGCGAATCCCAGCGCGCTCCAGCGCCGCCACGATGCTTCGCGCCACGTCGTTGACCTCGTCGCCGGTGTGATGAAATTCTGAGTTGGCGACCGACCGCGCCGGGCTGCGCACATTATCGCGATTCATCCGCAGCACAAAACTGATGAGACTGCGGGTGGGAGGAAAAGCCCGCTGAATGTGCGGACGTTCTTCCGTCAACGCCGGACGCTCAAGTTCCACAAAGCCCACGTCGTCCGCGCCCGCTTCCAGACACAACTGCCGCAGCCAGGCGGCGTCGAGCGGCTCGGATACGTTTTCCGGCGCAGGTCTTTGCCGGTGCGCTGCGACTGTGGGATGCTCTTTGAGTGACGTGCTCATAAAATCAGGCCAGTTGAAATTGTTTGCGAAGACTTTTGTTGAGACATCATAGTGTGTATATGCACTTCTGGGGAAGAAGTGTCAACTGGCAATAAATTAAAATGCCGCCCGTCCGCTCAATTAACTTCCCCCTCCGCCCGCGTCGCGCCGAAATCGGATGAAGGCGGATCGAACGGGGAGAGTCCGGCGCTACCCTCGCCCATCGGATGGGAGAGGAGCTGGGGGTGAGGGCATTGGGTGAGGTGTCGAAACTTTTTAACCACGGAT
Source organism: Verrucomicrobiota bacterium (assembly GCA_016195385.1). Classification (GTDB taxonomy): domain Bacteria; phylum Verrucomicrobiota; class Verrucomicrobiia; order Limisphaerales; family JACPZS01; genus JACPZS01. Next base: position 17,809 of record JACPZS010000098.1, read on the forward strand.
GAACACCGATAGACACGGATTTCTTTTCCGCAAGAGAACGCAGGGAACGCAAAAGTTTAACCGCTGATTAACGCTGATGTTCGCTGATTCAAAAGGGCTGAAAGCCCGACAGATGATAGCCCAGGGCAACGCCCTGGGTTAATCGTCAAAAAGATTTCAAGCCCTGTAAGGGCGACAGAGCCTTTATTCAGAATGGTAAAGCGTGTCGTCAATCATTAGCCTCTGCTCATGCTGATGACTTTGACCTCCACGCATGAGGCAGCGACCGATCTCGGGTTCTTGCTCCGCAAAAATCCGGCGCGTCCACAGTCATTCACCCTTTCGTTCGGCAAGGCTCACGTCTTTTATCCCGAAGCCACACTGGAGCGATGCACGGTTGCGTTGCTTGTCGAAGTTGATCCCGTCGGCCTGGTGCGAAATCGGCGCGGGCCGTCGGGCGAAGGCGGGGCATTGGAGCAATACGTCAATGACCGACCTTACGCGGCTTCCTCTTTTTTGAGCGTCGCGCTCGCCGACGTTTTTGGCAGCGCACTCTCTGGCAAAAGCAAAGAGCGGCCCGAATTAGCTGACACACCGTTGCCGCTGTCGGTGACTTTCTCCGCGCTGCCGTGCCGTGGCGGAGAGGAGTTTCTGCGGAAGATGTTTGAGCCGCTGGGCTACACGATTTCTGCGCGTCGGTTGCCGCTTGATGAGAAGTTTTCTGACTGGGGAGAAAGCTCCTATTTCCAAGTCGAGTTGAAAGCGCGGCTGCCGTTGCAGCAGCTTCTCTCCCACCTTTACGTTCTCGTGCCAGTGTTGGACAACGACAAGCACTATTGGGTGAGCGACGACGAGGTGGAAAAACTTTTGCGTCATGGCGAAGGCTGGTTGGCGTCGCATCCCGAACGCGAAGCCATCACGCGCCGTTATCTCAAACACCAACGCAGCTTGGTGGACGACGCATTAACACAACTCGCGGATGAAGCTGAACCGAATCCAGATGCCGTTGCGGAAGTTCACGCGGCGGAAGAAGAAACTATTGAGCGAAGCATCAGCCTCAACGAACAGCGCCTCGGTTCAGTGCTGGCCGCTTTGAAAAACACTGGTGCTGCTCGCGTTTTGGATTTGGGTTGCGGCGAAGGAAAATTGCTCCAAGCGTTGCTCAAAGAAAGACAATTCACTGAAATCATCGGCATGGACGTGTCGCATCGCGCGCTCGAAATCGCCCACGACCGATTGCATTACGACCGCCTCCCGCCTGTTCAGAAGGAGCGTCTGCGCTTCCTGCATGGCTCGCTCATTTACCGCGACCAACGCCTCGCTGGCTTCGATGCCGCCGCCGTGGTGGAAGTCATCGAGCACCTTGACGCCGCACGCCTGGCTGCGTTCGAGCGTGTGCTGTTCGAGTGCGCCAAACCGAAGCACATCGTCATCACGACGCCCAACTCCGAATACAACGTGAAGTGGGAAACGCTGCCCGCCGGAAAATTTCGTCATCGCGACCATCGCTTCGAGTGGACACGGGCAGAATTTCAGACTTGGGCAAATGGTGTTGCCACTCGCTTCGGTTACAATTTGCGTTTCGTTTCCGTTGGCCCGGAAGATTTGGCGGTTGGTTCGCCGACACAGATGGCCGTATTCACGCGATGAAATTTACAATTCCAGAACTTTCGTTCGTCGTGCTCATCGGCGTGTCCGGTTCGGGCAAGAGCACGTTCGCGCGGAAACATTTTAAGCCGACGGAGATTTTGTCGTCCGATTATTGTCGCGGGTTGGTGTCAGACGACGAGAACAGCCAAGCGGCGACGAAGGATGCTTTTGAAGTCCTTCACTTCATCGCTCGCAAGCGGCTCGCGGCGGGAAAACTTACCGTGGTTGATGCGACGAATGTGCAACCAGAATCGCGCAAGTCGCTCATCGCAATTGCCCGCGAATTTCACTGTCTGCCCGTGGCGATTGTTTTGGATTTACCAGAACGTGTTGCGCATGACCGCAACAAAATGCGACCTGACCGAGATTTTGGCCCGCACGTCATCCGCCAGCAATCGCAACAGTTGCATCGCTCGCTACGCGGTTTGGAGCGCGAGGGATTTCGCCATGTCCATGTGCTGAAATCGTTGGAGGAAAATGCTGTCGCCAGTGGCGCGGCACTGTGCGTCCCCGGCAATCACGACGCGAAGCTGATGCGCAAACTGCGCGGACGCGAAGTTCAAATCACACACGGTCTCGCAGAGTCTTTGGCGCAACTCGCCAGCGAGTCGGAAGATTTCCGCAAACACGTTGCGGAATTCATTGACGACCTCGTGAGCCACTACGTTCTCGACGATGGCAAACTTGTCATTGCTCACGCGGGCATGAAGGAATCCATGCAGGGACGCGGCTCGGGCGCGGTGCGTGAATTCGCGTTGTTTGGCGAGACGACTGGCGAGACGGATGAGTTCGGTTTGCCGGTGCGCTATAATTGGGCTGCCGAATATCGCGGCACGGCAGCGGTCGTGTATGGACATACGCCTGTGCCTGAACCGGAGTGGTTAAATCGCACCATCAACATTGACACCGGCTGCGTCTTCGGAGGGAAACTCACCGCGCTGCGTTATCCTGAAATGGAACTCGTTTCCGTTCCCGCCAAACAAACTTACGCCGAGTCGCGCAAACCATTTTTGCCGCCGGAAGATCAAGCACCGACTTTGTCCGCACAACAGCAGAACGACGACTTGCTCGACCTTGCCGACGTGACCAGCAAACGCATCGTCAGCACGCGACTGCATGGCAACGTGACTATCCGCGAGGAGAACTCTATTGCCGCGTTGGAAGTGATGAGCCGTTTCGCCGCGAATCCCAAGTGGCTGATTTATCTTCCGCCCACCATGTCGCCGTGCGAGACGAGCCAAGCGCCCGGATTGCTGGAACATCCGGCGGAAGCATTCGCCTACTTCCGCCATGCGGGCGTGCCGCGCGTTGTCTGCGAGGAAAAGCACATGGGGTCGCGCGCGGTGGTCGTCATCTGCCGCGACGAAGATGCCGCTCGAAAAATTTTCGGCGTGACTGGCGAAGGCATAGGTATCTGCTACACGCGCACCGGGCGACGTTTTTTTGACAATGCGACTTTGGAGGGAGAATTCCTTGAGCGCGTCCGTGCCGCCGCCACTGCCGCTGGATTTTGGGATGAATTCAAAACCGACTGGCTCTGCCTCGACTGCGAATTGATGCCGTGGTCGGCCAAGGCGCAGGAGTTGGTGAAGCAACAATACGCAGCCGTCGGAACATCAGCGCAGGCAACGCTCGCGGCAGAAGTCGCCGCACTTGAGCAAGCCGCCGCGCGTGGCCTCGACGTGGGCGAATTGCTGACGCATACGACCGCGCGACGGCAGATGGTAAGCGACTACATCGAAGCTTATCGCCGCTATTGCTGGCCGGTAAACTCGGTGAATGATTTGAAGCTCGCGCCGTTTCATTTGCTCGCCAGCGAGGGGAAAGTTCACGCTGATAAACCAAACGATTGGCACATGCAAACGCTGGCACGTCTGGCGGGCGGCATCATCATCGCCACGCCGTTCCGTGTCATTGACGTGACCAATCCTGAAAGCGAAGCCGAAGGCATTCGTTGGTGGGAGGAACTGACCGGTCGCGGCGGCGAAGGCATGGTTGTGAAGCCACTAGAATTCATCGCCAAGAGCCGGCGCGGACTCGTGCAACCCGCCGTGAAATGCCGTGGACGCGAATATCTCCGCATCATCTACGGCCCGGAATATGCCGCAGCAGAAAATCTCGAACGTCTCCGTGCGCGCGGTCTTTCCACGAAACGGTCGCTGGCGCTGCGTGAGTTCGCCCTTGGCATCGAATCACTCGAAAGGTTCGTTCGCAAAGAACCGTTGCGACGCGTGCATGAAGCGGTCTTCGGCGTGCTGGCATTGGAGAGTGAGCCGGTTGATCCGCGCTTGTGAGTGTCGCCCTTTCAGGGCTTGAAATCTTTTTGACGATTAACCCAGGGCGTTGCCCTGGGCTATCATCTGTTGGGCTTTCAGCCCTTTTGAATCAGCGCACATCAGCGTCAATCAGCGGTTGAAAAAACTTTGCGTTCTTTGCGTTCCTTTGCGGCGAAGAAAGGTTTGTGGTCTGAAATGTTTTCGGCGAGTCGCCGAACACGGCAGGCGAGACGCCCGCGCTACCTTCATGGTCGCGCGTCCGCCGGGAGCAGGTTTAACACGAAATCGTAAATGGCTTGGGCGTGTTGGAGGGCTTCGTCGAATTCTTCGCGCGTGGGATACGTTTCGGCCAGATCATCGGGGTAACGGAATTCCCAGGCGTAAGGCGTGAGCGACACCGCCATGTCCATCACTTCGTTGAAGCGCGGTTCGTGAACGGCGGCCTCCAGCGTCAGCTTGCGGATGTCATGGGTCTTTTCGGGTGAAATTTCCTTGGACACCAGAAACGCTTTCACCGCCTTCTCCGCCGTTTGCTGGCAATGATAGATGGCGGTGTCGAGCGGCGCATCGTCAGCCGAGCCGAGGACGCGGGCGCTTCGCAAATCGCTTGCCGCTTTGGTGAGCCAGGAACGCAGCAGTTCCCTGCGCGTGTCATCCATAGACCTTGCGTCCCTTGTGCAACACCTCGTGGGTCAGGCTGCCCAGCACTTCGCGGACGCGGTTGACCTCGTGCCGCGTCCGCACGAGCACGTCGGCGGAAATGAGCAGCCGTCCAAGGCAACGCTGGGCGCGTTGGTCGCGGCGAATGGGGCGCTCGTCACTGCTCGGCACGATGACCATCAAATCAATGTCGCTGTCCTGACCGGGCGTGCCCCACGCGTGCGAGCCGAACAAATAAATTTCCTCCGGTTGAAATTCCGCCACCAGCCGTTGAGTGGCTGTCTGGAGCAAATCTTCGTAGGCCGCTTTCATGGTTTGTTTCTATCACAGCGCCGGGCGAATTGAAAGCCCCGGCTTTTCTCACCTGTTCACGCCTTCGCGTAAAGCTCGCTGCCTTTCCCGGTGTTGCGAAATCAGGCCAGCCGGGATTCTTTGCGAATGCCCCGGTCGAATACGCTGGCAGGAGCAAAACGGCGCAGTCGGCTCAAAAAAACGCCCTTGCCGACGGGATAACGCAGCCGGGGCGTTTTTACGGTTACAGCGAGGCAGACCGCTTCCGCCACGAGCAGCGGTTCATCTCCGTGCTTGATGCCTTTTTGAACCGCCTCCCTCGTCCGCTGTCGTTGCCCGGCATACTCTTTGAGTGCCGTCTGCGCGGTCTTCTCGTTCTGGCTGATGTTGCTTTTGGTGTAAGCCGGTTCGACGAGCACAGCGCGCACGCCAAATTCCCGCACTTCGTGATCCAGCGTCCAAGTGTATCCTTCCACCGCATGTTTGCTCGCAGCGTAGATTCCCATGTAAGGTGCGGGCATAAATCCCACCACCGAACTGATGTTGACGATGCGGCCATAGCCCGCTTGCCGCATCCCTGGCAGAACGGCGTTCGTCACCCGCAGCACGCCAAAGAAATTGGTTTCAAACTGCTGCCTGGCTTCCTCGATACTGGTTTCTTCCAACGCACCCGTGAGCGCATAACCAGCGTTGTTGACGAGAATCTGAACCGGCCCGGCCTTCCGCACAATGCCTTGAACCGCTTCTCTCACGCTGGCGTCGTCCGTGACATCCATCCGGACAATCTCGACGCCGTGAATTGGCTTCGCTGACTTTGGATCGCGCACCGTGCCGAACACGCGTGCGCCGCGCGCCGCCAGCAACTGTGCGCGATTTCCCGACCGATGCCAGAGGAAACTCCGGTGACTAATGTGGTTTTATTTTTTAATGAAGTGTGCATATACACAGTTTAGTTTTAGTTTATCGCCGCTAAGGGCATTCAGGGTTTTGTTATTTGTTCAGAGCCAACGCCGCCGTTTCGAGATCGGAAAGAATGGCGGACCAGCGCTTTTCACCTAGAGTTTTGACCACGGCACTTTGAGCGGCCTTCCAAGCCGGCGTCAGGCTCTCAACCTGTTTTCGGCCCTTGGTTGTGATCGTGAGTTCCACCCGATTGCCACGTCCGCCGCCAACGGCCTTCACGAAGCCGTCCCGCTGCAACGGCCGGAGATTCCGCACCAGCGTCGTGCGCTCCATCCCCAGCCAGTCGCTCAACTCCGCCATGTTCCAACTGTCCTTGGAATTTAATGACGCCAGGATTGACCCTTGCGTGGGACGGATTCCGTGCCGCCGCATTTCCGCGTCATAAAACTGCGTGACCGCCCGCGTCACCCAACGCAAGTTGAAGCACACACAGTTTTCCCCCGCCGCCATATCCAGTTGTTTTGACATGTTGTGTGTATATGCACTACTACGACAAAAGTGTCAACTGTATTTTTCAATTAGATAAAAGCTTTACGCCCTCCGTTCTTTAATACTCGCCAGAATGTCCACCACGACTTCCCCCTTCGGCTTCGCGCCTTGCGGGCCGCCGTGATGCAAGCGCACGCTTACCGCGCCGGCTTCCATGTCGCGACCGCCGATGACCAGCATCGTGTGGACGCGCAATTGTTCCGCGTTGGAGATCTTCGCCTTGAACGGCGTGGCGCTGAAATCCGCATCCACGCGCACCATGTTCGCGCGCAGTTCGGCCACGATGGGCTGGGCGTAATTGATCAACGCTTCGTCGTCGTTGAGCGTGATGACGCGCACCTGATCCGGCGCGAGCCAGAGCGGGAAGTTGCCGGCGTAATGCTCGATCAGGAAACCGATGAACCGCTCGTGCGTGCCGAGCGGCGCGCGGTGGATGCAGAGCGGCGTCTTGTCTGTGTTGTCCTTGTCGCGGTAGGTGAGGCCGAACCGGGCGGGCACGGCGAAGTCCACCTGGTTGGTGGCGATGGTGAATTCGCGGCCGATGGCGCTCCACACCTGCACGTCGATCTTCGGGCCGTAGAACGCCGCCTCGTTGGCGACCTCCACGTAGTTGATGCCCGACTCGTTGAGAACGTTGCGCACCATGTCCTCGGTTTTCTTCCACAGCTCGGGCTCGTTGACGTATTTCTTGCCGAGACCTTCCGGCGCGGACGTGCTGAAGCGCATCTGGTATTTCTCCAAGCCGAAGGTCTTGAAGTATTTCAGATACATGTCGTTCACGGCGCGGAACTCGTCGGCGAACTGCTCCTCGGTGCAATAGATGTGGGCGTCGTTCATGTTGAGCGAACGCACGCGCATGAGGCCGAACAACTCGCCGCTCTGCTCGTAGCGATAGCACGTGCCGTATTCCGCGAGGCGCAACGGCAGGTCGCGGTAACTGTGCGGCTCAGCCGCAAAGATGCGGTGATGATGCGGGCAGTTCATCGCTTTGAGGTAATAACTCTCCGGCTCGCCCAGTTTTTTCAACTCCGCGCGCAACGCGGACAACTCGTTAAAAGCGGCAGCCACGGGCTGCGGCGCAATGCCGGCTTTGACGGCGGCTTCAACGGCAACAAATTCTTCGTCTTTCAAAATGGCAGACATGCCGGAGAAAATACCGTTTCGCGGCAAGCAAAGGAACTTCAAATTTGCAGCGCGGCTACCCCAACTCACAGCTTTGCAACCGCCGCCCGCCCCGCTATTCTCGCCGCAACAAAATGCCCGACGAATCCAAACAACGATTCCTCTACCTCTTTCTCGACGAAGCCGGGAATCTGGATTTCTCCAAACAGGGCACGAAGTATTTCGTGCTAGGCGGCATCACCAAGGAACGTCCGTTCCATGCCTACAAAGAGTTGACCGAGTTGAAATACAATCTCGTCGAGCGCGGCATGGGCTTGGAATATTTTCACGCAGCGGAAGACAACCAGTCCACTCGCAACCAGGTTTTCGACATCATCGAGAAAAATTTGGCCGACGTGGCCGTGGATTCCATCATCGTCGAAAAGCAGAAGGTGGACGCGGCGCTGTGCGACGAGGAACGGTTTTATCCCAAAGTTCTCGGCACGCTGCTGCGGGAGATTCTCAAAAATTATCTGCTGGCCGAATTTGCCGAGGTGATTGTGTTCACCGACAGCCTGCCCGTTCAGCGGAAGCGGTTGGCGGTGGAGAAGGGCGTGAAGATGACGCTCGCGGCCATGCTCCCGGCCACCGTGCGCTATCGCGTGCTGCATCACGCTTCAAAGTCGAACATGGATTTACAGATTGCGGATTACTGCACCTGGGCGATTTACCGGAAATGGAATCGGCAAGACGCGCGGTCGTTCCAGCGGGTGCAGGCGGCGGTGCGCCGCGAGTGGGATGTGTTGCAGGCCGGAACGGGATTTCCCGATTGAAGTTGAAGCCGGAAAAAATGACCACCCCGGCTACTCTTTCGAGAAAGCCCCTTGGGCTTTTGTCACCGGGGTGGGACCTTTAAATTTTTCAGCCAGCGCCCGCTACGCAGTCGCCAGCCACGCCAAGATAATCGGCCAATGTAACCGCTGGGTCAAGCGCTCGTTTTTGCCCTGTAAAACCGGCCACACCATCCACCTGAGCGGGATACCCCGCGACGCCTTGGAGACGACTTTCAGTGGTGGCAGGCCGGGAAAATAATTGGTCGGATTCACCCCGCGCGCAATCTGATTTTTCAACGCAAAGACGCGGAGACGCAAAGTTGAATCGCGAAACGGCTCACACCGGCGGAACACCGGCCAGTTCTTCGACGAGTTTGCAAAGCGCATCCACCTGTGCCGCGTTAATCTTCCCTTCTTTCAAAGCCAAGAGCAGCCGCGACGGCTTGCGATGGTCTTTATCTGGGACTGTAAAGCCGAGAAACTTTTCGAGGTCGTCAGCGAAAACATGAATCTTTTGAGTAAAAGGATTCCGCTTATCTTGAATCAGCTTGTTCACGCCGTCATGGAACGTCTTGTCGTCTCCGGTTTTGTTTGGGTCGGCATCGTGGAGAGCGGAGTGTTCAATCTTGAGCTCGCCCAAAAGGTTCATAAAGCGGTGGATGTTGAACTTTCCCATCGCATCCAAGACGAACAATCCACCGGCAGGCATTCGTATTTTGCCGGTCTGAATTAGGTAGTTGATCAGCACCAACTCAGACGGCCCTTCCACGATCAACGTTCGCTTGGCGAAGAAGACCCCACAACGTTCTGGATTGAGCCAGAGGAAGTATTTGACCGCTTCCATTTCCAACTTGCACTCTTCCGTGCCTGCTTCGTAATTCTTCAGTCCCGCCGCAAGTTTATTGATTTCCTGATTCTCCAGAAAAAGCGCATTTAGATTTTCAGGCCGAATCTGCCCGATGACACACTGGCCGTTGTTGCGGTGCAGGCGCGCTATGCCGGGGATGTTTTCAGTCGCGTGACTAACGAATTGCGGTGAGTGCGTCGAAACCAAAACCTGCCTGCCGTCCTCAGAACCGATCTTGCGAAGATCTCTATCGAGTTGGGATTGCTGCGGTGGATGGAGAAAAGCTTCCGGCTCTTCAAACAAGAGAAACGTGAAATCTGGCGAGAAGTCCTTTTTCTTCGCAGCCGGGCGACTGACTGAGTAGGCCGCCGAGACTCGAAACAAGCGATAAATGAGTTGTCGTTGAAATCCTTGGCCGTAGCTCGAAGCGTTCTGGTTGGCTTTCAAAGTCTCGTCGAAAACATCGTAATCCAACATGGACTTGACCACTTCCTTTTCGGAGAGCGGATTAACCTTGAATCTGAACTTTGCATCCCAGTCGCCGAGTCCGGCGTTGATGTCATCCTCCAGTCCCTTCAGCGAGCGCTTCTCAGCGGTCTGTTCCGTCTGAATCTCCTGCCCAAAAGTTTTGATAGCGCCTTGGAATGTCGTAAATGCTGCGCTGCCTTTCACCAATTTCTTGAAAATGGTGTCCACCAGTTCGCGGAGCGGGCTTGCACCGCTGAATTTGCTTACGTCCTCAAGTTTGCTGACCGACGGAATGTGAATGACGTCACCGAGTTTCCCAAGCCCGACGTTGTCATCGCCGTAGAACTGGTTTTGAGATAGCGCTCCGCCTTCGTATGCATAGAGATGAAGTTTGGCCTTGTCATCGCTGTGCAGGACTTTTCGCACGCGAAAGCGATTTCCCGCTTGCCTGTATTCGGCTTTGATGGAATCCGCCTCGTCTTTGGTCATCTCGTATTCGATCTCCACCCAGCTTTCCTTGTCGTCGGTCGGAAACTTCGGGAAGTCGCGCTGTTGATCGAACTTGATGTCTTTCTCGTAGAAATTTCGCAACGCATCAAGGACGGACGTTTTCCCGCAATTGTTTCCGCCGATCAGCAAGCCATAATCCGCAACGTAAAATTTTCCGTCTTTGATTGATCGATAGTTGTGGAGCGCAATTTCTCTGATCTTCACGGCGCATCCCCCTGTGATTCATTTCCCGCCTCCAGTGACTTAAATTCCAAACCTTCGACCTCTTGTAGCGTCTTGCCAGCAATTCCTTGAAGTTCCCCATACATGCCGACGGTGGCCTCAACGACACGAGTGATTTGTTCTTCACGTTTCGCCCACTGCTTCATGATCACTTTCTTTTCTTTTTGCAGGTCCTCTGCCATGCCAGTGAAGGCCTCTGCAATGGCCTGAACCCGCAGCCGAAATTTCGGGCCGGTCAGATATTGGTACATCATTTCCATCTTTGTCTGTTGGCCCACAGACGCCTGGCGCGCGCAGTTGACCTCAACCAGCGTTTGGCGCAGCGCGAGCGCCACAGGAAGAATAGCGCGAGGATGTGTGATCCAAACGCCATCAATTTGATCGAAGGTTTCAACTTCTTTTGGGAGCACTGCGCTCACGACGACTGCAACTTCTGCTTTGGCGGCGCGTTGATCCTCCCGCAGTTTCGCCAGCCAACCGTCGCTCCAATTCTTTGTCCGTTTGGATTCCCAGAGGATTGTGCCGCAGGCAACCCCCGTTGGCGTCACGACTCGGTGCAAAATATCTCCGCCATGTTCGCCCTTGGGGACTGGCTCAATGAGATCATGCGGAAACTTTTCGCCGAGCAAGGCTTCCAATTTCAATTCCAGCACTTCCCCCTGAAGCTGCTGTGAACCTTGTTCGGCCCTCCGTTTCAGTTCCTCAATTTGTTTCTGCATGGAGAGAATTGTTTGCTCCTTCTCCATGACCTTGAGGGAAAGTTGTTCGTCGGCTTCCTTCCGGGCTTTTTCGCGCACAGTTGCCAGCGATTCCTGAACCCGTTTTTCAATCGTCAAATCCATCTCGCGTTTGGCGTCGTCCAGTTCTCGCGTCTTTCGGATCAGGTCAGCCTGTGCTTGCTGTGCTTCGGCGAGCTTATCCTCACGCTGCTTCAAAATCTTTTGCAAATCCGCGACTTCCCGCGCCTTTTGATCAATCTCATTCGAGAGCGCGAGCTTGGCTTTCTTGCCTTCTTCAGCGGCGATCTTCCCTCGTTCCTCCTTCACTCTCTCGGCGACTTGGTCTTCGAGCGCCTCCTTCGCTTTCCCTAGTGCGTCTTCCTTTTTGCGGACAGCTTTTTCCCGGTCAACAATGTCGAGGTCTTTTTGTGCAAGTTTCTTTTCGTATTCTTTGCGCGTGGTCTCGATGAGCGGCGCTGCCAACGATTCCGTCAGCTTGATTTCATTTTTGCATTTCGGACAGGTGATGGTTGGTTCGGCCATATTGAAATCCGTTCGTGTGATTCGTGTATTTCGCGGTTAGCCCTCATCCGCCGGATTTTTTCTTCGTGTGATCGGCCAGTTGTTTCTCCAGTTCGGCGATGCGTTGCTCGATTTTCTGGCGGTCGGCGCGGTGTTCATCCATTTCCATTTTTGGAAACATGGACTCTGCGTAATACGGCAGATGGCCGGAAGTTTTATACATCTTCTCCCGCGCCAGATGCGGCGTGCGGACGCGGACGTAGCCGGCGGCGAATTCGGTTTCCTTGGCCAGCTTCTCCAGTTCCTCGACGAGCACCGTGCCCTTGGGCAGCCACAGCGGCATGCCCGGCCCGACAAATTCCGTGTCAATCGCGAACAGCCCCATCTCCGCGCCGATCTTGCGATGGTCGCGGCGCTTGGCCTCCTCGAGCATCTTGAAATACTCGTCGAGCGCGGTCTTGTTCTTGAACGCCGTGCCGTAAATGCGCTGGAGTTGCGGGCCTTTTTCGTCCCCCTTGTAATACGCGGCGGCCACGCTGGTGAGCTTGAACGCGCCGATGTTGCCCGTCCGCATCACATGCGGCCCGGCGCACAGGTCAACGAAATCGCCGTTCTTGTAATACGAAATCGGCTCGCCCTCGGGAATCTGCTTGAGGAGGTCGATCTTGAACTTGCTCACGTTGCCCGGACGTTCGGTCAAACCGCCGAGCCGTCCGCTCTCCGAATCCTTCAGTGCCTGCTCGCGCGGGACGACGATCTTCTCGAACGTGTTGTTCGCCTTGATTTCCTTCTTCATCTCCTCCTCGATCTTCGGAAAATCCTCGGGCGAAATGCGGTGCGAGCATTCGAGGTCGTAGTAAAAGCCGTTCTCGACGGGCGGCCCGTAGGCGAACTGGGCGTCGGGCCACAGGCGCAGGATGGCGGTGGCCATGACGTGGGCGCACGAGTGCCGGACGCGCTCCAACTCGGTCATCTTCGCGCGGTCATCGAGCGTCTTGCGCTCGGCGTTCGGCGCGGGCGGTGTCGGTTGCTGCTGATTTTCGTCGGGCATATATTTCTTAACCGCGGATGGACACGGATGAACACGGATTCAAAAACAGAAAGAAGACTCGTTGCGGAATTCTTATCCGTGGCGATCCGTGTTTATCCGTGGTTGTCATTTCAGTAAACAAAAACGCCCCGGACTGTTCAGTGCGAGGCGCAGCGTTCATCCCTCCGGCGGATGAACGCTAAATCGTAGTCGTGGTGATTGGTAAAATCACGGGCAGAAGTTAACTAGGCGCGGCGCTTGTGGCAATCGCATTTCGGATCCATGTCGCCCGGCGGCGCTTTCTGGAGCGATGGGAACAGGCTGGCTTGATGCCCGGAACTCCCGGAGACATCAAGGCTGGCGCGGAGTGATAAGCCGGAAGAATTGTTGCCGCGCAAAATCGCCGACGGGCCGGGCGACCTCGACGATGCGGTTGGTCGGCGCGGCGGGAATGTCGGCGACGTTGCGCCAGGCACCCCCTTCGCCAAAGTGCTTGCGGGCATTGACTGTGTCGTCCGGTTGGATTCAACTCGCCATTCGACCGGCGACGGAAATAATTCTTGAGATGAAAACGGACGGTAATTCGTTTCGCGGGCGCGGCGCGGCGGGAAATCTGCCCAATCGCTTCGAAAAGCTTTCGCTCGAACGTGACCCGGAATGGCACGACGCCGAAAGCGTCGGCCCGGCCACGCAGTTTTTCAAGGATGCGACGAGTTCGATCATCAACTACAACGACAGCCCGGATGTGGGCTTCGACGCGAGCGTCAATCCGTATCGCGGCTGCGAGCACGGCTGCGCCTATTGCTACGCGCGGCCCACGCACGAATACCTCGGCTTCTCAGCCGGCCTCGATTTTGAAACGAAGATCATGGTCAAGGAAAACGCGCCCGCGCTCCTGCGCCGCGAACTCGCCGCGCCGCATTGGAAGCCGCAAGTGCTCGCGATGAGCGGCGTCACGGATTGTTATCAGCCGGTCGAGCGGCGGCTGAAAATCACGCGCGGCTGTCTCGAAGTGCTCGCGGAATTTCGCAATCCGGTCGGCATCGTGACGAAGAATCATCTCGTGACACGCGACGTGGATTTTTTAAGCGAACTTGCTCGGCACCGAGCGGCCGTGGTGTTCATTTCGGTGACGACGCTGGATTCATCGATTGCGGAGGCGATGGAACCGCGCGCCTCGCTCCCGGCACATCGATTGGCGGCCATCGAGACGCTCGCACGAGCAGGTGTGCCGGTGGGGGTGCTCGTGGCGCCCGTCGTTCCGGGGCTCACGGATCACGAGACGCCATCGATTCTGGCTGCGGCGGGAAAGGCCGGCGCGCGCTTCGCCGGCTACGTCGTACTGCGCTTGCCGTGGGCCGTCCGGCCCTTGTTTGAGGACTGGCTGACGCGCCACGCGCCGGGACAGAAGGAAAAAGTTTTGAATCGAATTCGCGCCTTAAGAGACGGCAAACTCAACGAAACGAAGTTTGGATCACGCATGAGCGGCGAGGGTCTTTTCGCGGAACAGATCGCGCAGATGTTTGAAGTGGCGCGGCGTCGCGCGGGCTTTGGCGAACGCGGCCCCGAGCTTTCCATCGCTGCCTTCCGGCGACCCGCCGGCGCGCAACTGGAACTCTTCGGCGAGCGCTGAGTACGAACTCTGCCTGCGACTGTGAGGCACAGCTACGGTGTCATTTGCTCTTGCGCTGATCCTCGATGTTGGTCGTGCTGTCGATCTTGTTGTCCACGAGTTCGACCGCGCCGACATTTTCTTCGAGGCGAATTCCGGTGGTTTGTTTGCGCTCGGTAGCGGGCCGTGAATCGCGAATGATGTTTTGCTTGAGCACGACGCCCTGGGTCGCGCCGCGAATGCGAATGCCGGCGGCTTTGTCTTTCGTGCCGTTGTTTTCAATCAAATTGTTTTCAATTTGATTGCGATGGCCGGCCATGCCGAGTGTTTCGTTGCGAAAGAAAATTCCGTCCTCGTGGTTGGCGCGCACCTGGTTGTTGCGAATCAAATTGTCACTGTCCTTGTGGCCGATGGAAATGCCAAAGCGCCCATTGTTTTCGAGCAGATTGTTTTCAAACAGCCCGTGTCGCACGCGCCAGCAAAGGAACAAGCCGTCGTCGCCGTTCGCGCGCGCGATGCAGTTCTGGACCGTCGGCCGCTGCGAGCCGCTGCCCGGATGAAGACCGAGCGACGTGTTGCGTTCGCTGATGCAGCCCCGGACGATCACGTCGTTGGATTGCTGGAAGCTGATGCCGTCGCCGTTGTAGTTTCGCACGATGCAATTTTCAATGACCGTGCCGAAGCCACGATAAAGGAAAATGCCGCCGCCACGACAACCGTTGAGCGATTGGTTGTGCTCCTTGTCGCCGTCGATGACGAGATTTTCAATCCGCGCGCCTTCGAGATCGTAGCCGCTGACGACTGGAAAAACTGTCGCAGCTTTCGCATCGTCCGACACCATGCAATCGGCGTTGAGCGGGCGGTCGATGGAAAACGTGTTGCCGCTCCGGCCGGTGATGCGCGCCACGGTGGTATGAAAACCACCGGCGTTTTTGTCCCAAATCGCCACACCGCGTCCGACTTCAAAGCCGCTGGGATCAGCGACGGTGATTTGCTCTTCGCCAAAATCGCCGTCGAGCGCGAGCGCGGAAATGACGCTTGGAGCTTTGCGGAGAATGGTTTTTCCCTCTTTGCCGCGCACGGTGACGAACGGGCGCAGGTGCAGCGAATCGCGCATTAAAAATTCACCTTCACCGATTTCGACGACGCCACCGCCCAAGCCAGCGACGTAATCCACCGCCGATTGCAAGGCCCGGTTGTCGTTGCCGATGATGTCGGCACTCGTCAGGCCAACCGCAATGCGCGGGCGCTCCTTCATCGCGGAGTGCATCTTGCGGGCGAGTTGCTGTTCATCCGGACGCGGAGAAAAGTCCGGAGCGGAAGCTGCGGCGTGGGCGGAGAAGACGGAGCAGACGAGCGCGGCAAGACAAACCAAGTGGTGAGAGTTCATAGGCTTCAAATTTGAATTTCAGAATCGGCCGTTGTGCTGGCCGGAACGATAATTCGCGCGCCGGACATTGAAAGGGGAAAATCCTCGATGATTCCTCCCGCCTCTGGACAATGCGCGAAACTTCCGGCGGCCAAAAAATTGACCGACCCAAAAGCAAAAGCGCGAGCCTCAGCCCGCGCCTTCACAAAACTTGGAACTCGACCCAAGTGGCTACTTTTTTTCGTCCTTCTTGTCCGCAGCTTTGCCGCCGTCCGCCGGCATGGTGGAGTTGATTTGCTTGAGGACATCGTCCGTGATGTCGTTTTCGTTGTTGGAGAAAAGCACGACCGGTGTCGAGTTGATGCTTTCGGCGGCCGTGTCGATCACGAGCGAGTAACCACTCGTTTTGGCTTTGGCGTCGATGACTTCGCGAATCTCGCCGAGCACGCGATCGCGCATCCGGCGCTGCTGTTCGCCCAACTGCACGCGAGCGGTTTGATCAAATTTGCTGACATCTTGCTCGATTTTTTTGATTTCCAGCAGCGTGCTCTCGGCGGATTTTTTTCGTTTTTCTCGTTCGTCGGCGGACACGGCTTGATCGTTGGCGCCCTCCAGTTCTTTTTTGTACTTTTCGTTGAGGCTCTGATAATCGTCCAGCATCCCCTTGCGGGTCTTGTCAAAGTCCGCCGCACGCTCTTTGAGGGTCGTGTCGGCTTGCTTGGTTTTGTAGTAGCCGTCAAAGACCTTCTTGAGGTCGATGATGGCGATTTTGGGTTGCGCCTGAAGCGGCGCTGCGAGGAGGCAACTGACCGCAATGGCGAGTAAATATTTCTTGAGGGTCGTTTTCATAATTCAAAATTAAAATTCACGCTGCGTGCCGACACCGAATTGAAAGTGGCCGCTACTGCTGTTACGAATGTCCCGATGAATCGGGATGCCGTAGTCCAACCGCAACGGGCCGATCGGCAGATTCAGCCGGATTCCGATGCCCCAGTTGTCACTGAAGGAGCCGGTGCCTTCGCCTTTGCTGCTGAAACTATACGGGTCGCGATAGACCATGCCAACGTCATAAAATGCGGCCAGGCGCAATCGTTCAATGATTGGAATGCTGTACTCGATGCTGCCGAACCAGTACGTGTCGCCGCCGATTGGCTCGCCCAGACTGTCGCGCGGACCGACCTTGCGGAAATCGTAACCACGCAGGGTGTTTTGGCCGCCCAAGAAATAACGGTCGAACAAGGGAACGCGCGTCGTGTCGCCGTATTTGTCCACGACGCCGACGCGGCCGAGGATCTCCCAAATGTGTCCCGGCGCGAAGCCGCGAACGTAGCGAGAGTGCCGCAACTCCAGCCGATAAATATCCGTGTCGCCACCGAGCGGCCCGCCCGCGACCTCCGCCAACAATTCCGTGCGCTGACCGCGGGTGGCCATCAGCGAGCTGTTGCGGGTGTCGTAGGCGAGCGTCGTACCGAACTTCGACACCAGACGGTTGCCTGCTTCGGCCTGCAGTTCGGGAGAAGCAGAGGTCGAAACATTGCGGATCCCGATGTTCTCGATCGTGTAGCTGACGCCGCCGATTAGATTCTCGAAGCCGAGTGTGCGCGTCAAACCCAGGCGCGCGCCCGTGTCCCGCTCATCGTAAAGGCTGCTCAAATAGCTCAGGTCGCGATGAAACAGATCGACGCTCAAGGCGAGCTTTCTCCCGAAGAGCCACGGCTCGATGAACGTGATCTGGTAATCCTGCTTTTGCGTGCCGACTTGCGTGCGCAAGCGAATCTTCTGGCCGCCGCCGGTAAAGTACGGCGGATTGAAGAGGTCGAAATTGCCCTGGCTGACTTCGACGAAGCCCACGACATTTTCAATCGTGCTGAAGCCCGCGCCGACAATGAAGTTGCCGGTGTTTTTCTCATCGACGGCGATGACGAGGTTCTTCCGATTGCGGATGTCGGTTTCCTCCGGGCGCGCTTCGATCTTCTCGAAATAATTCAAGCCGGCCAGGCGGTTCGTGCTGAGATCGACACGGAGCATGTTGAACACTTCGCCGGGCGCCACCGCCAATTCGCGGCGGATGACTTTGTCCTTCGTCTTGGTGTTGCCTTTGATCTCGATCTTTTCGATGAATGACTTGTCGCCCTCCTGGATTTGATAATTCAAATCCATCGTGCCGTTGGTGATGTTGGCGTCTTTCCTGGCATCGACGCGCGCATCGATGTAGCCCTTGGCACCGTAAAAATCTTCCAGCGTTTGCAAATCTCCGGAGAGTCCCTTCGGCGTGAACGTCTTCCCCGGCCCCATCTCGACCTTCTTGGTTCTGCCCAACGCGCTGAATCCCCGGTAGAAATTCGTGGAACTGAAGAGCGTGTTGCCTTTGAAATCGACGGAACCCACTTTGTACTGCTTGCCCTCGGAGATGATCAATTTGATGATCATCCAGTTCGGCTCCGGATACTCGAACTGCACATCCTTCAACTCGAAATCGATGTAGCCTTCGTTGCGGTAAAAATCGCCCAGCTTCTCCTTGTCCTCTTCAAACTCGTCGTCCTTGAGCTTGCCCGTGCCCGTCAGCCACGAGAACGACCAGCGGCGGCGCGTCTTGATGACTTTGCGCAGCTTCTTGAGCTTGAACGCTTGCGCGCCCTCGAAATCCACGCGCAGGATTTTCACCTTCGGTGATTCAGTGATTTCAAACGTCACCGTGCCGCGACCGGCGTTTTCATCGATGACCGGCGGGGCGGCTTTGACCAGGGTTTTTTGATACCCGGCCTTTTGGTACAGCTTCAGAATTTCCTGGCTGTCGTTGAAAAGCTTCGCTTCGTTCAACGGCTCGCCGATCTTGGAAGTAACTTTTTTGAGCAACTTGGCGTTGCTGTACTTCTTGTTGCCCTGAAACTTGATCGCGGTAAGCGTCGGCTTGCCTTGCACCACGTAGGTCAGCACGAGTCCGTCGCGCGTGATTTCCTCCCCGACCCGGATGTTGTAAAAATACCCGGTCGAATAGAGGTTGCGAACGTCCACGTCGATGTTCGGCTTGCTGTAGGAATCTCCCTCCTTGATGCGGATGTTCGCGCGAATCAATTCATCGCTGACGGCGGGCGGACCGACGTGGCGGATTTGAATTTTGTTGATGTTGACGCGCTCGGAAGCCACCTGAGCCGAAAGCGTCGCGGCTGTGCAAGCCGCGATGAGCCAGGCCAACAGCCATCGACAAATCAAATGTTTCATTCAGTTCAAGCGTCCACCGGCAAATCATCGGCGCTCACTTTGGCGGCGCTTTCAAACCGCGTATAACCCTTCAAAAACGTCAAGTAAACTTCGCCGGTCGGGCCGTTCCGCTGTTTGGCGATCAACAGATTGACCGCGATGCCGTCGGATTCTTCGCGCGGCGCGCCACCATCATCGTCATCGCCGGCGTTGGGCTTGTAGAGTAGAGCGACCAAGTCGGCATCCTGTTCAATCGCGCCCGATTCGCGCAGATCCGAGAGTCTCGGCTTGCGGCTTTTGTCTCTTTCCAATTCGCGATTCAACTGGCTCAGAACGATGACAGGCACGTCGAGTTCTTTGGCCAGCGCCTTGACGCCGTTGGAAATATCCGCGATTTCCTGCTGCCGATTTTCCACGCGACGCGCCGAAGTAGAATGGAGCAGTTGGAGGTAGTCAATGACGAAAAGCTTGACGCCGTGCTGCTGCGCCATGCGCCGCGCCCGCGCGCGTAATTGCAGGATTGACAAGCCCGGCGTGTCGTCGATGTAGAGCGGCGCGGCGGCCATTTTCCCGGCCGCGCCGGTGAGCTTCGGAAAGTCGCGCTCGGCCAGAAAACCGTCGCGGATGTCGCGCAAATTCACCCGCGCTCGCGAGCACAACATGCGCAGCACAAGCGACTCCGCCGTCATTTCCAGACTGAAGACACCGACGGGCAGTTTTTGATCGATGACGATGCTTTCGGCGACGTTCATTGCCAGCGAGGTTTTGCCCATGCTGGGCCGCGCCGCGATGACGATCATTTCTCCGCCGTGCAACCCGCTGGTAAGCTTGTCCAAGTCGGGAAACCCCGTCGAAAGGCCCGTGAGCATGCCCTGCCGCTGGTGGAAATCTTCAATCGTGTTGATCGCTTTGTGAACCAGTTCCTTGATCGTGGCGGTGCCGTGCTTTTCTCGTTCTTCGCTGATGTGGAGCACATCGCGCTCGATTTCGTCGAGCAGCGCGTCCACTTCGCCTTCGTGTTCGTACACGCGCGCCACCGCGCCGGTGCAGGTTTGGATGACGCGCCGCAGCAGGTATTTTTCACGGACGATTTCAAGGTAGTAGTTGAGGTTCGCCGCAGAAGGGACGGAGTCCGCCAGCGAGGACAGGTATGTCAGACCACCGATGGATTCGAGCTGGTTTTTGTTGCGGAGCTTTTGTTGCAGCGTGATCAAATCGATCGGCTCCTTCGCGTCGTACATTTCGACGAGGCATTCCAGAATGCACTGGTGGCGGAGATCGTAGAAGGCCGTGAGCGCGTCCTTGAAATTCTGGATGTATTCGCCCAGGCATTCGTTGGGCGAGAGCAGCACGCAGCCGAGCACGCCCTGTTCGGCTTCGAGCGAATGCGGTGGCAGGCGATCCACTCTGGTCGGATCTGCGAGCAGCGGCTTTTTGCGGCGCGTGTTTTTCAGGTCCGTGGTACCGCCACCGCCCTCGGGATTGACAGAATCGATCATGAGAAAAGCACACGGCAAATCGGAAGCAAACTCAACTGGTGACTGGAAAAAGTTGTTGCGCACGAATTCGGATGCCATTCACAGGCTGTTCACAAAGCGGCGGGGAGATCCTCCCCGTTCGCGCGTGCTGCGCCAAACTTGCCCATGAAGTGGCGATCGGGGGAAAACCTTTGCCGAGAAGCATTGACAGCGACGCGCAGCGTGGTATCAAAACTCATCTAAATTAAGCCCGCAAAATTCTATGAAAACTGAATCGCTTTCCATTTCTCCCGGAGCCGCATCCCCGCAGCGTGGCGTGAATTGCCTCGGCTTCACGTTGATTGAGCTGCTGGTCGTCATCGCCATCATCGCGATTCTGGCCAGCATGTTGTTACCCGCGCTGGCCAAGGCCAAGGCGCAAGGTGAAAAGGCGCTGTGCGCGAGCAATTGTAAACAATGGGGCGTTGCCATTCACATGTACGCGGGCGACAACGAGGAATATTTTCCGGACAACACCGATGGCTCGGATCTGAGTTGGTGCGGGGCGCGGACGGCAAAATTCTGGAACGAGTACCTTATACCTTCCAAGAAAACCAAGACGGAGAAGGAAAGAAATCACGTTGTTTTTTGCCCGACGGATAAGTGGCATCGCTACGCCGACTTGTGGCGCGGGGCCACCGGACCAGAGACTTTCCCACAATTGACGGGATACTTTTACCTGCCGTTTCGCAACGTCAAAGGCGGCTGGCCCTACAACTCGAACGGACTCGAAGGCTGGGCGGCCAAAAAAAAGCTGGGCGGCGAATTTAGCGACGCACCGATCCTCATCGATCGCTTGCAAGCGCTAGGCACTTGGAACGCAAAGGCAAATACTGGCAACTTGCGCTGGTTCACCGTGGATGCCGGAAAATCAATCCCCACCGCCGTGCATCGCGGGCAGAACGGTGCCCCGACGGGTGGCAATTTTCTTTTTGAGGATGGCCACGTCAGTTTTTATCGCCGGGAAAAAGTCGAGTTGGGTTCGCAAGCCGGCGACTGGCAGTGCTTCTACAAGATTCAGATCTCATCCCTGAGCACGAATCGCTGAACCAGCCTACGGTTTTCCACCGTTAATCCCTGCCCTGTTCGGGGTGATTACGTTTTGCTTCGCGCTGTCCGCGCTCCACGAAAAGTCCATTGATTGTCGCCTGAAAATTCTTTGAAATTTTTGTGGCGCAATTGACTCGCTTTGCTAGATTCACGCCCTCTTGCGACTGGAACTTGGCGGTTTATCAGCATCGCATGCCGTTCCAGCTCGGAGATGATTGAACAATTTGTTTTGTGACTACGAAGAAACACGCAGCAAAAAAAGAACCGAAAGGCGCGTCGGGCAAAAGCAAGACTAGGAAGCCAGCGACGGCCGCTGCGATTCTCGGCAAGACCAGCGCGCCCACGAGAAATGGGCGGGCCAAGATTCGTCCGGAGTGGCAGAAGTACTACCAAATCCTGCTCGGACTCCGTGAACAGTTGCTCCGTCAGATGAGCGGCCTGGCGAAAGAGTCGGCGCAGGAAATGGCGGGTTACAGCCTGCACATGGCGGATTCGGGCACGGATAATTTCGATCGGGATTTTGCCTTGAGTCTTCTTTCATCCGATCAGG
This sequence comes from Verrucomicrobiota bacterium, assembly GCA_016195385.1. Taxonomy (GTDB): domain Bacteria; phylum Verrucomicrobiota; class Verrucomicrobiia; order Limisphaerales; family JACPZS01; genus JACPZS01. Next base: position 39,668 of record JACPZS010000098.1, read on the forward strand.
ATGCCGTGTATGAAATTGACGAGGCGCTCAAGCGCATCGAGAAAGCCACTTACGGCACCTGCGAACTGACCGGCAAGCCGATCCCGAAGATTCGCCTGGACGCCATCCCGTGGGCGCGCTTCACCGTCGAGGCGCAGGCGCAGCTCGAGCGCGACGGCGCGTTGCGCCAGCGCCGGCTCGGCACGCTCGGCACGCTGGAGGGCGGCAGCGCCGTCGAAGTGGAAGAGGAAGAAGAAGTCGAAGAGAAGCCGGCGAAGGAAAAGGAATAAATTTATGGCCAGAGAAATCGTCACCCTCGAATGCACCGAGGCCCGCAAAGAAGGCAAATCGCCTTCGCGCTACACCACCACGCGCAATAAAAAGTTGCAGACGGATAAAATCGAACTGCGGAAATACAACCCGGCTCTCCGCCGTCATACGCTGCATCGCGAAATCAAGTAACCGTTTATGCCACGAAAAACCAATACGGATCGCAAGGATCGCAACAGCCGCGGCAGAAGCTCCACCGCGGAGGTGCGCATCCCGCGGCCGAAGCCCAAAATTGATTTCACCCTTGACGCCATCGACTACAAGAACGTCAACCTGCTCAAGCAATTCGTCACCGATCAAGGCCGCATCCTGCCGCGCAAATACACCGGTCTGCCGGCGCATTACCAGCGCCAGTTGAACCGTTCGATTAAGCGCGCGCGCCAGATGCTGCTGATGAAGTAGGATTTCACTCCGCCGGCCATGGTTGCCTGGCGGAGTTTTCTTTTGCGAGTGAAATGCAATCCGTTTGCAATTAGCAAAAATTTCTTGGAATTTTGCGGAGCGGTCGCCTGTGGCCGACACGTCGCGCTCGTTCTCGGTTGCTTCTTGACGGTTGTGGGATTGCCTGCCGCAGCGCCTCCTCGGATCAAAGTCGTCACCAGTTTTCTCCCGCTCTACTGTTTGGCGACCGCCCTCGCTGGCGAGGCGGCGCAAGTGGAAAATCTATTGCCGGCCGGCCTCAGCCCACACGAGTACGCCTTTTCGCCTTCGGATTTGCGCAAGCTCAAGGATGCCGATCTCATCATCATCAACGGACTCGGACTCGAGAGTTGGCTCGATAAAGCACTTCAATCGGTAGCCGGGAAGACTCCTGCGAGCGTCGTGGAAGCTGCGTCCGGATTGAGCACGGAACTGATCCCTGAAACTCTGGACAGCGAAACTGAAGCGCGGCCGCCCGTTGAGAAAAATTTGCCAAAGCTGTCAGCGAATCCTCACATCTGGCTCGACCCGCGACTCATTTTACATTCCATGACGAACATTCTGCGCGCGTTGCAGAAGGCCGATCCAGCACGCGCCGGGATCTTCGCGGCAAATGCGGCCGCTTGCGCCACGAGGCTGGAAAAACTGGATGCGGAACTTCGCGCTGGCCTGGCGCCGTTTGCGGGCGTGCCGATCCTCACGCAGCATCGCGCCTTTTCCTACTTCGCGCGTCGTTATGGATTGCAAATAGTCGGCGTGCTCGAAACGACACCCGAAGTCGAACCTTCACCACGGCATCTGCGCGAACTTGCGCGGCTCGTTCGCGAGAAAAAAGTCAAAGCCATTTTCACCGAAGCGCTATCGCCGTCCAAGCTGGCGCGGCAATTTGCGCGTGATTTGAACATCACTTCGGCCGAACTCGACACTCTGGAAACCGGGCCGCTCACTCTCACCGCGTACGAGGACGGGATGAGAAAAAATCTCGCCGCGCTGCGACGAGCAATGCAGGGACGCAATGAGTGAAACCAAACACGACGTGGCGCCGCCGCTGGTTGAAGTACGGAATGCGCACGTGGCGTTCGCCGGCAATGCGGTGCTCCGCGGAGTGAATCTGACCGTGCCGAGCGGCCAGCTCGTGGCGTTAATCGGGCCGAATGGTTCGGGAAAAACCACTCTGCTTCGTTGCCTGCTGGGATTGCAAAAGCTCGACGCGGGCGAAATCTTTTGGCGTTGCGGCTGCGCGAAACGCGGCATTGGTTCTGGCAGTCGCACCGGCGGATCGATGCGGCCATCGGCGGCACGCTCGCGCAAATCGGCGTGGAGCCGTTGCTGAACCGTCCGCTCGCCCAACTCTCCGGCGGACAGCTCCAGCGCGTTTTGATCGCGTTCAGCCTGCTCAAGAAACCGGATCTCCTGCTTCTCGATGAACCGACGGCTGGCGTGGACACGCCAGGGGAGGCAACTTTTTACGATCTGATTGCCGAAATTCAAAGCCGGCATCGTTTGACCGTGATTCTCGTCTCGCACGATTTGTCGATGGTCTATCGGCACGCAGCCTGGGTTTACGCGCTCAACGGCACGATCTGTTGCGAAGGCCCGCCAGATTCCGTGATGAACGCCGACTCTTTGAAAAAGGCCTACGGCCTCCATGTCTCGCCGTATCACCATCATCATGTTCACTGAAGCCTTCATGTGGCGTGGGCTGCTCGCGGCGATTCTGCTCGGCCCGCTTTGCGCGCTGCTGGGCGTATTCGTCACGGCGCGGCGCATGGCGTTTTTCAGCGACACCATTTCGCACGCGGCGCTCGCTGGCATCGCGTTGGGTTTTTGGTTTGGCATGGCGGATCCGACGCTTCCGTTGATCGGTTTCAGCCTCCTGGTTGCGCTGCTCCTGCTCTGGCTCAAGGAAAATACCGAGCTGCTGACGGATACGATCATGGCCCTGTTGCTTTCCGGGTCCGTGGCCACGGGCATCATCATCCTGAGTTTGCTTAAAGGCTTTCGCCGGCAGATCGATACGTACCTTTTCGGCAACATACTGGCCATTGGGCCGCAGGAAATCTGGCTAGCCACCGGGCTGTTCGTGGTGGTTGGCGCAGGAATCTTTCTCAACCTCAGCGCGCTAACGTTGCTGACCGCGCAGGAAGAATTGGCCCACGTTTGCGGCGTCCCGGTCCGCCGGGACAATTATCTTTTCGTCATCGTGTTGACGCTCGTGGTCGCCGTCAGCATCCGGCTGTTGGGAATCATCCTGGTCACGTCGCTCATCGTAATACCGCCGGCCGCCGCGCGGAATGTCAGCCGCAACCTGCGCCAGCAAATCTGGTTCAGCGTGGCGTTTGGGCTGCTCGGTGGATTCAGCGGCACGCTCGCATCGAACGAATGGGACATTCCCTGCGGCCCCGCGATCGTGCTCGCCTGCATCGGCTTGTTCTTGATAACGATGATGATTGGATTCGTGCGCGCCAGCCAGTCTTCAAAACAACTTCAGCCGTGAGCACGCCAAGTGATGTTCAATCGGCGATCCGACGGAAGAACCCATCGTTGTCGAATCTGATGTCGCGGCTTCGTGGGCGATCACGCAAAGTCACCGGCCCGCGCCAGGCAATCTTGGACTTGCTGCGCCGGCATCCGCATCCACTTTCAAACAAGGAGATCTTCGCGGCGCTGCCTCCGGGAGAATGCGACCTTGCGACCGTGTATCGTTCCATGCATTTGCTCCGCGCGATGGGTCTCGTCAAACGCTTCGACTTCGGCGATGGAGTGGCACGGTTTGAACTGCTCGCTGACGGCGACGACGGTCATCACCATCATTTGATCTGCACGCAATGCGCCATCATCCTTGAAGTGGACGAATGTTTTCCCCGCGAACTCGAAGAAAAACTGGCGGCGAAGAATGGTTTCCAAACCGTCACGCACAAACTGGAATTCTTCGGCGTCTGTCGGCAATGTCAGCCGACGGCGAACAAAAAATAAGCCACGCATCGCGCGTGGCTTAGGTTTTGGAATTGAGGTTTTTTTAGATTTGGTCAGACTTGTTGTTCTTCCATCCAGTCGGCGATTTTGATGTATTCTTTGATCTTGCGCCGCTCATATCGGTGCTTGTGTGGTTTGTCCGGCTGGGCATCGACCTGCCGGAAGGGATGTTTGGGGTTCTTGATGGTATCCGAGATGAGGTCTAACGATTTCATCATACGTTGAACTATCCTTTCATTCTGAACAACTAGAGCGAAAACAATGCCAACGCCACTGGGGAAGTCCGTTGGAAGCCCTAAAACGCTCATTCCGTCGTTCATACTTTACTTTTCGGAAATATAGAGTGCTCGCTGGAGAAAATTGTTCAACAATTTTGCGGAAATTTTTCCAGTTTGTCTGAGAAGGATCACTTCCGTACGTCTCCATGGCGGGCAATCCGAAACGCGCCCGATCGCCATTCCTTCTGCGTCCGTTGTGACATCAATTGCAGACCAGCGGCCTCGAAATGAGCGCGCACCCGTTCAAATTGGGTCGCCAGGATTCCGGCCAGCACGAGCGTCCCGTCCGGCTTCAGCCGATTGATCAACTTGGACGATTCGCTTATCAGCAAATCGAAAATCAAGTTCGCGCAAATGACATCGAACTGCGCTTTCGTTTTAACCGGCAAGCGCGTCAATTCCCGCCGGTTTATCGAAATCATTTTCGCCACACTGTTGCTGGCCGCGTTTGTCCGGGCGACAAGGACGGCTTCAGGATCAAAGTCAAAAGCTTGCACCGACTGGTAACCAAGTTTGGCGGCGGCGATGGCGAGAATTCCCGAGCCAGTGCCGGCATCGAGGAATGATTGTCGCGTGCCGGGTCGTCGCCTGCGCGCGAGTTGTTGGAGGCAAAATAGCGTCGTCGGATGCTGGCCGGTGCCGAAGCTCAGTCCCGGATCGAGCACGACGAGCGCTTGCCCGGCTCGCGGTCGCCGCCGACTCCAGCTTGGTTTGATCAGCAGTTTCGACCCAATCGAGATCGGTTTGAAATGTCGTTTCCACGACTCCGCCCAATCTTGCGGGCGAATTGACTTGAACGAAATTTCACCCGGCCCGACCGCCAGTCCGCATCCACGCATTCGCGCCAAACCGGTTGCCAGTGCTTTTTCGCTGGCTTGATTCCATGCCGCGCGCGCAGGCAGAAACACGGAAACTCTCGTCGTGCCCAATTCCAAATCGGAGTATGCGGACGGCGTGGTCTCAAAAATCTTTTCCAGCAACGCCACCGTGGCATCCTCCGCTTCCGGCGCGACCGTAACCGCGATTTCCCAAAGTCTTGCCGGCTTCATGCTCATTCGCGGCAGCGCAAAAACGAGTCGTGTCTAATTCGCCTCCACCGCGTTGCGCTGCGCGGTGAACAATTGCTCGATTCCACCGCGCGCCATGGCGAGCATGGCGCTCAACTGCGCTTCGCTAAACGTGGATTCTTCGCCACTGCCTTGCACCTCCACGAACTGATCAGCGGATGTCATCACGATGTTCATATCGACTTTCGCCGCGACGTCCTCGACGTAACAAAGATCCAGCAACACGTGTTCGTTCACGATGCCGACACTGGCGGCCGCCACGGCGACCGGCAACGGGTTTTCCTTCAGCTTGTTTTCTTTCAGCAGCTTCTTGATCGCAAGCTGGAGCGCGACGTAGGCACCCGTGATCGCCGCCGTGCGCGTGCCGCCATCGGC